>CAZFFD010000037.1:0-23617 GCA_964518035.1 uncultured Methanotrichaceae archaeon | reverse complement strand
TCGGATTGCTGCCTGAATTTATAATGATTTAGACGGCATGGCTGAATAGTTACCAGGCATTTTCTGCCTGCACATCATCGATTCAAGCGAGATCAAGGCTATGAAGCGAATTAAATGGCATGAGGAAGATTTTGCATGAAATCATTCATCTTTCCTGAGTTCCAGATTATAAGGGACGAAGAAAAATGCGGCCAGTGCAGAGGCTGCGAGCGACAGTGCGCCTTTGGCACCCATAATTACGATCCCGTGGCCGACCGACTGACATCCGATGATTACAAGTGCGCTGGATGCCAGAGATGCGTGGTATTCTGCCCCAAACATGCTATAGTGGTACGCCCATCGCAATCGGCCTTTAGGCCCAATGTCTCCTGGTCTCGTGAGAAGTTGGATGACCTCAGGAAACAGGCGGAGACTGGTGGAGTGATACTCACGGGATCTGGAAACGATAAGCAGTTTCGCATTTACTGGGACCACTTCTTGCTTAATCCATCTCAGGTCACCGATCCATCCATTGACCCATTGAAAGAGCCAATGGAGCTACGCACATTTCTGGGTGCCAAGCCCAACCTGGAGGTGCAAACCCCCATCCTTTTCTCGGCCATGTCCTACGGAGCCATAAGCTACAACGCATTTCGATCACTGGCAACAGCCGCCTGCGGTTCAGGCACATACTTCAATACTGGCGAAGGCGGCCTTCCCCGTGAGATGAGAGAAGAGTTTGGAAAGTGCGCCGTAGTACAGGTGGCCTCGGGACGCTTCGGCATTGACGCAGAATACCTCAACTGCGCTGCTGCTGTCGAGATCAAGGTGGGCCAGGGAGCCAAGCCCGGAATCGGCGGCCACCTGCCAGGCGAGAAGGTCTCGGCGAATGTTGCAGAGACGCGCATGATCCCTGCTGGTACTGATGCCATATCGCCGGCTCCGCATCATGATATCTATTCCATTGAAGATCTCTCCATGCTCATCCACGCGCTGAAGGAGGCCACCAACTACGAAAAGCCCATATCCGTAAAGATTGCCGCTGTGCATAACTTTGCCGCCATCGGCTCAGGAATTGTGCGGGCCGGCGCGGATATAATCGCTATCGATGGCCTGCGAGGTGGGACGGGCGCAGCTCCTAAAGCCATTCGGGACAACGTCGGAATCCCAATTGAGCTAGCCATATCCTCCCTGGACCGGAGGCTTCTAGGTGAAGGCATCAGGAACAAATGCTCCATAATCGCCGCTGGCGGAATTCGTTGCAGTGCTGATGTCGTCAAGGCCATCGCCTTGGGCGCTGACGCAGTTTACATAGGATCCGCCGCACTCATTGCTATGGGCTGTACCCTCTGTCAGAAGTGCTATACCGGCAAATGCAATTGGGGCATTTGCGCTCAAGATCCACGCCTCACCGGTCGATTGAATATTGAGATCGCCTCACAGAGGCTGTGCAACCTCATCTCAGCCTGGTCACATGAGATCGCCGAAATGCTGGGCGGCATGGGCATCAGCTCACTGGAAAGCCTGCGCGGCAACCGGGACCGCTTAAGGGGTGTAGGCCTGAGTGAATGGGAGCTTGATGCTCTAGGAATCAAGGATGCCGGTGAGTGAGAGAAGAATGGTTTTAGCAGCTCCTCATAAGTCACAAGGAAAAATAAAATAAGAAATGCCTGATATATTCAGGCAATTCTACTCGCTGATTTAAATCCAGGCGTCAAGTATAGCCTCTGCCTCATTGCGATAGGCATCCATGACATAAGGTATGCCTGAGACATAGGCTGCCTCTTCGGTCAGGGCCATGAGGTCCTTTCGAGAGATGGTAGACAGCCTGAAGTTGCGGGAACCTGCCATAAGTTGCTGCATTCCAGTTCTGAACTTCTGGCAATAGGTATACAGGCCGATTGCTCCCAGGGGGATATTCTTGATATCCTGGCCGTACTTGGCCTTGATGTCCTCGTAAGAGACGAAGATCTCCTCAGCACTGCCTCCGTACTTGGAGACGCTTGCCGGGAGGTCTCCCTTCTCAAGCCAGCTTCCGATGTTCTTTCCAACCATTCCTGGAATCATGAGCGCCCGGCCCATGCAAACCGCCTTGACAAAGGGAGCGCCCATGGCGATTGCCTTGAAGACCCCGTCCTCGGTAGAGAAACCGCCAGCCATGGCGATGTCCGGGACCCTCATGCCGCGCCGGGTAAGCCTATCGCAAAACTCGTAAGCCAGAGCCTGCAGGTAGAATGTCGGGATGCCCCATTCATTCATCATAGGCCAGGGGCTCATTCCTGTCCCACCTGGCGCACCGTCGATGGTGAGCAGATCGAGTTTGGCCTCGGCACCGTAGCGTATGGCCATGGCCAGCTCAGCCATGCTGTAGGCTCCGGTCTTGAGGGTAATACGCTTGAATCCCAGATCCCGCAGACGGTCAATCTCTTCGAAGAATCCATCCCTGGATACGAACCCGAGGCGAGAGTGCCTCTCGAATTCTTTTATGGCTCCGGACTTGTAGGCCTTCTGAACCTCCAAGCTGCCGGGATCTGGTGCAACGACATAGCCTCTTGACTTCAGCTCTTGGGCTCTCTCCAGGCTGTTAACCTTAATCTCGCCGCCGATGCATTTGGCTCCCTGGCCCCACTTAAGCTCGATGGTCTCCAGGTTATGCCGGGATGAGACGTACTCGGCAACTCCCAGGCGAGTATCCTCCACATTCATCTGCACAAGTATCTCGCCAAATCCCTCATGGAATCGCTTGTATGTCTCGATCCTGCGATCCATCTCCGGAGATTTCTGCACAAGGCCCTTACTGTTTAGCACGAGTTCCGGGTCTACTCCGCAGACGTTCTCGCCGCAGACGAGCGTGATGCCGGAAATGGCAGCGCCCACTGCAAAGTGCTCCCAGTTCTTCCTGGCAATATCTGTCGATCCCAGAGCGCCGGTAAAAATCGGCAACTTCATCCGAACCTTCTTGGACCAACCGTACTCGGTAGTGACGTCCACATTGGGGAATATGGACGTATCCGGACCTGGTTCCACTCCTTCAGGAAGTCCAAAAGCTCCGACTGCATAGCCCTGAATGTTAAGATGAGAATAATCTAAGGGATAGTTCTTGTCTGCTCCTGCAGTCATCTCTCCGAATGGACCTGGGTAGAGCACTTCTCTGCCTCGGAAGGAGGCAAGCCATGTCTCGCAGCCACCTTTGCATCCATCTATGCATCTGGTGCATATTCCAGACATAGCAACGACACTTCTCGATCGGTTGAATGTACCCGTTGCTTCATTAGCGTTCGGCCTTCTGAGATTCATCAATGACACCCTTTTACTGTATATGATTTAGCCACTATGTTGCCTCCTGAATACAAAAAAAAATGAATTAAATTCTGATCAGACTCGCACCCTTTCCGGCCTCTGCACGCCCGATACAGATAGCAAATGCGCTGTTGCATCCATCTCTTCTGAAGGAAGATATCTTTCCCAAGCCCTCCAGAAAGGCTCCGAGCAGCCCATTCTTTCTTCTGCGCCCTCTTCAGGCAGAATCTGATCCCAGGGCTTCAGACAGAGTCCCGCGGCACCAGTCCTTGTCTGCCCCTTTGCCGAGAGCAAGTATCCTTCCCATGTAGTCCAGTTTCTTGCTTTCATTTTTCTCACCAGATATTGCTCCTCACCGTCCTTTACTTAATCATTTTTAAGAAATATTCATAATTGTTCATATCATATTTCTTATGAAAAAAACATAAAGATTCATAACGAAAATTTTTAATATGTTCAATGGGGGGAATTCCAACTGCAGAGAAAAGAAAAATAGGCATAAAAGCGTCTATGGAAGAGGTCTATGCCCTTCTGGAAAAGGGGAAAATTTAATAGGGTGATCTTGCTATTAGCCCAACCGCGCCTTCTGCTCAAAATCCTCCGGCCCTCTTCAGGAAGATGCCATTATGCGAAAGTCATAAGGCCCTGGGTTAAGAAGGACGATGCTCATCATCGGAAAAAGTGGAAAAGGACTAAAGATCATGGATTAGCTTGATTCTCAGCTTGGAGAAGTCTTCTTTGATCTCAACCATAAAGCCCATTCCCGCAAATATCTCTTCAAGCTCGATTCGGACGAATTTTTTAGTGCAGTCCGAGCCGAAGATTAAGGTAAAATCGTTCTTGCCGGTCTTTATCATTTTAAATAGATTGCAGATCTCCAGCCTCCGGATTATGCTCTCAGCATTGAAGAGCTTGTGCTTGAACTGCTCGGCATGAGACCTGCAGACCTCTTTATGCAGGTTCCAGAATTTTTCATTATCAGGATGGGTTTCGATGAAGTTTAAGAACAGTATCCAGTGATCTATATCCAGGATTACATGCTCACCTGCTGAGAGCATCTCAGCATGGGTATAGACCATCTTATCTTCGGCAAACTCAAAGAGCATCTTGTGCTTGCCAAAAAACTTCAATGACTCCCTCATCAACTCGCTTTGAGACATGCCCATGTCATCTCTCATCTTCTTGAAAAGGCATGCAGTCTCTTCATCTAAAGCGATAGTAACTCTTTCCGGCAATTTCATTTCGAATCATATCCGATAATTTTAATCTACTTAATAGTATTTAAGAAAGAATCATAACCATTCATGGGGCAATATTTCGCAATCTATAGAGCGTCTGGCGGATTTCTTGAGCGGATCGTGATCTACCAAATCACCTTAATTTGTATGAATCAATCATAAATGATTTGACGAAGCATTTGCTTCCAATATAAAAAATTTAAATTGCCCCGCAACCCCTCTCCTTTGTGCGAACTCGCACCACATCCTCCACCGGATAAACGAAGATCTTGCCGTCCCCAGCCTCACCTGTCTGGGCATGCTCACAGATGAGGTCGATGACAGACTCTGCGTCTTTATCATCGACCACCATCTCCAGCTTCATCTTCTGGAGAAACTCCACCCGATAGTCTCCAGCCCGCCACTGCAAGGCAATGCCCTTCTGTCGGCCTCGGCCTTTGACCTCGGTCACTGTCATTCCCGAAAAGCCTTTCTGGTCCATCTTGCTTCTGAGCAGGTGCAGCTTCTCGGGCCTAATTATGGCTTCAATCTTCTTCATCTTTTTCTCCTCACATATAAGCGCCCTCGCCATGCTGGCTGATGTCGAGACCCACGGATTCTTCTTCATCTCGCACACGCAGTCCCATGATGGCATCGATTCCCTTGGCCAGCCCAAAGGTGACTACAAAGGAGTAGGCCCAGGTGACGGCAATGGCCAGGAGCTGCACAATCACTTGATGGCTATTTCCGGCAATCAGGCCAGTGGCTCCAATTGTTGCAAAGATGCCTGTGGCAAGAACGCCCCAGGTGCTGCCGATGCCGTGGCAGGCTAAGACGTCCAGCGAATCATCGACTCTGCCGCTGCCCCGGATGAGGATAATGGCATAGTAGCCGGCGACTGCAGCCAGGACGCCAATGGGAATTGCCGCCAGAGGGGTCACAAAGCCTGCGGCAGGAGTTATTGCTGCCAGCCCGGCTACTGCGCCAGTCACTATGCCGAGAGCGGAAGGAGCCCTCTGCCGCCAGGACAAAAGCATCCAGGTAGTAGCCGCTGCTGCAGCAGAAGTGTTGGTTGTGACGAATGCGTTGGCTGCAATGCCGTTTGCGGCAAGAGCCGAGCCAGCATTAAAGCCGAACCATCCAAACCATAGAAGGGCCGCGCCCATGACAGTTGTAGGGATGTTGTGCGGCTCCATCGGATCAGTGCCAAAGCCCCGTCGAGCGCCTATAACCATTGCCACGGCGAGTGCAGAGACGCCCGCTGTGATATGAACAACAATTCCGCCTGCAAAATCGAGAGCACCCAATTGCTGCAGCCAGCCCCCGCCCCAGACCCAGTGGGCCACCGGATCATAGACCAGAGTAGCCCAGGCGAGAGAGAAAACGAGAAAGGAGCTGAATTTGATTCGTTCCACGTAAGATCCAGTGATCAAAGAGACTGTGATGATGGCGAACATGGCTTGAAAGATCATGAAGGTAAGCGAGGGAATTGAGAGGCCTTCTTTGGCCTCCATCCCAACGTTTGCCAGCCCCAGAAAGTCAAGGCCGCCGATGAGCCCGGAGATATCATGTCCGAAGGCCAGAGTGTAGCCGTATAAGATCCATTGTAGGCTTATTATGCCCATCACGGCAAAACTGAAGATGATCGTGGAGATGGCGTTCTTCTTTCTGACCATTCCCCCGTAGAAGAGGCCAACTCCGGGTATCATGATCAAAACCAAAGCAGCACTGATGAGCACCCAGGCGTTATCAGCAGCACTGATGGCTGCATCTTGAGCTGAAGCCGCGCCTGTGAATATAAGAGATAATAAGAGAGAGCATAATAGCAGTGATCGGATTGAAAGCAATATTACCACCAATGGTTAACACAAATGCCTAATTTATAAGCGTATTTGGGAAAAATTAAGTAGAATTCATAAGAGATGTGAAAATATCTTAATTGGCTAATTTAATCGATCGAATGCGAAATCTATAACTCTCTGTCAGCCGGACTATCTTCGTGGACTGGCTTATTCTCTCTCTTGTGGGCGCTGCTGCTCTTTCTGTCACAGGCATCATTGACAAGCTCATACTGGGCCGATTTGTGCGAGATCCTCTGGCCTACCTGGTCGTTCTTGTGGTTATGCAGCAGACGCTCGTCCTCGCCATTCCTGCTTACCTCGGTTGGGGATTTGTCTATCCTCAGACTCTTTATGCCCTTATCGCTGGAGCCTTCCAGGTGATCCTGTGGACTGCATATCTGATAGCTCTGAAACAAGAGGAGACCAGCAGAGTGGCGGCTATGGTCTATGTCTTTCCGGTCTTCGTCTTCCTGGGAGCATATCTCTTTTTAGGGGAAACTCTCGAGCTGTATCATTATTTGGGAGGAGCACTGTTGGTTATCAGTGCTCTGATGATATCTTACAGGCCCAGCAGGCAGGGCAGCTTCATCCTCTCCCCGGCATTAAAGTACATGTCAGTCTTCTGGGTCTTCACTGCAGCCTATGCTCTCGCTTCCAAGTATCTTCTCGGCTTCATGACAGAATGGCATCTCATCCTATGGTCATCTCTGGGAAGCCTTCTCACTGTGCTGCCGTTCCTGGGACGCAAGAGCATAAGAAAAGAAGCCGCTGGATATTTCAGAGGCGGAGCGTTTCTCATCCTGGCCCTTTTTGCTGATGAGCTCTTCGACCTCCTAGGCCGGGGTGCATTCATCTTCGCCTATGGCAAAGGTTCCGTGACTTTAGTCTCAAGCGTTGCGGCAATGCAGCCCTTTATCACTCTTGTTTACGTCATCCTCCTGGGGCTGTTTGTTCCGGGCCTGCTGGCTGAGGAGCTGGACAGAAAGACGATGGCACTCAAAACGGTTGCGGTGGCTCTGATAGTCATCGGCGTATATTTGGTGTCGTGAGGAATCCTGATTGAAAATGCTATAGTTTCATAGGCAAAAAGAAGAACGCCAGGCTTAAAATGCCGTACACTGCCAAGAGCATTGCTCCCTCCAGCCAGTTGGACTCGCCATCCAGAGATACGAGCGCAGAGATCATGGATGCTGCGGTGAGGGCGATCAACTCAAGTTGGTTGAACTGGAGAGTGAGGGGGCTGTTCAGGAGCAGCGAGACGAAGACCAGCACTGGGGTCACGAAAAGGGCTATTTGCAGGCTGGAGCCAAGCGCAATGGAGAGCGACAGATCCATTTTATCCTGCATTGCAGCCTGCACAGAGACCAGGTGTTCGGCCACGTTTCCAATGATTGGCACTATGATGATTCCAACGAAGAATGGTGTGAGGCCCAGGGTATCTGTGACAGCCTCAACCGATGCCACCAATAGCTCGCTCATGAGGGCAATTCCGATCATGGAGAGGCCCATAATGGCGGTCGCTCTGCCGGCGCTCCAGGCATGAGACGGCAGGGCCTCTCTGACAGTCACTGCATTGCATTTCTCTTTAGTGCAGCTTTGCAGAGTGTAGACCACGAAGAGCATGTAGAGGATCAGCATGGCGGCAGCGGTGGTGAGGCTCAGCTCCTCCACCAGTTGGCCGTCCGGTATGTAGAGGCTGAAGAGAGAGGGCACAGTCATGGCGATCAAAGCCAGAATGGTCATGGTGGCATCGGTGTCCACCTGGCGGCGGTCGAAGATCTGCCTGCCGTTCTTGAGGCCGCCCATGAACATTGAGAATCCGAGAACCAGGAGGAGGTTGCCGAGAATGGAGCCGGTAAGCGAAGCGAGCACCAATTGGATCTGCCCGGCTCGGATGGCGGCGAGCGTGATGATCAGCTCTGCAGCATTGCCGAAGGTGGCATTGAGAAGGCCGCCTATGCGCGGGCCGGTCTTTTCTGCTAGGACTTCAGTTGCCTCGCCGAGCAGCTTGGCCAGGGGGATGATTGCCAGAGCTGAAGATGCAAAGACGAAGATCTCGTTGGTGCCAGCCCAATGGGCAAGCAGGGAGGCAGGTATGAAGAGCAACAGCAACTGCAGGGCACGCATGGGAATATTTTCGATTTGATGCGATGCTTTAAAATCCTTTGCGTGTTAACTCATATAAAATAGCGGGCTCCTCGCTGATTCATGTTGGTAAATTGAATTTGAGTTTTCCAGTCCTAAGATAAATAGGGCTCCTCGCTATTTTCTATGGGTCAATTTGAGCCACTCTGTCTTTTAGGTGTTAATCTCATCTCTGTGCCTCTGCGTCTCTGTGGTTTTGTTCAGTAGCATTAGGCTTAATCTTCAGCAACTTATTAATTGAACCACAGAGGCGCAGAGACAAAGAACCACTTTATCACCCATTTAAAATAGCGAAGAACCAAAAATAACCTCGCTGATGAAGATGGCGTAATATTTGCCGCAAATCTAACCCAGGGATCTACAGCTACAGTCTACATCAATGCATCTATTCCAGGAAAACTGAATGCTTGGGTCGATTTCAATGGCGACGGGGACTTCTATGAGGATGCAAAAGAGCAAATATTTGATGATGAAGATCTGGCAGAGAGTCTTAATACGCTTGACTTCGATGTGCCTTCTGATGCATCTGTGGGACCAGCATATTCCAGATTCAGGTTCAACATTGAAGGAGGCCTATCCTTTGAAGGGCTTGCCAACAATGGCGAAGTAGAGGATTATCTGATTTGGATTGTGGCATCCACGCAAGGTTGAAAAGAAAGGCTGATATAAACCGGCAGCAAACGTGCCGCCATGATCAATGCCTACGTTCACGGCTACCATTCGAGAGAGAGCATCCGGCTGCAGGACCAGGCCTCCACCCTAGAGGAGTTGCTGCACTCTGATACCATTTTCCCGCCGGGATCTCTCATTTTAGAGGCCGGCTGCGGCGTTGGGGCGCAGACTCTGCCTCTGGCAAAAAACAGCCCTGGAGCGATGATAGCTGCAGTTGAGATCTCGGAGGCCTCGGCATATGAGGCCAAAAAAAGGGTAGCCGCAGCAGAGCTGTCCAATGTGCGAGTTATTCAGGGAGACATATTTCATTTGCCATTCCGGAAGAGATCTTTTGATCATCTTTTTGTCTGTTTTGTTTTGGAGCACCTCCCTCATCCGGTCGAAGTGCTGCGCATTCTCAAGGAGTTCATCAAGCCAGCAGGTAGCATCACTGTAATCGAGGGCGACCACGGCTCAGCCTACTTCCATCCGAACAGCGCCGCGGCCCGGAGGGCGATAGCCTGCCAGGTAGATCTGCAGAAGAGAGCAGGCGGCAATGCAATGATCGGCAGGGAGCTTTATCCGCTTCTGAAGGCAGCAGGCTTTTCAGATGTGTCCGTTTCTCCACGGATGGTTTATGTCGACTCAAGCAAGCCAGAGCTGGTCGAGGGCTTTACCAGGAAGACATTTACAGCGATGATTGAGGGTGTGGGTGAGGCGGCAGTGGAGGCTGGGATAATTGAGCAGATGGATTTCGAGGCAGGTGTGAGGGATCTGTATCGCACGGCTGAGGAGGACGGAGTGTTCTGCTACACGTTCTTCAAAGCGATAGGGATAAACGCAGACGGCCTATCATCCCTAATTTGAAGACCTGCAGGTCCTGCACACCGAATTCTCATCGCAGCATCTGCCTTCAAGCTGCAGAGTGGAGTGCTCGATTCCAAATTCTTCCTTTAGCCTTAGCTTCAAGTCCATGATGACATCTTCCGAAGGGATGCGATTGCTGCTATCCTTCACAACATGGGCACTGAGAAGGGCATGGTTAGAACAAAGATTCCAGATATGAAGATCATGCACTTCAGCCACTCCCGGAGATTGGCACATATTCTCTTCGATGACCTTTAAATTGAGGCATGAGGGCGTCCCTTCCATCAGAATACGTGCTGATGACCCGATCACCTTCCAGGATCCGGCGATGATGATTATTCCTATAAGGACACCGGCCAAGGGATCGGCCAGCGTCCAACCGGTCTTCCAGATAATTGCGCCTGCGGCAATCACTCCTAAAGAAGAGGCCGCATCTCCCAGGACATGTAATAATGCGCTCTCAACATTTGCGTCCTTTGCATTCGCATGGTGATGCTCGTGATCATCGTCATGGTCATGGTGGTCTGCATGATGTTGATGCCCGCCCAATATGAAAGCCACCAGGAGATTCGCCCCAAGACCTAACGTAGCGATCACAAGCAACTCCATGCCCAACACCGGTTGAGGAGTCAGGAAACGATGGTACGCCTCCCATAGGATTCCTGCCGAAATCAAAGCAAGCGTTATCCCATTGATAAGCGACGCAAAGACCTCAAAACGGTGGTATCCGAAGGTAAAATTATCGGTTGGCGGAAGAGAGGACAGACGCAATGCAGAATAGCTCAGGACCAGGGCAAAGATGTCCAAAAATACATGAGCGGCGTCAGACAGCAGGGCAAGGCTTCCGGTCCAAAGCCCACCCGCCACCTCGACGATCAGAATGAACCCGGTGATGGCAATTGAGATCATCAAGCGGCGCTCAGTTAATTTTGAGGGATGCGATAGCATTGCAGTATTCCTTTTTTGCTACTAGATAGTTTATTCTTATAAATATTTCCGGCCAATTCGGCTATTCGTCCTAAAAGTCTACTTTGATGATCAGTCGAGTTTCCTGGCCTTTCCGCAAGGCTGATCTGAAATATTGCAGAATGCTACAAAATGATCTAGCCACTTGCGATGATCTTGACTGGACTCGATGAACCTCACCAGACTCTTGATTTGATCTACCGTCTTGGCATTCAGATCATGCTCTATCACGCAGGCATCCTCATTGGCAATTGACTCCGGCACTCCAATGAACTTTAGAAAGGCGAATATGGTGTTATGACGGTCTAAGACGACCCTTCCGATCTCCTCGCCCTCTTTTGTGAGATATATTCCTTCATTCTTCTTGTAGACGAGATATCCATGACCCGCCAGTTTTTTGACCATCTCCACTACAGTTGGAGGTTTCACCCCAAGCAGTTTGCAGATATCCCGAACTCTTGCATGCCCCTTATCCTGAGCAATGATATAAATCGCCTCAAGGTAGTCCTCGGCCTTCCTGGATAGATGGCTTTTCATGCTAAATCAGTTGAAGGTTTTTAATGGTCATCTTATATATCAATTCATCCAGGAAATCTCTCACCAGACCACCCCGCGAGTGAGCCTCCTTGTTATCTTTAATAGGGGCAAAGCGAAGACCATGAGGACTGTTGACGGTGAAGCAAAAGACATCAAAGAAAAATCCTCAGCTTCTCCGAGAAGATACAACAGGCCATCAGCTCCCGTCATAATCAGATACAATACACCTACCGTCCCTGAGAGAAGCATCCCGCCTAAAACGAAGGATAGCCCATCTCTTCTTCGGGCAAAAAGAGCCTTAGAGCCCATAAGATATGTGGCCGACAGCACGATCATTACTCCAATTGCGGGAAGTGCACCCAATAGAGCCGCCTGGTTTTCTGCAGCTTGCAACAGTGCAGATGCAGCGTATCCTATTCCAAGCAGCAGGGAATAATATCCCATCCTCGATGCTATTGTTTTGTTCAATTCTTCCATGTTCTGCTCCTTGATTCTTCCTAATTATCTTGACAGATCATTTCTCTAGCTATATCCGAGAAGGCTTCCTGCGCCGATAATTATTCCTGCGACGAGAAAAGCCAGCAGAGTCTGCAGCCCCAGCATAAAGAGAGGCCAGAAGTGCGATTCTGTCTCTTTGGCAATTGTACCGATGACGGCAACGCATGGCACATAGATCAGGACGAAGGCCATGAAGGCAAAACCAGTAAGGGGCGTAAATATGCCCGCACTTACAAGTGCTTCTCCGAGATCGCTCTCGGATGCCGAAAGAAGCACGCCATAGGTGCCAACGACCACCTCTTTGGCAAGAAGCCCGAAGAGCAAAGCTACCCCTGCCATCCAATTCCATCCAAATGGCAGGAAAACTGGCTCGATGAGATGGCCTATCATTGCTATGTAAGATCCGTCGATCAGTTGGCCGCCGTTGGTCGCCTGCCAGGGATGGACGGAGAGGTACCAGATGACCAACGTCGCCCCGAACACAATTGTCCCGGCCTTTTTCAAGAACGATTTTCCTCGGCCCCACATATGGTAGAGAGCACTTCTCAAATCAGGCACGACATATGGCGGCAACTCCAGTACGAAAGGAGACGGCTCGCCTTTAAAGAGGGTCTTTCGAAAGACGAGTGCCATAATCACAGCAAGAACGATTCCGAGAGCATAGACTACAAAGACTGCTGAGCCGGCATACCCCGCTCCGAATATTGCTCCTGAAATCAGCACATAAACCGGAAGACGCGCGCTGCAGCTCACGAGCGGGCTGATCAGCATAGTTATCATCCGGTCCTTCTCATTGTCCATGCTTCTGGCTGCCATGATGGCAGGAACATTGCAGCCAAAGCCTATCATCAGAGGTATAAAGGATCGTCCATGAAGTCCCAGGCGATTCATGAACTGGTCCATGACAAATGCCGCTCGAGCCATATAGCCGCTGTCTTCGAGAATTGACAGTCCGAAGAACAGGCCAAAGATGGGCGGGACGAAGACCAGAACTGAGCCTAGCCCGCTAACGATGCCCTGTGATACGAAGGAAGCCAGATGAGGATCGGATATGGCCTGATCAGACCAGGCCCCCATCAGCCCAAATGCCTTCTCGATGATGACAACGAATGGCTCTGAGACGTTGAATGCAAACTGGAACATCACCCACAGAAGCATGAGAAAGATGGGTATGCCTAGGTATTTGTTCAAGAAGACCTGATCCAGCATATCGGTATAGGTAGATTTCGGCTCCGCGCTTCTTTTGACGATCGCTTCAGCTATCTTTGCTATTTTCTCGTACCTCATCTGAGCGAGAAGGCTCTGTTGATCATATTGAAGGTCAGATGCGAGATCTTTATGGCATTCGCTGTGCGCAATGATCTTGTCATCATGATCATTTTGATCAAACGTTGCCGCTACTGCATCAAGTAGATTTGGAAGTCCTTCGCCAGTGACGGCCACAGTTGAGACTACAGGACAGCCAAGCAGGAGGGAGAGCTTATCGAGATCTATATCTATCTCTCTGGCCTTTGTCATGTCCCATCGATTCACAGCTAAAACCAAATTGACATTCATCTCCTGCAAGAGTAATGTGAGATATAGATTTCTTTCCAGGTTTGTACCATCCACGATATCGACAACTACATCTGGTTTCTCGTTGACTATGTAGTCTCTGGCGGCAGTCTCATCTTTCGCCATGCAGGAGAAGCTGTATGTTCCCGGCAGATCGACGATCTCCATCTCAACTCCATTGTGCAGGAGCCTGCCAGCTTTCTTCTCAACGGTAACGCCTGGAAAGTTTCCAACCCTCTGAGAGAGGCCTGTCAAACGATTGAAGATCTCTGTCTTGCCGACATTGGGGTTGCCGATAAGAGCTGCTCTGATCATAGATCCACTCCCATCTTCTCATTTGCGCAAATATCTTCAATGCTCCTGTCATCAATGGTCTTCACAAATATCTTCATGGCCATTCCCCTGGACAGGGCAATTCTTGAGTCTTTAAGCTGCACCAGAACGGCTCCAGGCGAACATGACCTCAAGACCATCACTTTTGCAGGAGAAATGAAGCCCATGTCCTCCAAGTGTCTGGCTGCGCCTCTACTACCTCTTACTTCGAATACCGCGGCCTCTATGCCTTCTGGAAGAAAGGCAAGAGGCAGGCTTCCGCAGGACACCGATGCAATGCAATTCATATTTGGTCCACCTCCAAGAAGACATTTACAGCTTCGGCTCTTCTCAAGGCCAAACTGTAGCCCTTCAAGAATATCTCAACGGAACCTCCAGAAGGAGCCAGTCTGACAACAGTAATCTCTGCGCCATTGACTAGCCCCATCTCCATCATCCTCTGGCGAAGAGCACCGCAAGATGAGATGGCTGCAATCCGGCCCCTCTGGCCGGGCGAAAGTTCATCCAGACGCATCTTTATTGACATGCTACGATCAATCACTCCATTGATTGGATCGCATAATAGTGTTAGGTCGATAAATCAGTGATCCGAAGACAATTAGGCTAAAAAACGAATACCTAATGCAATTAGGCTGCAGGAGCAAAACCTAGCAAAAAAATCAGATGTAATTATATGCATATCTTATTGGAACTAATCCCTCATTCAATTAAGCATAATTCTCTTTTCCGGCAGATTGGATCTATCGAGCAATTGACCTCTGGCTCCACGAGTAAGGCTTTAACTGAATTCACAGATGGCATCTCTTTTATGCTATCCAATATCCTTTCGAGAGATGCGATGCCAGCGGACTGTAAAACCATAAAGACATCATGATCTCCGAAGATGTGATAGAGGCTCTTTACTCCGCTGACTTCCTTGAGAGCGCGGAATGCATCCTTTTCCTGGCCTGGGACAGCTTTAATCAAAACGATGGCTGCAACGCCGGCATGGCGATCTTCATTAAGCTTTAACATGTCCTAACTCCCAAGAAGGTATTATCTCTCACGACGCTGCATATTCCGGATACTGGACAGATGTGGCAGTGCAATGCCAGTGATTCGAGAAAGTTTTGTTCCAGTCCAGTTCCTTTAAGCTCTTCGAGGCATCTCTCCCGCTCGATAAAATCATCCTCAGTAATACTGTAAACAGTCCATAACCTGTCAGGGAACATATTAATCATCTCCAATATCATCCTTAAAATTTGATGGGAGGATTTTAAGCTAAAAGCCGAAAGCCTCCTTCATAATCGAGAAGATCTGAGTGTTGTCGAGCTTGCCGTGGCTCACCTTTTCAGCACCCGGTCCTGAGGCCATGATTGGAACGTCAACAGCAGTGTGGGTAGCCTCTTGCATCTCCGTTATGAAATCATATCTGGGTCCTGAAGTCTTGGCAGTGCCAGAGGCGAAGATCGGATCGATACTGCCTGCCTCATACTCCTCTAAATTCTCCGGCTGCAGGGCCAATCCGCCGCATTCATGATCTGCGGTTACTATTACGAGGGTCTGGTTATCATGAGATGCAAAATTCAGGGAAGCATTAACCGCCTCATCAAAGGCCAGGGTATCTGCTGCCATCTTGCTCAGATTTCTCTCATGTGCGGCGTGATCTATTCTACCGCCCTCGACCATGAGGAAGAAGCCTTTGGGATTCGTGGATAAGATTTGGATAGCTTTTTTTGTCATATCTGCAAGGCTTGGCTCGGAATCAGGCGAGCAACTCCTCTCCAGCTCATAGAGCATATGGGAACTATCAAACAGGCCCAGGAGTCTTTCAGTCTTATTGGCATCTACATCCTGAAAAGCGCTGCCATTATAGACTGCAACATATCCTTGAGACACAAATTCTGAGAGCAGATTTCTGTCATCAGTTCTCTTGCCTGATTTGCCTGCTGGATCAGTCTGATTCTTTCCGACAAAATACTGAAGTCCTCCGCCTAAAATGACCTCCAAATCGCTCTCTAAGAGCTGATCGGCGATTTCGCTCTCATTGTCCCGGTTGTCCACATGGGCATAGAAAGCTGCTGGCGTCGCATGAGTGATCCTGGTAGTGGTGACAAGCCCGGTGGAGAGGCCTGCTTTTTCAGCCATCTCCAGGATTGTGGTCAGATTCTTGCCGTCCTTTTCTCCCTGAACGGCTGCTGCGTCCTGGCCGATTACACCATTATTGGTCTTATCACCTGATGCAATAGCTGTTGCCGCGGGAGCGGAGTCGGTCACAAAAGAGTTCGCACTGTATGTGCTGACGTAGCTGGATACTTGTATCCCATCCATAGATAATTCAACATCGCCATACTCCGAGAGATTCTCACCGGCTTTATCTATTCGGGCCAATGTCAGTTGAGGAAATCCCATGCCATCTCCGATAAGAAGAATGACATTCTTTGCGGTCTCTTGCCTTTCGATTATATCCTCAGCCATGCCTGCAGGAATTAAAGACGCAAATATGGCAAATGATAAAAGAAGGCCTATCAAGAGCGATTTGGATTGCATTTTCATAACACCATAACTGGATTGTATGGCGGCCATATATTTTTTGCCAAAATAGAATATAGATTTTAGAGAAGAATTATTCTAAAAAATAATCTATATAGATTTCAAGTGGTGGTTGCCTGAGATCCCGTGAATGAAAATGCCGACATCATTGATACAGGCACAATAATATTAACTATCCAATTTTATAGCCTGCGCCCAGAACGGCTTTCTTAAGGTCTTCGAGAGTGAGTTTTTCAGTATTATAATCCACATAAGCCGTCTTCTTTGCCAGATCAACTCTGGCAGAGGCGACGCCCTCTAAATTCCGAAGGGCCTTTTCCACAGCTGAAGAACAGCCGCCGCATGCCATCCCGAGAACCTTCAGTTCCACCTTTTGATTTGCTGACATGATCTGAATCATCTCCATGTTTCCTTGATATAGTTCATGATCCCTCCAAGTATAAACTGCTTTTCTGGGCAGCGAGGACCAGGAACATCTGCAAGGATATTTGAAAAGAGGCAAATTAGCAGTCGAAAAAAGTTTTTAAAAAATTTATTGAGGCAGCAGAACCGCTGCTGCCTGAAGTGCCCAGTTGACGAATTGTTCTGGGAAGACACCTATCCAGACGACGGCTAACATCGTCAGGACAAGCGCCACTACATATCCGTTCTTCTCTGGCATCTTAGAGCCCGCCGGTTCCTTCAGATACATGTAGCTGATGATCTTCAGGTAGTAGACCAGCGACAGAGCGCTGTTGAGGATGGCAAGGACAGCTAACCAGACGAGACCTGAATAGATGGCCGAGCTGAAGAGCACGAACTTGCCCACGAATCCTGCCGTAGGGGGTATGCCCGCCAGCGCAAACATGAAGATTAGCATGCAAAACGCTGTGATGGGTGCCCTCTTGGCAAGACCTGCATAGTTGGATATGTCATCCGCGTCGGTATCGCTCCCCTTGGAGACGTTGCTTGCAACCTGAGCCGTGCCGATGAATGCTCCCGTCTTCATGAGAGCGTGGCCCAGGATGAGCAGCAAAGCGCCAGCTATTCCCAGTTGATCCGCCGGGAGCATGCCCAGGTTCAGCACATTGACCGGATCGGCTCCGTAAGCCGCTCCAACCACCACAAAGGCGATGGAGATGTAGCCTGCCTGAGCGATCGATGAATAAGCCAGGATGCGCCGCACGTTATTCTGCCAGCAGGCGGCCAGATTGCCAAGAGTCATGGTCAAGGCCGCCAAGATGGCGAAAGCGAGGTACCACTCCATTCGCAGAGCTACCAGAGCGATGATGATCACCCTGAATGCAGCGGCAAATCCCATCTTCTTGGAGCCAGCCGCAAGAAGGGCTGAGACCAGAGGTGGTGCGCCCTCGTAGGTATCAGGAGCCCACATATGGAATGGAACCAGAGCCATCTTGAAGGCAAATCCGACTATCACGAAGAGCAGAGCCACTAATGTTGCCGGGCCGAAGTCGGCCAGAGAGGCTAGAGCGATATCGGCGAGTTTGGTTGATCCCGCCATGCCATATAGGAGCGAGAAACCGAAGAGCATGAAGGCGGAAGCGACTGAGCCGAAGATGAAGTACTTCATAGCCGCTTCAAGGTTCTTCTTCGTTTTGTCAAACGCTGCCAGGGCATAGGTGGACAGGCTGGCCAGCTCAAAGCCAACAAACAGAGTAACGATATCAATCGAGCTGGACACAACCATCATGCCAACTGTCGCAAAGAGCACCAGAGCGAAATACTCGTCGGCTCCCTTTCCAGTGTACTTGGACAGTGATGCAATCACTACCAAGAGTGACACAACCAGGAAGACCGCCTTGAAGAACTGAGACAGGGCATCTACCGAGATTGTATCAAAGAAGAACAGGGTAGGCTTGATGGTCAAGTTGCCGGCCACCAATCCGAGTGCTGCCACCAATCCAGCTGCGCTCAGGTAGCCCATGAGCTTGCCGCTGTTCTTCATCAGAGATCCGAGCAGCACTACAAGCACTGCCAGGACAGTTAGAAGCGCTTCTCCCCAGAGGGGTGCGTAGTGTGTGAAGTCCACTTCAGATCACCCCCATCTGGGTTAAAGTCTTTACCGGCTCCATAATCTGGGTTGCCGCCGTGCCCATGATATCTGTCATCAGGCCTGGCTGGATTCCAAAGATCAGAGCCAGCACTATGATCATGGCCATGGAGAACAACTCGTAGTTGTGCGGATCATGGACATTCATATACTTCTTCAAGATCGGTCCGAACATGGCTTTCTGCATGGCCCAGAGGTGATAAGCGGCAGTAGATGCCACGCTCAGGAATACCACGATTATGGTGTAGGTGGGAAGTGTGGCATATGATCCGGTCAGGACCATGAACTCAGCTACGAATCCGCTCATGCCAGGAAGTCCGAGAGACGCCATGAATCCGGCCATCATCAGAACTGCAAACTTGGGCATGCGATCAGCCAGACCGCCTAAATCGGCAATGACCCTGGTGCCTACAACGTGCTGTATGGTTCCTGCAGACATGAACAGGACGCAGGTGATGATTCCGTGCGAGAACTGCTGGAACATGGCACCGGTAACTGACATCCAGGTGAATGCCACGGCTCCGAGAGTCACAAATCCCATGTGGCTGACGGACGAGTAGGCGACAAGCTTCTTGATATCCTTTTGAGCCAGCGCCATGAAGGCTCCGTAGACTATGGAGATCACTGCGATGACTGCAATGATAGTCACGAACGCCTTATCGACACTGGGCAGCATTGGCATGATCACCCTGAAGAGGCCGTAGCCACCCATCTTAAGCAGCAGAGCTGCCAGAACCACTGAGCCGGCTGTGGGAGCCTCAACGTGAGCATCCGGCAGCCAGGTATGGAACGGGAAGGCAGGCATCTTGACCAGGAATCCCAGGAGAAGTCCCGCGAAGATGATGTTGAGCAGGCCGGTTGGGAATATGGTCTTGTCTGCTGTTGCTGCGAGAAGTGTCAGCATATCGAAGGTCCTCGTCCCATCGGGATTCTGGTAGGTGAAGTACAGGGCGAAGATCGCCAGGAGCATTACCAGGCTGGCCACGTGGGTGTAGATGAAGAACTTGATTGCTGCATAATCCTTTCTCGGTCCGCCCCACGATCCTATGAGGAAGAACATGGGGATGAGCACTACCTCCCAGAAGATGTAGAACAGGAAGAAGTCCAGTGATGTAAAGACTCCGAGCACTCCTACTTCGTTGAGCAGAAGCAGGGCGAAGTACTGATTGGGCTTCTTTGTCTCTCCCCAGGAGTATATTATCACCAGTATTGATACGATGGTTGAGAGCAGGACCAGAGGGAAACCTATGCCGTCAACGCCAACGGTGTACTTGACGCCGATTGATGGAACCCAGTTGTAGCTCTCAACGAACTGCATTATCTTGGAGGTTTTGTCGAACTCCGAATACATTTGCAGGGATAGGGCTAAAGGTGCGAGCGAGGCTAGTAGGGCCACGAATTTAGCTTTGCTTCCCGCAAAGAAGGACACCACTGCTCCCAGAAGGGGAATGGCGATCATCAGCGAGAGCGCGTTTGAAATCATACCAGGCCCACCTCCGTAGCCAGAGCAATTACAACCACCAGCACCACAACTCCCAGCACCAGAGCAGCGACATAGTTCTGAATTATGCCGGTCTGAACCTTTCTTACATGCTGTGCGAATCCCATGACCCAGGCGGACAGCCAGTTAAGCCAACCGTCTACAAGCTTGATGTCGATCATATTGCAGATCAACGCTGTGCCATAGACCACTGTCTCGGCAAACCAGCCGGTCATGATCTCATGCTGATAGTATCCCTTGAGCAGCATCTTTCTGATGGGATCCTTGTCGCCAGTAACCTGGTTTGCATCGAATTTCTTGATTTTATCCCAGTAGAAGAGCCCAGCCAAGAGAATGCCGCCAATTGCCACAATATATGGCAATATCTGAATGTACCATGGCTCTCCACCTGCTTCTTCTCCTTCTCCTGCAGCCCCTTCACCCTCAGCGGCAGCACCCTCCGCAGCCTCGGCACCGTGCTCGCCCAGGAACTCATGACTGCCGATGGCAGCCAGATTGGCGAAGTCAATATCGTAATGCTCGAAGTTGGAATCAAGGTAGCTGTAGAAGTCATCCTGAGCTGCAAAGCCGAACCCGAAGGCAAATACAGCTAAAATCACCAGCGGCCCAATCATGACCATTGGAGACTCGTGCTTGCCGTAATCGGATCTCTCCTTTCCTGTGAAGACTGAGAACCACATTCTGAAGGTATAGATAGCAGTCAGAACTGCAGCCAGGACCAAGAAGATGTAAGGCAGGAAGTTGATCATGGTGCCGTACTCGTAGGCGATCAATATGATCTCGTCCTTGGAGAAGAATCCCGTGAACAATGGGAATCCTGCCAGAGATAAGGAGCCTACGAGCATGGTGTACATGGTCCATTTCATATACTTGCCGACGCCGCCCATCTCTCTCATATCGTTTGTGTTGACGGCGTGAATGACCGATCCGGCGCCGAGGAAGAGCAGTGCCTTGAAGAAGGAATGGCCGATCAGATGGAAGATGGACACTCCTACAGCCATAGATCCTACTGCCGCACCTACTCCAAGACCCGCCATCATGAATCCGAGCTGAGAGACGGTCGAAAAAGCCAGAACCCTCTTGATATCAAAGGCCGTAAGTCCCATTGTTGCTGCAAAGAGAGCTGTGAATGCGCCCACTGCTGCAACAGCCGTGAGGCCGTAAGGTGCAGCGTAGAAGAGCGGGAACATCCTGGCAACTAGGTAGACGCCTGCTGTAACCATTGTCGCAGCATGGATCATGGCTGAGACGGTCGTTGGGCCCTCCATAGCATCGGGAAGCCAGACATGCAAGGGGAACTGACCGGACTTGCCCACTGCACCGCCCAAAAGTCCGAGGGCGATGAGGGTCAGTTGGTCTGCCGGGATCTGGGCGATGTGAGCATAGATCACCGGGAACTGCAAAAGGTATTCTCCGGGCTTGAGAGCGAGGTTCAGGCTTGCCATATTATTGTATAACAGAATTATGGCGGCCAGGAAAAAGACGTCGCCCACGCGAGTAGTCAGGAAAGCCTTCTTGGCAGCCGCAGCCGCAGATGGCTTCCTGTACCAAAAGCCGATCAGGAGATAGGAACACAGTCCTACCAGCTCCCAGAATATAAAGAGCTGGAGAAGGTTATCGGCATAGATCAGGCCCAGCATTGAAGCGGTGAAAAGAGCCGCCTCGGCGAAGTATCTTGCTGCGCCCGGATCGCCATTCATGTATCCATTGGCATAGGTGTGAATCAGAGTAACCACGAAGGTCACCATGAGAAGCATCACTAACGCCAGCGGATCAATCAGTATGCCTATATTAAAATTGGCAAACCATGGTATTGACTGATGTATTATCTCATTGGGATAGGTCTCAGAGAATATCCCCAGAGATACAATCAGCGCGCCAAAGGTCGCCAGAACGGTAAGGAAACCTCCGCCTCTGGGCAGATGCCAGCCTATGAAAAGGCATAGCAAGAAGGCCAGTACAGGAAGTGCCACAATTAGGTATGCATAATCAGCGTACATTCCTTACCACCTCATAGCGTTGATGTTGTCCAGGTCTATGGTTCCATACAGCCTGTACAGCGAAATCATTATCGCAAATCCGACGCCTGCTTCAGCTGCTGCCAGCGCAATGGAGAACAGGGCAAAAACCTGGCCGTTCACATTGGACTGATTGGCCGAGAAGGCGACGAGATTGATGTTGGCGCTATTGAGCAAGAGCTCGATGCACATCATCAGCTTGATACCGTTCTTTTGAGTAACAAGACCGTACAAGCCGATGGAAAACATCAGAGAAGCCAGCAATATGTAAAGCTCCAACGGTATCATCGGTAAATCTCCCTCCTTGTCATATTTTGTCGCCCTCCTCAGGCAACCTCCTTTCGTGCAACCCACACTGCACCAACCAAGGCAGCCGTCAATACCAGGGCTAGGATTTCAAAGGCAAAGACGTAAGAGGTGAAGATCTCAAATCCCACGTCTCCAATGCCGCTTTCCGGCATCTTCATTCCCTCTTGGGGTACAAAGCTCGACGGCTGTTTTTCGCTCGTTGTCCAATCAGATAGGGATAACGAGGCGAAGAGAGCCGCCAGGAAGGCCAGGGTAATGATGATTAGCTTAAATTTCGCCATGGGATTCCTCCACAATCGTCTTCTTTGTGAGCATCACGGCGAATAGTATCAAGACTCCGATGGCTCCTATGTACACCAGAATCTGAGCAACACCAACGAAAGTGGCATTGAGGGTGATGTACAGAGCTGCTACGCCAGCAAAGCTTCCCAACAGGTAAAGAGCGCTGTGAACGATATTCCTAGCGTAGACGACAAGAGCCGATAACAGCACGATGATAGCTCCAATGGTCAGGAAGGCCAAAAGCTCAATGACAAATCGTATGTCATAAGCGAGCAGCTTATCCAGGACTGTTTGCGACCAGGGCGAGAGAAGTACAATCAGCGCCAGGCCACCGAAGATTACACCCAGAGCTAAAAGCAAGACCAATAGCTCAAAGATTGTGCGAATGACATTTGCACCTGACTTTTCAGACATCAGGCAGCACCTCCTTCCTTAGGCTTGGCCGCTGCAGCTGCTTTTTTCTTGGCGGGACCTTCTTTCGCTGCGCCCTCTTTAGCAGCAGCTTTCTTGGCAGCAGCCTTCTCGGCAGCAATTCTCTTGGCCTCGGCCTCTAAGTCAGCCACCTCTTTGGCTGAGAACCTCTTGGTTGACAGGAAATCAGGACCTTTTATGATATCGTCTCTCTCCCATCCGGCCATAATGACTTTCTGGCCCATCTTCAGGCATTCCACGGGGCACTCGTCCACGCATAGCCCGCAGAACATGCATCTTCCATAATCTATCTGCGGAAACTGCATCTTCTTGTTCTTGAGGGGGTTTCCGAATTTGAAATGAACCATCTCAATGCAGCTATTGGGACAGACTCTGGCGCAAGAGCCGCAACCGATGCATATGGTGGCATTCAGCTCGTGAATGCCTCTCTCCGCGGCAGGAAGCTCCATCATTACTTCTGGATAAAGCCTCGTGACCTCGATCTCCCGCGTGGCGATCTTCAAAGGCCAGCTGAAGTTCTTAATCATCTTTCTCTTCAACATCTTTTCGCCACCTCATGCAAAGTAAGACCCGATTATGACTGCCCATCCCAAATTCACAATGGA
>CAZFFD010000036.1:0-24476 GCA_964518035.1 uncultured Methanotrichaceae archaeon | reverse complement strand
TTTGTGGTGATCGGTGTGCGACGGGTTACCACAAAGACACAAAGGCACAAAGGAAGTTTGTGTCTGATATCTCCATGCAGTCCAACCCACACAATTCAGCGAAGAAACGAATTAATTCTTTGAAGCTTGCAATGCCGGCCAGATCATTTCGCTTGAAGATCCATCTCCCAGATCCCAAAGGTATTATTCTCAGTGTCCATGCAGATGACGAAATAACCCATGCCAGGAACTGCCTTCTTCGGAACGAGGATTTTGCCGCCCAGCTTTTCGACTTTAGCTGCATATTCGTCAACCGACGTCACTCCGATGTATTGAGTTATCAGTTGGTCCGGGTGCATCCTCTTCATCATGCCGCCCCCAGGAGCGCCAAAGACGTCGATCATCATGTAGTCCATGCCCTGAAAGCCTTCAATCTTCCATCCAAAGAGATCGGAATAAAATGTCTTCGCCCTCTGGATATCATCTGCGGGTATCTCAAAGTGTACTATACTGGACATTTCGTCTATCCTCCATATATCGATTGCTTTTTTTTCGTTCTCGGCAATGTGCCGATCTTTCTGCAATTTAAGGAACTAATAGAAGATAGGATGGAAACTATATCAAGCCAATCTATGCACAGCGAAAGTGATCATGATAATATCCTTACACTAGCAGCCAGCAGCATTGGCCTGCCCGAGCACTCATCCCAACGGCAGTGCCGCTCGAATCAACGAATGAGCACAGCGCTGAGCACCACCACGAACAATCCTAAGAAGAACCAGCCTAAGATTCCCTCGGCCATGGCCAGATGCCTGTAGACTCCTACCGGATAGGTATTGACTGGGGCCTGGGATGTGGTGAACATGGCTATGCTGAAATAGAGGGCATCCGTAAACGAAGCGCGCTTGCTGGGCTTAATCCGTGTGTCTCCGGGCAGCTCCATGCCCTCGATCTCGAATTTGCTCATTCCCTTGCCTGCCCAGAAGATCACGCCAAAGAACAGGATGGTAAATAGGCACCAGAAGGTGGTATAGCTCACCCGAACTCCGTAGCCGCAAGAGAGCCAGGAGATTATATCCGAGAGCTTATCCCAGCCCCAT
Source organism: uncultured Methanotrichaceae archaeon (assembly GCA_964518035.1). GTDB lineage: Archaea > Halobacteriota > Methanosarcinia > Methanotrichales > Methanotrichaceae > Methanothrix. Next base: position 23,397 of record CAZFFD010000036.1, on the reverse strand, counting down.
GGAGCCTTGTCTTGGCCGATCCTCCTGTATTGATAGTAGCAGTCGTCGGCCTCGTCAAACCACTCCAGGCTCTTGTAGTTCTTCACAAGGGCCAGATAAGCGGCACCGTTGTAAACCATACGATCCCGAATAGTATTCCAGTGGACCACGAATTTGGTGAAATCGGTGCTATTCAGATTGATCATGGACGCTTCCGAAAAAGATACATCATCCAGTTGCATGCTGTACAGCCTCGCTCCCTCCAGGATCAGGTCCTCATTGAACCGGGCGGCCACGAAGTAAGCCAGGTCTGAGAACTTCACCCCTCCAAAGAAGGCAGTCTTTTGAAAACTAACCCGGCCGAAGTCAGCGAGCCCAGCAAAGCTGGAAAGGCCGAAGGTGCTGCCCATGAGAAAACGGGAATTGCGGAAGACCACATCGCTGTCAAAACGGGTCGCGGCAAAGGTGGCATTGCCAAAAAAAGCGGCATCCAGAAATGTGGCCTGCCCGACGAACTCAGTCTCAAAGAACCGGACGTTCTCGAAACGGGCGTTTCGAAAAGAGCCGGATCTCATGAATTTGGCATCATCAAAATCGACGTCTTTGGCAAAAGAGCTGTCCAGAAAGACGGCGTCGCCATTAAACTCTACATTGCCAAAGCTGGAGTCATTGAAAAACCGGGCGCTGATGAAGGAGGAGAGGGCCTCGAAATAGGTATCGCCAAAGTCTGCCTGCTTGATAAATTGGGCTCCAGAAAACTTGGCGTCTGCCAAAAAGCGGGACTTGACGAAGCTCACGTTATCCTCGAATGTGCATCCCCTCAGGTCCAGGCCCTGGGCGAAGGTCACAGACTCCATTCTTACAGCGCCCAAGAATCGGGAATTGGTAATTCGTATAGACTGCCTGACAGGCTCGCTCAGCCGGCTCAGATCCAGCGATCCGATTATGGTCAGGCCGCTTAGGTTCAAGGATTCTCCCGATTCGATCTCCACCAACAGATCCTCTGCAGATGCGCTCAGGCCGCTGCTGGCCAGGTCATGAGGAAGAAAGGCATCAAGCCCAGCATCTTTGGCATCTGTCTGCCCCCCCAAAAAGATGACTAGCATGACGATTAATATGAAACCTGAAAGCTGCCGATGCAGTCGGGATATTTCCGTCACCGACTCATTTTTAGATAGGTCCCAGGATTTACATCTTTGGATCACCGAATCATTACCCGGCCAAGAGTCACCAGGAAAAGGGCCAGGAGTAGCCAGCCGATGATTCCTTCAACGATGACGTAATACCTGTTCCTGCCTATTGGCAAAAATTCATTCGGCCCTCGAGATATGAAAATCATGGTGCTGAAGAAGAGTGCATTACGCATTGTAACCTGACCAGGTGTCGCATACTTTTCCGCCGGCTCATGCAGAGGCTTGGCAGACCTGCGAATGCCGTCTTCATTCCAATAAACCAGCGCAAAGATAAGGATGACCAGAAGCGACCATAGCGCTGCATATCCGGGCTTTACTCCATAGCCACAAGAGAGCCAAGCCAAAATATCAACGATTTTGGACCACCCCCATCCCGAGCTAATTTGATCGAACCACCGATATTGATAATAACAGTCATCCTCATCGTTCGACCATCCCAGGCGGCGGTAGTTTTCCACCAGGGCCAAGTAGGCACCAGGATCCCAGACCACATGATCATCAATCACATTCCAATGGGCTTTGAATCGCGAAATGTCGGAATCGTTTAAGATGATTCGTGATGTATTGCCCAGGGTTGCCTTCTCAAAGAGCAAAGTAGCGATTGACGCGCTCTTGAAATTAAGATCGCCTGAAAAATCGGCATGGTCGAAGCTGACGATATCCTCGAATTTTGCCAGGCCGAAGAGAGCGAGCCCGCGAAACTTGGCGTCAGAGAAATAGACGGCACCTGAGAAACGAGCCAGGCCAAATCCTGCCTCATCGTCAAAGACCGAACCACCAAAAGAAGAGAGGCCGGAGAAACTGGCCAGGCCGAATTGAGCTGGACCTGTGAAGTGAGCATCGGAAAAGGTGGTAGCACTCATGCGAGAGGAAAAGAAGTTGGCCTGGTCGAAGAAGGAGGCTGCTGAGAAGTCTGAGGCTGCCATGAAGTCGACATCGGAGAAAAAGACGTCGCCCAAAAACTCCGCTGACACAAAGTAGGAATAGGAGTCGAAGTCGGAGTAATTGAAGTTGGCCCCCCCAAGAAATCGGGCGCCATTGAAGGAGGCGTCCTCAGAAAATTCGGCATCCTCGAAGCTCACGCGATCCCTGAAGAGCGAGCCGTCGAAGACCACCGGCCTGGAGAAGGATGAAGCAGAAAAGCTGGTGTTGGCAAAGCTCGCGTCTGCAAAGTCGGCATAGCCGAGAAATCCGGATTTCTCGAAGCTGGCATTGCCAAAGGTCGTGCCCCAAAAGACTGCATCCTGCTCGAAGGTAACGCCTGCGAAGCTCGCGTTATCCAGATTGGAGTTGGTCAGGACGAACGAGGCAGGCACCCTGGCATCGGAAAGGAGTGAGAGGTCCAGGTCACCGACAACGGTAATATTATTATAATAAATAGATTCTTTGGCCACGATCCTGTCCACGATCTCCTGAGCGGCAACAATCTGCTCTGCTCCGTGAGCAGACGCGACCGCCGCCACTAAAATAGCAATCAATACCATCGATCGCCAGGCCATACGAAAGAGTCATAGGACCTTGCAGATCATATCCTTTGCCGTTGCCAAGCTACACGCAACTATTTATCATTGGATATAGTCATTCTTTGCAGCCATGGAGACTCAAGATCACGCTACAGAGACTCTCGCCCGCCAGGGCTACCATATCGTCGGCGCAGGCGCGGTCAAGCCCTGCCTTTGGCTCAATCGCAGCCTGCGCGGCGGAGATCAGTGCTACAAGCACCACTTCTACGGCATATCCAGCCACCGCTGCGTGCAGGCTACACCCACATTGGCCTGCAACCACTTCTGCCTGCACTGCTGGAGGCCGATAGACGATCCGGTTCCTGCAACAAAGGAACCAATGGAGCCGGCAGCGCTCCTGGAGGGCATCCTAGCAGGCCAGAAGAAGTTTCTCTCAGGTTACGGAGGGGCCAAGACCACGGACCAGTCAAGGCTAGCCGAGGCTCGCCTGCCCAGGCACGTAGCACTCTCCCTCATGGGCGAGCCCACCCTCTATCCTTACCTCAAGGAGCTTATCGATCTGATCAGGAAGAAAGGCATGACCTCATTTTTGGTGAGCAACGCCACTCACCCCGAGGTCCTGGCAGATCTACAGCCAACCCAGCTTTATCTCAGCCTCAACGCCCCAGATGCAGAGCAGTACATGCGCGTCTGCCGCCCGGCAGCAGACTTCTGGCCGAAGATTGAGGAGAGCCTGGAGATGCTAACGGAGCACCGCTGCCGAAGCGTGATACGAATGACCCTTGCTCGCGGCCTGAACATGGATAGGCCAAAAGACTACGCGAGCATCATCGCGAGGGCAGAGCCGGACTTCGTAGAGGTCAAGGCCTACATGCACCTTGGCAGATCCCGAGACAGGCTCACCCGCACGGCGATGCCCCAGCACTCCGAAATCCTGGACTTCTCAAACACTCTGAGCACGGCCCTAGGATACGATCTGGAGGCAGATGTTCCTCTGAGCCGGGTTGCCCTCCTCTCCAGCGGGCGAGTAAAGAGATATCTGGAGGACAAAGTCTAAAGGAAGACCAACGCACGGATATTTGGACCTGACTATAATTCAGTACTAATACGAAAATTGTATGTTTAGTGTTTAATAGAATTACAAGATCTTCATCCAAATGTTTTTATTTCAGGATAACGGTATAGGTCTGACATGATAGAGGTCAATCAATGTGGAGTATAGACTATTCAGTGGGAAAACTATTTTTGTGGGTAGCTGCAACTATTCAATTGGTCTAAATTATGGAAGTACAAAGGTGTCCCTAATGCATCAGGTGAATCTATGGATTTGCAGATAAGGATCCTGCTGGTGGAAGACAATTTGGAGGACGTAGCCGTAACAAAACGGGTATTGAAACATAATAAGCTGGATCGCCGTCTGGTTATTGCCACCAGCGGAAAAGTTGCCCTTGATGCTCTACAAAACAAAACCAAAGAAGATTTGCCCCAGCTCATCTTGCTGGACATCAACCTGCCCGATGTCAGCGGCATAGATCTCCTCACACATATCAAGAAGGACAAGAGCCTGGACACCATACCCGTGGTCATCCTGACCGGATCCAATGAAGACCAGGATATTCAGAAGAGCTATGATCTCGGTGCAAGCAGTTACCTGGTCAAGCCCATATCCAATGATGCACTGATGCTGGTCGTTGAGAAGCTATTCTATCCCTGAGGCAAGACACCTCGCGACTTCGAGATTGCCCAGGTCGTCCCTGCGAGCATCAACCGGTGTCTCCAGTATCATGGGCAATCGAGCCAGAACGGGATGGTTCAAGACTGCCCGAAAGCCCTCCTCGCCGATCTGGCCGAGGCCAATATGCTCGTGCCTGTCCAGACATGCTCCCATGCTGCCCCGACAATCGTTGAGATGAATGAGCATAAGCCTCTCCGGGCCAACCACCTCCTGAAACAGATCGAGAGTGATATCCAATGCTGGACCGGACCTCAGGTCGTATCCTGCAGCATGAAGATGGCAGGTGTCCAGGCATACCCCCAGACGTCCGGTCTCTTCAGGCAGTGAGGAAAGGATCTCGGCTAAATCCGAAAAAGTGCTGCCCATGCTGTTCTTCGTGCCGGCGCTGTTCTCTAAGAGCACAACGACATCGCCTTCGGATCTGTCAAAAGCGCTCCTCAGAGCCGCTACGATCCTCGCGAGACCCTTCTCCCGCCCGGAACCTAGATGGCTTCCCAGATGAGTTACGAGATAAGGTATGCATAGTGTCCGACAACGATCGAGTTCCCTGGCTAAAGCCTCTACCGACTGAGCATAGACCCCGTCCTTTGCCGAGGCGAGATTTGGCAGATAGGGCATGTGATCGACAACTGGTGAGAGGCCGGACTGCTGGAGCCGGGAGACAAAGCGCTCTGCCGATTCTTCGGTGATGGGCTTTGATCTCCAGCTTCGAGGATTCGAGGAGAAGATCTGAAATGCATCACAGCCGTTCTGAGAAGCCCTGATGACGGCCAGGTCCAGACCGCCAGCCACAGAAACATGCACGCCTAATCGCGTCATGGAATCATGGAAACAGAAAAATTGATAACCGATTGAGAGCAAGGGCCCATTTGCAACGCCGATGATGAGACAACATGCTCTGAAATGCTATTGATGAGCCCTATGAGTCCTGAGGCGCGACATTTGCAAAAGATGGCATCTGAGCCCTCGCCCACCGGCTGATGTTGTCGATCAAATTCAGCTCTACTATCTTTCGAGCATCATAAAGCATCTCTGCAACCTCATTTAAGGAAAAACTCTTCCGGGCTCCCTTATTATCCACAACAACGAGGACCTCGTTGGGCATGGTTTTGCTCACATCTCGCATCAGTCCGGCCAGATTGGAGCATGAATTTTTAAGATACTTGATGGAAACGTCCGATATAGATTTCCGATCAGAGAGGTTACGATTGACCTCCTTGATGGACCAGCATATAGTGAGAATATCTCTAAACATCTCGGCACCCGTCAGGAGATGGCTCAGAGGATATTTAAGAGCTGTGGGAGATTTAAGAAAAAGGTGGGGCTGGTGAGATTCGAACTCACGATCGACGGGTCTCTCCGATACTGAAGCACAGCCGGAAAACGGCAGGCTGATAAAGCCCATCTCAGTGCTCCAACGGATCATCAACAATCTCCCCGTCGAGAGATCTCAGTAGACCCGTTTCTCATCATCAAATTATACCGCTGGAGCCCGTCGCCCTACCTGGCTAGGCCACAGCCCCGGTCTTTTAAAGCGGGCCGAGAGGGATTTGAACCCCCGACCTAAAGGTTAAGAGCCTTTCGCTCTACCTGACTAAGCTACCGGCCCGGACTCACCCAATGATGATGCTAGATATATACGTTTCGGGTGACAGGCCGCGGATCAGCCTCAGTGTACCAATATGAATAAAATGAATAAAAGAAACGCGAAAAAAAAACCTCAAGAAAAAAGATAACCGGAGCAACAGGTGCTCCTAAAATGAATTGATATACCTCTCAATCTCCCAGGGATGTACGAATGTGTTGTAAGCCTGCCATTCCAACATGCCTAGGCGCATGATATTCTCAAAGACGTGCTCGCCCAAAGCATCGCGTATGACCTGATCCGCCTCCAGATAGTCCAGGGCTTCCTTGAGATTTGCTGGCAGAATCTTGATGCCCATAGCGTTCCTCTCGGCTGAGCTCAGATGATAGACATTCAGGTCCACCGGCTCGCCCGGATCGATGCTCCTTTTTACTCCGTCAAGGCCTGCGGCCAAGATTACGGCGAAGACCAGGTAGGGATTACAGCTTGGATCTGGCGAACGGAATTCTATCCTGGTAGACAGCCCGCGTCCGGCAGGGATCCTGATGAGCGAGGAACGATTTGGACCGGACCAGGTGATGTAAACAGGGGCCTCAAAGCCCGACACCAGTCGTTTATAGGAGTTGATGATGGGATTTGCAATGGCCGTGATGGCACAGGCGTGCTCGATCAATCCGCCTACGAAGAACCTGGCAAGATCGCTGAGTCCGGATTTCGCCTCGGAATCGAAGAACGCGTTCTCAGATCCGCGGAATAGCGATATGTTGGCGTGCATTCCGGTGCCGGCTGCCCCATAAATGGGCTTGGGCATGAATGTGGCGCGCAGACCCTCTCGCATGGCGATGGTCTTTGTCACATACTTGAAGGTCACAACCTTATCTGCGTTCTTCAAAGCATCATCATAAACGAAGTCGATTTCGTGCTGGCCCTTGGCGACCTCGTGATGGGAAGCCTCGATGGTGAACCCCATCTCGATCAGGGACCGGATTATCTCGCGACGCACATCTTCTGCCAGGTCTACCGGCCCCAGATCAAAGTATCCGCCGGAGTCGTGCGGGACTGTAGCCGAACCGCCATTCTGCTTTTCAAAGAGGAAGAACTCCAGCTCCGGGCCGACATTCATCTTGTAGCCCAGTTCCTGGGATTTCTCAAGCTGGCGGCGGAGCACGTTTCTAGGATCGCCTTCGAATGGCTTTCCATTGGGCAGGTGCACGTCGCAGATCATCCGGGCCTCGTTGCTGCCGTCCTTGGAGCGCCAGGGCAGAATGCTGAAGGTGGACAGGTCTGGCTGCAGTACCATATCCGACTCCTGGATTCTGGCAAACCCCTCAATGGAAGAGCCATCAAAAGATATGCCGCTCTTCAAGGCTTTTCCGATCTGGGTGGTTGGAATGGCCACGTTCTTGACAATTCCTGATATATCAGTGAACTGTAGTCGGAGGAACTCGACGTTCTTCTCCTGAATAACTTTTAGAACCTGCTCCTGGGAGTACATAACAATACCATCTCCTGCGCGAGTAGCGCTGGGTCGTTCAAAACCACAAATCCGCGAGAGTGAACATTTTGGCCCATATGCCGGGGCATCAATCGCATTGCGAAATGGCTCAACCTGCGGTTTTATATAGCTAACCGATGGGATTGATTGGGATTTGATGTCCGGCAAGAGAGTCTTTGTAGTGGATGCGGGCGGCAGAGGAAATGCCATAGCTCATGCCTTTGCCCGGAGCGGTGCAGTGGAAAAGGTATTCGTGGCTCCAGGAAACGCAGGCAGCGAGATGATAGACAAGTGCCGGCTGGCTCTGGTTCAGGGCAAGCCTCCAAAGACCATCAGAGAAATGCTCGATTTTGCAAAAAGAAAAAGCATCGACCTGACGTTCGTAGGTCCGGAGGGCTATCTCTCCGACGGCATCGTCAATCTCTTCCAGGAGAATGATTTGAGAATCCTGGGGCCCAAGAAAGAGGCGGCGATACTGGAGAACAGCAAATGCACCACCAAAGAGCTTCTCAAGGGCTTGAATGTCCCAGTGCCACCCTGCCAGAACTTCGAGCGCCCGGACGATGCAAAGGAGTACGCCAGGCAGTTCTTCTCTGAGAACCAAGGACTGGGGCTGGTGGTCAAGGCGGACGGCCTGGCTGCGGGAAAGGGCTCCATTGTCTGCTCAACTGAAGACGAAGCCATCTCCACAATCGAGCGCATCATGGTCAACCCCAAGCTCTTTGGTCGGGCTGGTGAGAGAATTGAGATCGAACAGAAGCTTGATGGCCGAGAGCTGATGTTCTTCGCTCTGAGCGACGGAAGGACAGTCCGTCCTCTTGAGTCGGCTCTGGACTACAAGCAGGCATTTTCGTCAGATGAGTCTGTAGCCGTTCGGCTCTTCAACAAGCTCTCTTCTAACCCCAATCTCAATAACAACCCAAATACAGGAGGAATGGGTGGCTTCTCGCCACACCCGTGGCTCGACGAGGAGCTGACCGAGAAGATAATGGACAGGATCGCCGAGCCTACAGTTCGTGGCTTTCGAGAGGCCACTGGTCACGATTATGTGGGTGTTATCTACTTCGGCCTGATGATATCTGAAGAGAGAGAGCCATCTGTTCTGGAGATCAATGTGCGTCTCGGCGATCCTGAGACGCAGGTCATCCTGCCCCGTCTGGAGACGGATTTCTTTGAAATCTCCACTGCAATGCTGGAGAGAAAGCTCGACTCAATTCCGTTGAAGTGGTCCAGTGACTACTGCCTGGGAATCTGCGCCATATCCGGCAGGGCCATAAAGCCCCTCTCATCAGGAGGAAGCGGGGAGCGGCCCGGCTATCCAGGAGAGCACTACACCAACATGCCAGTCTCCGGCCTGGATCGGGTGGACTCGGAGGTCTTGGTCTACCATAACGGCACCGCCTTCGGCCAGGATGCGGCAGGCAACAAGAAGCTCTTTACTACAGGCGGACGGGTTCTGACGCTGGTGGCCCGCGGTCGCAGCCTGGCCGATGCCAGGACAAAAGCCTACGATAACATCAAACGGATCAGGTTCAATGGAATAAGGTACAGAAAGGACATAGGTCTTGGTTATGTCTGACGGAAGATAAGAGGAGCCTATTAATCCATGATCGTATTCGGCCTTGAAGGCACAGCCTGGAACCTCAGCGCGGCTCTTGTGGACGATGGAGGCGTGATATATGAGAAGAGCGCAACCTACACCCCGGCAAAAGGAGGCATCCACCCTCGTGAGGCTGCCCAGCATCACGCTGAGTATATGCCAAAGGTTGTGGGCGATGTGCTGGCCTACTCCCGTCAGCACGGCCTGAAGATCGATGCCATAGCATTCTCCCAGGGACCGGGGCTCGGACCCTGCCTGAGAACTGTGGCCACTGCGGCACGTAGCCTCAGCCTGCACTATTCTCTGCCTCTCATTGGCGTCAACCACTGCGTTGCCCACATAGAGGTCGGCAAATGGCAGTCAGGAGCAACGGACCCGGCTGTGATCTATGTGAGCGGAGCCAACTCGCAGGTTTTGGCTCTCCGCCAGGGCCGCTACCGAATCTTTGGCGAGACGCTCGACATATCTGTAGGAAACGCCATCGACAAGTTCGCCCGCTCAGTCGGGCTCCCCCATCCTGGAGGGCCCAAGGTTGAACAGCTCGCTAGCAAGGCCACCAGGTACATCCCTCTGCCCTATACGGTGAAAGGCATGGACCTCTCATTTTCAGGGCTGTCAACAGCTGCGAGTGAAGCCGCCAAGAAGAACGACCTGGCCGACGTCTGCTACAGCCTCCAGGAGACGGCATTCGCCATGCTGGTAGAGGTCACAGAAAGGGCCATGGCCCACGCAGAGAAGAAAGAGGCGATGCTTGTCGGAGGCGTCGGAGCCAACAAGAGGCTCTCCGAGATGCTCAACATCATGTGCGAGGAGAGGGGGGCCAAGTTCTTCTTGCCTGCCCGGAAGTTCATGGGCGACAACGGCAGCATGATCGCTTACACCGGCCTCATAATGTTTAAAAGCGGGACCAAGACGCAGTTATCTGAGTCAAAGGTGCGTCCAGGCTACAGAACCGACGACGTGCCGGTGACGTGGGCTATTCCTGCAATCTAGCTTGATGCTTCACCGTACCGGAAATTCACAGCCGGATCTGTAAGCTCGAACCCCTGCACATCAAGAATTATTGAGCCGTTGTAGGCCGTGGAAAGGATCTCCAGGCCATCGCTGCAATTGATCTCATGAAAAGTGAAGCCCCCAGGCACGAAGAAGACCGCATGATACTCTTCATAGTATCCGCCGGCAGGAAATGATAAAACCCAGCCGTCATCATCTTTTTTGACCAGCGAATCGCATACCGCATAGATCTGGCCGTTATCCTCGTGGATGCTATCCGATTCATCGAGAAACGAGAGGCCTGATGCATCATCCACATTGCCAACCACGAGAGCTTTGCCTGGGGTGTCATCTACATAGACATTCAAGAAGAGCTGCCGTCCTTCACCCAGGGCGGGCGAGGACATGAGAAGGAAAAGCATTGCAATAGCGAGAATGTGATGAGATATGGGCTCAATCCCCCCTCATCATATTCTTCTGGCCTTGCCTCGGAGGCTCCAGGTCCAGCAAGATTGCGTACAGGCCCCTATTTTGGCCATTATCGATCTCAAGCTCACCAGTGCCGATCATGCCTCCCTCCGAGGGAGAGATGATGACAGATAAGCTGCCCCAGGCGGATGTATCATTTGAGGGTCCTTGATCTCTATCTGCCAAACTCGCATGGATGGCAGTCGAATTATTGCTGGTTGTGGATATAGCAATACTTACGAGGGGATAGATGCCCCGATCAAAAATCATGCTTCCGCGAATGGCCATCTCGCCTGCCTCATCCTCTTTTGCCTGGATCTCATCTCGGATCTCCTCCAGGCTCTTGTTGGAGGAGAGAAGATCTCGGATCTGGTCGGACTGCATGGGCATGATGGTCTCGACCTTCAGCCGAAGGATATGGGATTCATTGTCCTTCAAAGCAAAGCCATGCCCGCTGTAAAGGACCTCCAGAGGAATGCCCATAGGAAAGCCTTCATCTTGAGACGACCCGGCCCCATCATCCTGGCGGCCCATCATGCCATCCTCGGGCTTCATCATATTCCTATCATTATCGTGATCTGAGACGCCAGTTGGCGCACCGTTGAAAGAGCCTTCACCTTGGGATGGCGCCATCCCCCTTGCCTGAGAATTTGCCTCATCACCTGACGTAATCGTATTCTTCCCCTCACTGGGCTCGGCTAGAGATATGCCGGACAGACCGATAAAGAGCAAAACCGCCAACCCAATACATAAAATTCTTCTGCAGATATCCATCATCAAACTCGCCTGCCAAACGGCCCCATAGCTTTCCCCAAATTCCCAATTCCTATAAGATTATTTCCTGCATTGAATGATCAAGCCCAGAAGTGATGCTCCGAAGAGGCCCATTCCAGGATCCTGGCCATCTGTCGCATATTCCTGGCATCTTCCTCGAACATTGAGAGAGTCATATTGTCACTCTTGGAAAGCCTGGTCTGAACAAGCTGATCAACCTCGGACTGGGTCATATTGTTCAGCTCCTGCGTCTTCTCCTGGGCAAGAGCCCTGATCTCATTGAGAGTCATGTTTTCCAGATCCGCTACAGTCATATCATCCATGAGCAGGACTGGTGAGATTTCTGGCATGTACTGAGAGGCTTTGCCGCACCTGCTATTGCTGCCCAGGCTTTGGAAGGCACATTTGTTTGCCGATCTGTTGCATCCTTCGCCATCGCGACCGAACTGTGGACCCATCGGGCCCATTTCGTTCATTTTGCATGTGCCAGACATTGCACAGCCTTCACTCATGTTTCTACCGTCGCCGCGCATCGGACAGGCTGAAGCATTGCCGGCTGCAGTATCATTCGTGAGGTCGTTTTTCATGGCAAACGTTGACCCATGAAAGGGCCGGTCACGATTATCGTCCATCGGAATGGATAGAGCCGGTACTGCCAAAAGGCAGACGGCGACAAGAAGAACCAGTGCCAACTTGCTTCGAATTTGTGCAAATATCATTTGTAATCAAACCTCTAATATATTTTTCTAACCAGTAATTTCCACTCAACATACCCGTTCATCAATCCGGTCAGCCCAATTATCGCCGTCCGGCTATATAACCTGCTACTGAACGATAGAAATAATAGGAGCCGAACGATGGGCTCCGAAATGTCGAAGGCCTGCCGAAGTTTTTTAAAAAAAGGTTTACGAACGTTCTTTTTTCGATAAAAACCATTCGGAAAGTTCAATTATGTTGGTTCGGCCCCATTCTTTCTTGATTACAAGCTTTCTGCGCTCCAGGGAGATCAAGATTCCAGTTAATGATGACTTGGGCGTTCCGGTCTCATACCGGATCTCTGCCTGAGTCATTCTGCCGCCATGAGCAATCAATGTGCTCATCACCGCTCGCTCTCTGGCGGTGAGGGTCTCTATTACCGCTTCCATCTCAGAGCTGACTACTATGCCATTTTTCGTTGGCTCTTGCTGAGGGCCAGGGCTGGCCTCTGGTTGGCTTTCCTTGGCATCTGGCGCCTCCTGGACAGCAGACGGCTCCACTGAAGAGGTAGATTCAGGCAACACAGCCGAAACCTCTGCCGTCAACATCTCACCTGAGGGAGATGTCTGATTGCTCTCAGACTCATTCGCAGAGGCTGGCGGCAATTCATCTTGCGAGATTAAGACGCCGTCGTCTTCAGAAGACGAATCAATATCCGTTTGAGATGAGGCAATTGACGCTGTAAGAACAACAGCATCAGTGCCAACATCTGCACTTTTTTTCTTCTCAACTCCAATGGGCTCTGCTGACAGGCCCCCCAATGGGCTCGCAGTCGATGCTCGCCTCTTCCTCTGCAGGAACACGGCAAAGCCAAATCCTGCGACCAAGAGGGCAGCAGCAATGACGAGCATGATCAGGGCCATGCCCTCGCCAGGATAGCCGGGAGGCAGGGGGAGCCGGCTATTGCTGTTGGCGGCCAGCGGCTGCTGATACTGAATAGATATCTGGGGGTCGGTGACCTCCCAGCCCTGCACATCTGCCACTAGCGATTCATTGGATGCGGAAAGCAGGTATCCCAGACCCTGCGAGGCATTGATCTGCCCAAGGCTGGTCTCGCTCGGCAGGTAGAAGGTCGCTCTGTAATCATCAAAGCTCCCATTCGCATCAAAGCGCAATGTCCAAATGTCCCCCACTTTGGTGGTCAAGCCTGCGGTAAGGGCATAGAGCTGATGGGAATCGTTCTCGAAACGGAACTGAGAGTTGTTAAGAAAGGCCAGACCGCTGACGTTCTCAGCATATCCGGTGACCAGAGCCTTGCCTGAGCTATCCAGGTAGACATTGAGAATCAATCTCTGACCAATAGACGATGATTCTTCTGCATATGCCGGCATGAGAAGAAGAACAGAAAGAACGGCTGCCAGATACAATGAGAGGACGACTGGTCGGCATACAATCCCACTCATATTACTACAGCCCTTCGCGATCATATCAAAGACCGTCTTTAAGCTGAATCTATATAAACGACACTCAAAATTATCAGCGTCCGCATGAGACCTGCTACCAGGCTCGACTGGCCACCGGCATTCTCCAGCCGCTTCCAAAGGCCCTGTCTGTGACCTTCAGCCCGGGTGCAGCCTGATGTCTCTTGAATTCAGCAACCTTAACGAGATGAAGGACTCTGTCCACCATTGATTTCTCATAACCAAGGTGAATGAGCTCCTCCCTCGACTGATGCTTTTCGATATACCTCTCCAGGATATCGTCCAAAACCTCATAGGGTGGCAGGCTGTCCTGGTCGGTCTGGCCGAAGCGAAGCTCCGCGGTAGGGGCCTTTGTCAGGACCGCAGCAGGTATTATTTCCTGTCCCCGCGAGCCGTTCAGCCATCTCGCCAGCCTGTATACTGCCGTCTTCGGGACATCAGATATAACTGCAAGCCCCCCTGACATGTCTCCGTAGATTGTGCAGTAGCCCACGGCCAGCTCCGACTTGTTCCCTGTTGTGAGAAGAACAAGTCCGAACTTGTTGGAGATGGCCATGAGGATGTTTCCACGGATGCGGGCCTGGATATTTTCTTCGGTTACATCCTTGGGCCTGCCCAGAAAGGGGGCGGCCAGCACGCGACCAAAGGAGTTCATAATATCTGTTATGGAGAGAGTAATGGTCATAATTCCCAGGTTTTGCGCGAGGGCGGCAGCATCCCGAATGCTTTCGGGGCTGGTGAAAGGGGAAGGCATGAGAACGCCGAGAACGTTTTTCGGGCCGAGTGCCTCCGAGGCTATGGCCGCCACAAGGCTCGAGTCTATCCCACCAGAGAGGCCGAGCAGGACCCCGGAGAATCCGCACTTGGAAACGTAGTCACGTGTGCCAAGGACCAGGGCCCGCCAGATCTCGGACTCAGGGGTGAAATCGTCTTCGGCGATCGCCGCCTTGCCGGCAACCGCCCGGATACTTCCTGATTCGTCCAAGTCCACCATTATCAGATCCTCTAAAAAGCCCCGCGCCCTGGCGACGAGCCTGCCCTCTCCATCAAAGACAGAGCTTCTGCCATCGAATACCAGGTCGTCGTTGCCCCCTATCTGGTTGACATAGATGAATGGAATGCGATGCTTTTTGGCGAGGCCTGAGAGCATGGCCTCGCGATGATTTTGCTTGCCTACAGTGAAAGGTGAGGCGGAAAGGTTGATGACAGCCTCAGCCCCGGCGAGCGCCAGCTCCTCTACTGGATCTGTGTGATATCGACGATGACGCCAGAAGTCCCGGTCGTTCCAGATATCCTCACAGATTGAAATTCCAAGGACCCGCCCATCCAGCTCCAGGATCTGGGGCTGTCGTCCTGCCGGCTCGAAGTAGCGATCCTCATCGAAGACATCGTATGTGGGAAGCAGAGCTTTTCTAAAGGTCTTGACAACCCGGCCGTCTTGCAGGAGTGCTGCGGAATTGAAGAGCGGACGACCCACATCGCTGGTATTTTTCTCTGCCAGGCCCACCAAGAGTGGTGGAAGCTCGCGGACCGACTCGGCCAGGCAACGCAAGACAGCCCAGCTGCGCTCTACAAAGTCGGAGTTGAGGAGCATGTCGCGGGGAGGGTAGCCGAGGAGAGCCAGCTCGGAGGTGACGGCCAGGTCGGCTCCAGCCGCCCGGTGAAGGGCGCTGCTGATGAGGTCGCTGTTTCCCTGGAGATCGCCTACTATGGGATCAAGCTGCAAGAGAGCTATCTTCATGGAAGTAATCGAAAGGATGGCCAGAATGGATTAAGCTCTTTCGTATAAAGCCAGGCAGAGCGGAGCGAAAGTATTCTGACGACCAGTGATTCTTTAGATCCGATTCAGCTCTCCAAGTCGCTCAGGCTCGCCCATCAGCTCTGTGCCCACCAGAAGTGCATCCGCCCCTGCCAGAATCATCCTTTCGGCGTCCGCCCTGCCGTGCACCCCGCTCTCGGCTATCAGAAACACCCCGGCCTGCTTCGCAAGAGGCGCCAGTCGCTCGAATGTCTCCAGGTCGATCTCCAGAGTGCTGAGGTTCCTGTTGTTGATGCCTATGATCCGGGCATCGGTCCTGAGCGCAGCCTGCATCTCTTTTTCGGTATGAACCTCCACCAATGGCTCCATACCTGCCGCCCTCGCCGCCTCAATAAATCTGTCCAGGTCAATACCAAGAGCCGCTATGAGCAGCACCAGGTCAGCCTGAACCTCGAAGAGCTGCCTCTCCTCGAAGATGAAGTCCTTTCTCAAGACCGGCAGGCCAGCTCTGCGAGCGATCTTTGCGTTCTCCAGAGCCCCAAAAAAGTGCGTGGGCTCGGTGAGGACTGAGATAGCACAGGCCTGGTTCCTGGCGTAGGCCTCGGCATAGGCCGCGACCTCGGCGGAAGAGAGCGCCCGGCCTACGGCCTTCGGCTTGATCTCGGCAATGATTGGGATGATACCCCGTTTCCTGCAGGCTGAAGCCGAGTCCTCCAGATCCCTGCGCTCCTCGGGCGACCATGCGCAGGGACTGGCAAAACCGCGGGCTCGACTGGTAGCGAGAATGCCGTCTATCAGTGAATGCATCTGACCGCATCCTCAATCCAGTTGGAGATGAGCCGCTTGCCGGATGGCGTTAGAACCGACTCAGGATGAAACTGCAGACCAGAGTGTGGCCGGACCTTGTGCCGGACGCTCATGATCACGCCGTCAGCGGTCCTGGCTGCGACCTCCAGCTCAGGAGATAGCCTTTCGATTGCCAGAGAGTGATACCTGCCACCCACCATTGGGCTCTCCAGGCCCCGGAATATGCCTTTGCCGTCGTGCTCAATCATTGAGGTCTTGCCGTGCAGCGGTCTCGTGTGGGATATTGTGCCGCCGTATGCGATGTTCATGGCCTGATGACCCAGACAGACGCCCAGGATGGGAGTCTCGCCAAACTGCTTTATGATCTCCAGACAACTTCCGATGTCCCGCGGATTGGAGGGATTTCCGGGCCCTGGCGAGATGACAATTCCGAGCGGCTGCAGGGCTTTGACCTCATCAATGGTCACCCGGTTGGACCTGACCACAGTCTCCGGATAGAACTGGGAGACGTAGTCCACCAGATTCCAGACGAAGGAGTCCTGGTTGTCCACAAATAGTATGGGCCGAAGGGATGGAGCTACGCCACTCATACCGTCACCCCTAGAGCCCTCTTCATGGCAGCCATCTTCCGTTCAGTTTCTTGGTACTCTTTCTCAGGATCTGAGTCAGCCACAATCCCTGCTCCTGCCTGCACTGTTGCCACTCCATCCTTGACGAGAACGCTCCTGATGGCTATGGCAAAGTCAGAGCTGCCGTCTATTGAAAAGTAGCCGATGCCTCCACCGTAAATTCCGCGGGGTGCTGCCTCCAGATCGTCAATGATCTCCATCGCCCGCAGCTTGGGCGCCCCAGAGAGGGTCCCAGCAGGAAAGACCGACCTGGCCGCGTCGAACTGATCGCACTCCTCTCGCAGTTGTCCATGGACCGTGGTCTCAATATGCTGCACATGCGAGTACTTGAGAACAGACATAAAATCCTCTACCAAAACCGTCCCGGAACGACAGACGGACCGCACATCATTTCTGCCAAGGTCCACAAGCATCACATGCTCAGCCCTCTCTTTTTCGTCGGATAGCATGATCCGCGCATATTTGTCGTCCTCAGCCTTGGTCCTTCCACGAGGACAGGTTCCGGCTATTGGATTGACCTTAAGCTTGCGGTCGTAGGTGTTGAAGAGGGTCTCAGGAGAGGCTCCAACTATTGCCAGATCACCGAACTCAAATAGATAGGTGTAGGGGCTTGGATTGATGCTTCTCAGCTTTCGGTAGAGCTTGACAGGATCAGGGCACTCGATTCTGGTAGACCGGGCCAAAACGATCTGAAAGATGTCCCCGTCGGTAATGTGTATCTTGGCCTTCTGCACAGCATCCCGGTACTCCTGAGGCTCTCCAGACGAAAGCACCCGGCCCCTAACGTTCAAGTCCTCGGCCTGGTCGTAGTCCGGATCGATTCCTCCGATGGTCTCAATCAAGTTGACCTTGGGCCCAGGCAGAATGGGAGCAATTGTGAAGTAGACCTTCCGGTCAAGGTGATCGAAGATGAATGTGCTCTCTACCAGGCCGAACTGGGCGTCCGGGGTCTCGGCCATCGACCTTCTGCCAAGACGCTCCTTGACCAGATCATAGGCCAGGTATCCAATGCCTCCGCCGGTAAACACCTGTCTTCCGAAGCTATTTGGCATGCCACGACTGCATGGTATGGCCGCCCTCAAAACATCAAAGAGATCGTAGCCATCAATGATAGGTCCCTGCAGAATCGAGCCATTCTTTTCTACATCCACACACTCCGAGAGCCGCTCAGCTATGGGAGCCATGCCGCCGCTAAAAAACTCCATTTTTAGGAAGCGGTTCTTGACAGAGATCATGGCCGATGGATCGGCCCCAACGAAGGAGAACCTGGCTTTCTGTCCCGACTTCTCTACCGACTCCAGAAGGTAGGGATACCTGCGATCTCTAAGAGCCAGGTAGAGAGAGAGTGGAGCATCCACGCTCACCTTGTTGCTCACATCCACAAACACAGGCTCTACTGTAGCTGAAGACACTTTCTCACCTCTAGCACAAAGGAATTGATCTTTTCAGGGTCTTTTCTGCCGTCAGTCTCTATGCCGCTGGATACGTCCACAGCATAGGGCCTCACCATCTCGATGGCCTGGGCCACATTTCCGGCATGCAGTCCTCCTGCTAAAATCACAGGAACCTTGAGAGATCTGACGATCTCGGCGCTATTATCCCAGTCATGGACCTTTCCAGTTCCGCCTAGCTTCCCGTCCACCATGCTGTCCAGGAGAACGGCATCTGCCACCATCCCGTAGCGCCTTGCCGCCCCGATTCCGGCATCAGCTGCAACTGCGGCGACCAGCTTCTGAGAAACCCTGCCCCTTAATTCCGCCAGATCGCGGGGCGCGAGCGAGCCATGCAACTGAAGCACATCCGCCCCGGTCTGCCCGGCCAGGCGCACAGCATCATTGACATCCTGCGGGGCGATCACCGCCACGCTCTTGGTATAGATTGGGACCCGACGAATGAGAAGAGCTGCCTCTCCCGCAGACAGACAGTGCCGGGAGTCCTCGATCTCCACTACAAAGCCTACAGCATCAGCTCCAGCCCGAACGGCATGAGCGAGATCATCCCCGCTCATCAATCCGCAGACCTTGACCCTGGTCATAGGAACCTCACTAGTTTGCCATAGTCGCCGTTCATCTCTACCATCTTATGCAGGACCTCCATCGCCCGTCCAGAGTCTATGGCTTCCTCTGCCATTTTGGCGCCCTCTTTGAGAGTTGGCGCCCCGCCGGATACGTAGACCGCCGCCCCGCTGTTCATGGCTATGATGTCTCGGGCCGGAGACTTTTCGCCTTTCATCACAGCCACCAGGCGCCGGGCATTATCCACAGGCGTGCCTCCGACGAGATCTTCCGGATTCGCCAGAGGATATCCTAGGTCCTGGGGCATGATGCAGTAGCTCTTTACGGCCCCATCCAAGAGCTCTGAGATCTGGGTCTCGCCGGTATTGGTGATCTCGTCCATTCCGCTGCCGTGCACCACCAGAGCCCTCTCTGTGCCCATCATCAAGAAGACTGAGGCCAGCTTCTGACATAAGCGCGGGTCGTAGACGCCCATCACCTGGGCCTGGGCGCCAGCGGGATTGGTGAGAGGGCCCAATATGTTGAAGACAGTGCGAAGCCCCAGCTCCCGCCTTATTGGTGCCACCCGCTTCATCGCAGGATGAAATATCGGTGCAAGCATGAACCCAATTCCAAGGCGCTCGATCATGGCCACTACAGCCTCAGGAGTCGTGCTGATATTGACGCCCAATTCAGAGAGAACATTGGCGCTGCCGCACTTCGAGCTAACTGCATAGTTGCCGTGCTTGGCAACAGCCACGCCGCAAGCTGCTGAGACTATGGCTGCGGCTGTGCTGACATTTATGGTGTTTGTGGCGTCTCCCCCCGTGCCGCAGGTGTCTACCAGGACGCCTTTTACCATAGGATGGATGAGAACAGCAGAATCCCTCATCTTCCTAGCAAATCCGGCAATCTCAGATACGGATTCGCCTTTCATGCGCAGCGCTACCAAGAGAGCACCGATCTGGGCATCGGTTGCGCTCTTAAAGATCTCACCCATCAGCGCCTCAGCCTCGATGAGGGTCAGATCGCGCCCCTCCACAATCTTTTGAAGATAACTCAATGCAATCACCGATCTAATGTATAATCTTGTACTCTAATGAGATAAAAAGTACAATGTATTTATAGATTATGCATTGTAGATAAGAAAATTACATTCAATGGCATCATGAGCGCATATGATTGAGGAAAAGGACGAGGATGGGAGCAAAAAATATGAGCTAGAAAATAGAAACAAAAACAGAGATATCATTATTCGATAACATCCGACGGCCTATCCTTATTTGGATCTTTTTTGGGGATCGGCTTGGCCGGACAACTGTCTTTTTTTCTCTCAGGCACTGGCTCATCCAGATCTGACAAATCTGCTCCGCACATGCCCAGCAGTATTCCCTGTTTCTATAAAAAGGCAGATCAAAGTCCCCTGACAAAACCTAACACCGCAAAACCTATTATCCCAGGAATGATTTAAGGCGATCATGGCTAATCTCAATGTGGTGATCCTGGGTGCTTCCGACTACGGCAAGGAGATCGGCAAAAAGGGCACAACCAGCGACCTGACCTTTTACAACCTGAAAAAAGGAGAGAACACAGTCACCTTCATAGAACCTAACCGTTTTCCGGAGCGGATCGCTCCCCTCTTTTACGCAGTTTCTATGGCACACAAGGCTTTACTCATCGTCGAACAGATAAATCCGGCATTCGGAGAAGAGGTCATAATGCTCGACTCGATAGGTCTCAAGGAAGGCATTGTGATACTGAAGAACTACCTCTCTCGCGAGCAGATCGCGCCCCTCATCAAGGGTACTGTGGTCGATGGATATGAGTTCTTGGAGGACGACAAGAACCTCCTGCGCGAGAAGTTCCTGGAGGATGCTTCCAAGGTGAGTTCGCCTCAAAATGCAGAAACCGGAACCCTGCCTGTGGACCATTTCTTCAATGTGCGCGGCATCGGAACCGTGGTCCTCGGATCACTGGCTGAGGGCAGCATCAAGAAGCATGATGTGCTCACTGTCCTGCCTGGAAAGAAGACGGCTCAGGTGCGTTCCATCCAAAAGCACGATGAGGACTTTGATTCCGCAGGAGTCGGCGAGAGAACTGGCATAGCACTCAAGGGCGTCGAGATAGAAGACCTCGATCGTGGAACCATCCTCACCAACGACAAATCCATCAAGCAGGTCTCATCTCTGGAGTCAAAAGCATCCATCGTCAAGTACTGGCCAGCTCCATTGAAAGAAGGGATGGTGCTGCACATCGGCCACTGGATGCAATATGTGCCTGCCAGAGTCGAGGCAGTCTCCGCTGGCGGGGATTGGCATAAGCCTGAGCTGAAGCTCAAGCTGGACAAGATGCTGGTCTTCCGGCCAGGAGCCAGAGCAGTTCTGACATACCCGGAGGGCGGCAAGCTGAGGGTAGTGGGAACAATAGAGCTGCTTTAATTCGTAGGATGGCGAAGGGCGGAGCGGGAAGTCCGTTGAGACGCAGTCGCAAAGGATGAACGCAGAGCCCTTTGCCCTTGAATTGCTTATCGCTCTGCATACATTTGATCTAAACCACAGATGTAAGTGTGACGCAGAGACAAAGAACCACGTCATCACCCGCATAAAATAGCGGAGAGCTAAAAAAGGAGATAGGATTAGAGATTATTCAGACGCATGGCAGCCAGTCAACGCTGATTGCGCCGCATGTGGAGTTGCCCCAGAGCTGGATGAACTTCTCGATGGAGAAGACACCGGTCAGGTCCTCGACTGATCTGCCGTACTCGGCATGCCTGCCCTTGAGCTGATTGTCAGCCATAGGATCTCGCGAGAGCCAGCCGATGTGGGCGACACCGATAACATTGCTGTTGAGGTTGGCCTCAAGAACGCCCGTGCAACAATTCCTATCGAGGGTATAGCCTTCATGGTGTGCATCTGTCAGGCAATAGGGACAGAAGCCATATGACCTTGTCTTGACCTCGGTGGTCTTCTGCAGGTGCTCGGCGTGTGTGTACATCTCTGTCAGTACAGCACCGATCCTGTAGTTTTGCACGCATAACTTTTCAATCCACTTCTGATCATACGTTCCTGTCTGGTAGGAAACGGGCATGTACTCGAACTCAGCTTCCTTGGTGAAATTTATATAATCTAATGGAACGAACCCCGTTGGATAATCACAAATCGGCGTGTCTTTGCTCATATCCCAATATAACGGAAATGACTGCCTATTGAGCTGCCTCTCGGCCTCGAGCTCTGTTCTCTCAGTGATCACATTACCAGAGCCGGCCTGCTTCTCAACAAGTTTGTCACCATTAAAGCCAGTCTGAGTTGAGACAATCATCTCCACATTTTTGTAGCCGACACCCTTAACGGTTGCTTTTTCGTACATATAATTTGCAGAGCTAGCAATGCCGATAAACGCAATAGCTATCACTGCTAGAACAATTTTCATATTGGTCATATTTCCTCCTACGCTAACAAAATATGTAAGATATCCTGTTTAATAAATCTAACTATGAAGGATTCCAAAAACCCCATTTGATTTGACCAAATATATATCTATGCGATTGTGGGTAATCCCAGAATACTTATCTCTGAGAGTCACAATGCGGGATCTCTCAGAATTCATACCCAGAAGCGGTTGATAGCAATAAAAGATCCTTTGCATTGAACTCACATGGATTGTGCCATAAATTTTTGATCTGGCCATCCACTCAGCATCCGTGTCCAACCACACAAAGCAGCGATGAGCCCAGCGAGGAGCCTTTTCTTTCTGCTACTTTCGGATGCATTTCACATAAATCCTATAGCCGAGCATGTTGAGGCCCCTTCCTGGAGACAGCTGGCGCTCAACGAAGCTTGAGAGCCTCTCTTGAAAGTGTCCCGGATCGATCAAAGAGCGCCAGGGGCTCATGAAGAGGTAGCCCTGACAGAGCTTGAAGTCAAAGCCCCGGCAAGAGGTCACAACAAAGCCCGCATCAGAGAGCGACCGATAGAACTCTGCTGGCGTGACATATTCCGGGGGCTTTATCGATTCTCTGAAGAGATATTTTCGGAGCAAAGTGTAATGGCTCGCCCGGTTGAAGAAGTCCACAACCAGAGTCCCTCCAGGCTTTAAGACGCGGTAGAACTCCAAAAGGGCCCTCTCGGCAGCTTTTGCAGTTGGCAAGCAGGTCAAAACCCCGCTGCTCACCACCCGGTCGAAGGACTGATCAAGAAAGGGCAGGCCGGTGACAGATCCCTGAAGGAATTCGGCTCGATCATCTCCGGACGCCCGATGGGCAGCCCTGCCAAGCATGTTGATCGAGAAATCCATGCCTACGATCTGCAAGGCGGATCTGTCTTTCGGGTTTTTTTGTTTCGGGAATTGATCACATTTCATTGCCCGCAAGAGGAGGTTGCCATTGCCGCATCCTGCATCCAAAACCCGGCCAGTGGCTTTTGAGAAGCAGAAGCTTGCCACCTCTTCCTCGAAGTCACCCATCATCTTCAAGATGTAATCCGGCGCGTCGTCCGGCAGGTCACGTGCCATCTTGAGGTCGACATAGTCTCCGCACCTCTTCTGACACTCCCAGAACTCCATCTCATCTCTATCCAGATCAGAGATATCCATAAAGGAACCCTTCTCACAAAAATCCGAATTCGGGCTCATCGAGCCGACTCACCCCACTAGGCTATCGAGGTGAGGTGAGAATTATTAATAGTTTGCCAGGGGATGGTCGTGACCCTCTAATAGGTTTGAGTTTTATAATATGGAAAAGTCAAGAGT
>CAZFFD010000035.1:0-25020 GCA_964518035.1 uncultured Methanotrichaceae archaeon | reverse complement strand
GTAAAGCTCGTAGACCAGGGCGTCGATCTGCCCGTCGGTGGCCTCGATGCGGCGCCGCAATGCCGTCTTCTCGTGAGGCGTCTGGGCCTGCGGGAGCTGTTTATGCAGCGCCAGCATCTGCTCCACCAGGGAGACCATGGGACGGCATCGAAAAAAGCTTATGATGAAATCATAATAGACTCATCAACTCTTTTGTGGTAAAAGCTCTAATGACATCCTGCCTCTTAAAATGCCCATCATTACTCCAAATTGGGCAGTTCAAAGACATTGCCAGAGCCAGAAATGGAGCATCGTCGATGTCAATTTCATGCATAACTTCAATCGCTCGGTTCTTGAAGGGGGCCAGATCTTCAGAAGCGATAAAATTGATTTTGCCAAAGATAAATTCATTTAAATAATCGAAGGATTTTTCATCTAGCTTTGATTTGGATAACAATTCGTCTTTATGTTTTTCTATTTCAAATCTGGCATATTCAACGGTATACATTTTAAAGGGCGATACGGATATTATGTCTCTGGTCAAGCCATTCCTCAGGAGGGACGATATCAGGATATTTGTGTCCAGCACTATCTCCATCCAAGCTTCTCCATTATTTCCCGCTTCATCTTGTGGTCTAATTCATTTACATCCTCTTCAGATAAATCGCTTTTTTTTAAGAGCACATCAAATATTCTCGAAATAAATAGATCATTTTTTATATCTTCAAGTATATCGCGTTCGATCCTTTTTCGCACTAATGCATCCAGATCTTTGTTAGCTCTTATCGATAACTCTATCTCTCTGGGAAGCTCAACCTCTATCGACATTTTTTTGCCCGGATTCTAAATGCTGGAAAAGAATATAAAACTACCTGCCCGCCGCCTCCACGATCTCGATCTCCTCCCGCGTGAGCCCGTAAAGCTCGTAGACCAGGGCGTCGATCTGCCCGTCAGTGGCCTCGATGCGGCGCTGCAGTGCCGTCTTCTCGTGGGGAGTCTGGGCCTGCGGGAGCTGTTTATGCAGCGCCAGCATCTGCTCCACCAGAGAGACCATGTGGTCGTGGCGAGCGACGTCGGCGGGGTCGGAGAAATCGATGGTGCGGATGGGAAGCTGTTCGATATACTGGCGATTATAGGCATAATAGCCTCCACTAAATCTGCTACTGAAAGACTTCAAGTATATATCTAATAGATGTGAGTTTAGTAAGCCTAGTAAGTACTTGCACTCACTTAGGCGATTTTGTTTCAACTTCAAAGTTATTCCGTATCCTCCGCCACCGCCTCCGCCACTGCCTACAAAATAATAATAATCATCAGAGTCAAGTGTAAATGAAGCAGAATTGGCGATGCTCGGGGTTAGTATTTTTGTTTGTTCCATCTGGCTCAGATTTTGCGAACGGCCAAATGCATACCATCGATCGTGCTTCCACTTACCATGTTCTCTGGATTCAAGAATTTCTCGATTTTCGAGGAGATACTCATAGATTTGAGGGTATTTTTCTGATAGTTCTCTTTCAGAAAACAATATTGCCTTGCCTCCAAATATCTTGTAAGGAAAAATTATTGATTTAGTTAAATCATTTACAAAATATCTACGAATATTTACAGAACCTTTGCACAATGGATGTAATAAATCTTTTTCAAATGAGTAAATTTTTTTAGTTGCATCAGATGAATATCGGTCTTCTCCAAGGTTCTTTACAATAAAAACCGGATCAGCCCCGGTAACCAATCCTTGGAATATTTTATCTGCAATGTCACCCAACTTTGCAGGATTTCTAGCTATTTTTTCAAATAGTGAAATGTTTTCTCCAATAACGAAGTTCCATTCAGAGCCTTTTATGCTCTCATTCGGAATCGATCCTATTATTGATTTGCCTTTATTGCGCCATTCAACCAGATCATTGACCTTTAAAAACCGAAATGCTTTGGAACTCTTTTTATCTAGAAACATCAGACAAGTATAGGTCATCGCGCCATCAAACACTTGCTGATCGCCGAAATGTACAACCTCAGACAGGTATTTTCCATCTGTTAACAGTTCTCGCAAAGATTGTCCATACTTAGCATTAAAAAACTTATGCGGCAAAATAAATCCTAGTTTGCCATTTTTATTTAAGAGACTAAGGCCTTGTTCAACAAATACCACATAGATATCATAGTTGCCCTTGCTGGCGGTGAAAAATTTTTTCTTGTAGTGATCAACTTCCAACGGAGCCCACTCTTTCATCATTTGAATCCGAATATATGGAGGATTTCCAACAATTGCATCGAACCCGCCCTTCAAGAAAACCTCCGGAAACTCTCTCTGCCAGTCGAATGGATTGATCCTGGCAATCTCCTCCTCACCCAGCCCCGGATTGCCCTCAAGAATGTCCCAGCCGATCAGCGAATTGCCGCACTTGATGTTCTTGCTTAAATCGGGCAAGGCCCTCTCCTGGAAGAGCTTCAGCTGCTTGGAGATGCTCTCCTCGTTCTCGCCCTCCAGCACCTTGAGAAGAAGCGACAGCTTTGTCACCTCCACCGCCTGCCGGTCGATGTCCACTCCGAAGATGTTGTTCAGCAGGATTCGTTTCCGCTCAGCCGTGGTCAGCTTCCACTCCTGGTCCCGGCTCATGTAAACCGGCAGCTCAGGCTCCCGGCTGCGCCCCTTCCTGCCCTTTGGGCCAGGTGCTGCCGCCGCCGGAAGAATCCGTTTTATCTCCTGACTTTTGCCGCCCTCGATCAGGGGCACGAGATTCTGGACGTACCATTCCTTGTGCCAGTCCAAAAGATGCTGGTAGGCCACGATTAGAAAAGAGCCTGAGCCGCAGGCCGGGTCCAGGACCCGCAGTGATCCAGCCTCCGGAAGCGTCCTGTCCTTCAAAAGAGGGTTCAGAGTATTCTGTACAATGTACTCAACGATGTAGGCAGGCGTGTACTTGACACCGCCGGCCTTCTTGACCTCCGGCTTGTCCTCGACCAGCGCCCTGTGGCCCTCATCAAGCCTGATGACCTTTCCCAAGAACTGCTCGTAGATCTGGCCCAGGATCTCAGCAGGCAGCACCGAGAACTCGTAAGGGCTCTCAGGGAAATAGAGGCGCCTTATGATCTCCTTTAAAGTTGCATCATCGATCTTCAGGCCCGGAGTGATGGTATCCGGATTTTCTCTGCCCGGCTCACTTCCGAAATGAAAGATGCCTGAATTGTAGCGCTCATCAGCCTGAATGAACAGCTCACACAGCCTCGGATAGACCCGATCCCCATTCAGGAGGTCCTTGAGGCGCATGTATCTCTCGATGCCCCGATCCTCGCAGATCCTCAGAAATATGATCCGGTCGATGATGGTTTGAACTGCATAGTTGAGGCTCGTCGTGTCCAGATCGGAATTGTGCCTGGCGAGGCTCACTGCCAGCATCTCCCGCCAGGCCGAGATGTCGTCTAAGAGCGCAGCGTCCACCCTCTTCTCGCCCCTCTTCTGCGGCAGAGACTCCACATATTTGTCGAGCGAGCCGTTTGACACCGCATCCCTGGAAAAGAGAGCTGCGATCTCAGGCCACTTCTCAGCATATTGATCGTACCTGAAATACATTATCCGGGATTTCGTGGACTTGTCATCCTTGGAAGGCCGGGACCGGCAGTAGTAGACGGAAAACTCCTCAAAGTCAGTGAGAATGGAGATCGCCAGATCGGCAGACCAGGCGTAGCGCCGGATCTGATAGGCTGGATAGACGCCGGACTCGATGTTTATGGAAGGCCTTTTCACCTCGACGAAGAACTTTCTCTTCTCGAACAGCCGGAAGCTGTAGTCTGGATTCTTGATCTTTCCCTCGACATCTACCGCATCCTCTTCTTTGACCTCTCGCTTGTCAGCGCGGCTTTCCTTCTTGTGGTAGACGTCCCAGCCGAGAGCCTCAAAAAAGGGATTGATGAACTCTGTTCGCAGCTCAGTCTCATTGTACTGGCTGGATCGATAGATATCCTGGTCGCGCTCGAATTTCTCGACCAGCTCGATGACCTTTGCGGGTGCTTGTGCCTGCGCCTGTTCCTGTGCCTGCGCCTGTTCCTGTGCCTGTGCCTCCAAGACTCTAGCCCTCCTGGGGCACCTTTAACTGCTCTCACGAAAAAGCTTGCGGAGAGAATAAGTGTGCATGGAGCGGCGAATTGATTCCCACTCAGTCCGCCGATTCAAATTCTCGTAACATCTTCTCTACCTTGAGCTTGATGTCGGGAATCTCGTTTTTGACAACATCCCAGACGATCTCCCACTTCACTCCAAAATAGTGGTGGATTAGCTTATCCCTGAGTCCGGCAATCTTTCGCCATTCAATGCCAGGATGTCTCTCCCTGAATTCGATCGATATATTTTTCATGGCTTCGCCTATCACTTCGAGACTTCTCAGCCACGCCCTTTGCTTCTCCCTGTTTTCCATCAGATCTTCAAAACCGATGCCCTCACAGCTCTCCTCAAGAAAGTCGATCTCATCCAGAATGTGCCTTAAGAAGACAGAATCATCCTTGGTCAGCCCAGACCACCTCTTTATTGACATACGGCGCAATATACGGGCTCAAGGAGTCAGGCGTGACCAGCTCCACTCTCCTGCCAAAGATGTCTTCAAGGAAAAATGACAGCTTCATGAAGTTGTCAAAGGTCGGCTCTTCAAATTCCACCATTATATCTACATCACTGGTATCCTTTTCTTCACCGCGAGCAAAGGAGCCGAACAGGCCGATCCTTTTGACATGAAATCTACTTTTTATCTCTCGCTCATGTCGTCTCAAGATATCAATGATTTCCATAATTGGATCATGCAACAATATGCTGGCAAAGATTAAAAATCTGCCTCCTTTGGCTTCACATATGAAAAAGCTTGCGGAGAGAACGAAAACCATGAAAAATAAAAAGGCATCCTTTTGTTAAGCCTATTCTCAAGATAGTAGTCACTCACTTTTACCTGCCAACAGATCTCATGAAAAGAATCCGGCCCTCGTCTCAGGCCGTCTTCATCCTGGCAGCTTCCTCAAGCCCAAGCTCGGTGATGGACTGCTCTCTCATCTTGAACTTCTGAATCTTGCCGCTCACAGTCATCGGGAAGTCGTCCACGAACTTGATGTACCTCGGAACCTTGAAGTGGGCGATCTTTCCTTTGCAGAATGCCTTGATATCGTCAGCGCTGGCCGTTGCGCCCTTCTTGAGCTTGATCCAGGCCATGATCTCCTCTCCGTACTTCTTGTCTGGCACTCCGATGACCTGCACGTCGCTGACAGCCGGATGAGTGTAGAGGAACTCCTCAATCTCCCGCGGGTAGATGTTCTCTCCGCCCCGGATAACCATATCCTTGAGCCTGCCTGTGATCTTGCAGTAGTCCTGATTGTCCAAAGTTCCCAGATCGCCGGTGTGCAGCCATCCTTCCTTGTCTATGCACTGGTCGGTTGCCACCGGATTGTTGTAGTAGCAGCGCATGATCATGTAGCCCCGAGCGCAGATCTCACCGGTATCTCCTCGCTGGACCATCTTGCCGGTCTTGGGGTCCACAATCTTCATCTCGGCATGAGGCATGGGCCGGCCAATGGTTGAGACCCTCTGCTCGATGGAATCATCAGTAGAGGACATGGTGATGGCTGGCGAGGCCTCAGTCTGGCCGTAGGTGATCACCACCTCCTTCATGTTCATGAGAGTGCTCACCTTCTTCATGAACTCAATCGGACAGGGCGATCCGGCCATGATCCCGGTGCGCAGGCTCGAAAAGTCGTACTTGGAAAAATCCGGGTGCTCAAGCTCTGCCACAAACATGGTGGGGACGCCATGCACTGCTGTGCAGCGCTCCTTCTCTATCGCAGACATGACTGAAACAGGATCGAAGTACTCGGCAGGCAGCACCATTGCCGCGCCATGGGTCATGGCTGCCAAATTGGAGAGCACCATGCCAAAGCAATGATAAAAAGGAACGGGTATGCATAGCCGGTCTTTTTCCGTAAACTTCATGCACTCGCCGATGAAGTATCCGTTGTTCAAGACGTTATGGTGCGTGAGAACCACGCCTTTGGGAAAACCGGTCGTCCCGGAGGTGTATTGAATGTTGATGGGATCGTCAAAGTCCAGGCTCTCCCTGCGTTCCTCAAGAGTCTCATCCGGAACCTCATCGCCCATCTTCATGACATCATCCCAGGAATACATGCCCGGCAGCTTCTCTCCCCGGATCATGACCGCAGTATGCAAAAACGGCAGTCTCTCGGATTGAATCTTGCCCGGCTCGGCAGTCCTGGCCTCAGGACAGACCTCGTAGAGCATCTGCACATAGTCTGATGTCTTGAATCGGTCCATGAGCAAAAGCGCCTGAGCCTCAGATTGGCGCAAAGCATACTCCAGCTCATGAGTCCGGTATGCGGGATTGATGTTGACCATGATGATTCCGGCCTTTGCAGTGGCAAACTGGGTGATGATCCATTCTGCAAGATTGGTGGCCCATATTGCCAGGCGATCGCCCTTCTTCAGGCCCAAAGCGATGAAACCCTTAGCCGCGCGGTTGAGCGCCTTTTGCAGCTCTCGATAGGTATATCGCTTCCCCTGATGAATAGATACAATTGCGTCGTTATCGGGATATGTTTGGGCTATTTCATCAAAAAAATCACCGATGGTCATTCCAATAAGCGGTTTTTCCGATCCGCGAAAAGCATAACTGTGCGAGACTTTGCCTGGCATGGAAGGGCAATTCACTCGCTAAGAGGATATAACAGTATCTTAAGTGAGGATTAGAAAATGTGGAAATTGGAAGAATTGAGATGAAAAGGGCGTTCGCAGATAGAATGGCTTGTGTCCATAAATCGTTTGTCAGAGAGATCCTCAAGGTTACTGAGGACCCAGAAATAATATCCTTTGCCGGCGGGCTTCCCAACCCCAGATACTTTCCAGTACAAGGAGTTGCCAAGGCAGCTACTAAGGTGCTTTCCGATAGCGGCGAGGCCGCTCTGCAGTACAGCACAACTGAAGGGTACCTTCCGCTTCGGGAGATGATCGCGGCGAGATATGCCAGACGTGGCCTGAAGGTCAAGGCCTCAGAGATTCTGATCACCAACGGCTCCCAGCAGGGCCTGGATCTAATGAGCAAGGTATTTCTGAACAAGGGAGACGGCGTTATCCTGGAGCGACCAACGTACCTGGCAGCCATCCAGTCATTCGGCTTCTTCGAGCCGAAATTCCACTCCATACCCCTGGAAGAGGACGGGATCGATCCACAAGAGCTTTCTCGAGTGCTGGCCAAGGACAGTGCCAAACTGTTCTACTCTGTGCCCAACTTCCAGAATCCGACCGGCATTACCTACTCCCAGGATAAGCTGCGCGCAGTGGCTGAGATCATGGAGAATGAGAGAACGATCTTCATCGAGGACAACCCCTACGGCGAGCTGAGGTTCATGGGAGAGGACCGACCATCCATGAGAAGCTTTCTCGGAGACGGGGCTGTGCTGCTCGGCTCTTTTTCAAAGATCGTGGCACCGGGAATCAGGCTCGGATGGACCTGCGCCTCTGAAGATATCATGGAGAAGCTGATCGTGGCCAAGCAGGCCTCTGACTTGCACTCCAATTATTTCAGTCAGAGGGTTGTCCATCAATACCTCCAGGACAATGATATAGACAGGCACATAGCCCTGATTCGAAGGGCCTACAAGGAGCAGAGGGACTGCATGGTCAAGACAATGGAGGAGACATTCCCGGAGAACGTGAGCTTCACGAGACCCGAAGGAGGAATGTTCCTCTGGGTCACCCTTCCGGAGGAGATGTCATCCTTCGATCTCTTCGAGAGGGCAATCAAGGAGAAGGTGGCCTTTGTGCCGGGCCAAGCGTTCTACGCAGACGGAGGAGGCAAAAACACCATGAGACTGAACTACTCCAACTGCGACAACGAGAGGATCGTGGAGGGAATCACAAGGCTGGCCAAAGCAATCAAAGAACAGGCGAAAAAATAAGGCGAACGCGATCAGAGAAGATAATCACCAATCATTTCAGGGAGGCGGTCTCTGATCGTCATTGCTTTTTCGCCTGGAACTTCCATGATTCGATGCCCAGCTTGATCATCTCGCCGGTCACTGTATTCGTTCCCCAGTAAACGTTCTCATTGACGCCGTGCATGAATGCAGCATCGATGGCCGCACACTCGATATGCACATTCAAAAAAACCCCGGAGCCCATAGGATAGCTGCCGTCGAAAACCGCACCGCCATCTACATACTGCCCGGATATGGAGCCGCTGTTGCCAGTGAGAACAGGGCCAGTCTCTCCATTGTATATGCTCCAGACATCGCTTTTTATCATGCCGGGCTTTGGTGCATAAGGATCATCGGGATTTTCGCTGCTAGATGCCACCAGCTCAGCCACGATGCTCCAGGTTCCGGACAGATCCTGGGAAAAATCAGCAGCCCATGCCGAGCAGGAGCAAAGAGCCGAGCAGAATACAAAAGAAATAAATGCGGCAGTAAGATCAGTAATAACAATCATGCCTCCATTGGCCTGTCAGGCACTTTCACAAAACGGGCCAGAATATCGATCCTATCTCCAATGATTCAGTCGATCAGATTCGCCTCTAAAACATGCAGGGGGATTGCACCCAGAGCCTTTCCGATAGTTGATTTGGCTATGCGCCCAGCATGCTCCTCGCTCTCGGCATTGAATATCTTGATCTCGAACAGCAATGCGACCAATGCAGTGCTGGCCACCAGAAACACACCGGACAGGGGCTCGCCGCACTCCGGGCAGTCCCACTGACCCATCTCCACCTCGACGAAGTCCATCTTCTTCTGATTCAATCGCTTGCCGGCTTCTGAGATGGCCACACCGATGGCATCATCCTCAGTCTTTACATCTCTGACCAGCCATGCACCTTCCAAAAGGACATTGAAATTAGGCATCGCTTCATCTCTTGGAGGACATATCATATAGCCCTTGTGATGGTCATGTTGGGTCGAGAGGAGGCAGATCGAATAGATTAAGTGGATTTGGAAATTCATAAGGCAGATGTGAAAATAGTCTTCAGCAGTAAATTCGAGGAAAGATATCCTGCGAATCCGGTAGAAAATCCCGGTCGAGTTGCAGCGCCTGCAGAAGAATTGCATCAGGCCGGCTATGAGTTCGTAGAGCCAGAGCCATGCAGCCTGGAGGATATCGATAAAGTCCACGGAAAAGAGCATATCGATCGGGTGAGGGCCTCCGGGCATTTTGACGCCGCATCACTTGCTGCCGGAGGAGCCATCTGCGCAGCGGAACTGGCTGCATCCGGAGAGCCAGCATTCGCTCTGATCAGGCCGCCGGGCCACCACGCGGCAGCTAACCGGGCCTGGGGGATGTGCTACTTCAATAGCATGGCCATTGCCGTAAAAAAGATCAGGCCTGAGGCAAAGAGGGCTCTGATAATCGACATCGACCTGCACTTCGGAGACGGGACTGTCAGCATCTTCCGGGGAGACCGGGATGTGAAGATCGTCAATCCCTGGTCAGTGGACGAGAGCTTCGAATATCTGAATATGGACGGCAGCCGCTATTTGAAACAGGTGGAGGACGCATTCACCGGTTTTGATCCCGACATCGTGGGCGTCTCGGCGGGCTTTGATACCTATCTTGAAGACTGGGGAGGGCTTCTCAAGATTGAGGACTACCGTGAGATCGGCAGGGCCATCCGAGAAGGAGCGGAGGAGAGGTGCGAGGGACGCAGGTTCGCAGTGCTGGAGGGCGGGTATCATGCGGATCTGCGGCGATGCGTGAGGAGTTTTGTGGAAGGACTGAGATAAAGGATGCTAAGGGCATTTCAGGCTGAAGATTTAACAACCAGAATCAATATTGGAAATGTCCCTGCATTGCTTAAAAATTTCCGCAAAATCCCGCATCAAGAGCCAATATAGCACAATATAATGTTCCGATGAAGAGCTGATCATTTCACAACATTTCACAATCCATGGGAAAAAATTAGGAGGGCGAGTCGTTCGTAGAGAATACAACGAATTGCTGTCTGTAGCTCGTGTTCAGGAAAATGACATTGATCTCAAGCATGGGAACCTTTTCATTGCATTTGGCTTTGCATTTCTCCGGATAGAAAGAATCAACACCTATTTTGTTCCTCGTATTGCATTTTTCTGCAATTCGTTAAATGGATCTCCTGCAAAATGGAGACTTCCGTCGTGGAAAATATTTAAAATCTGCCCATTTCCCTCGCCGCCAACTTCCTGTACATTACCATTCGATTCGTAAAGTATCACACGGACATCTGTTAGCCCAAGGAATCTGAGTATAACTTCCACAACATTTTGGTCTGCATAAAGCATATCTCCAATCCTGCCAAGGTTTTCAGCCTGCAGTCTTTCGCGTATTTCCTCAACGTTTACTTGAATTAGTGGGCGGCCTATCTTTTCAGCTGCATTTACAATGGCACTAATCAAACAGTTGTTCAAGCTATGAAGATCAAATGATTGGGATTGAATGCTCATCTCAGATTGAATTATGGACGATCCTGGCGCAGTGCCATGTAGAGCTAGAGCTTCGCGGCGCTTCTCATTTTTAAAAGCTCTGAACTCTCTTAAGATAATATCCTCTCGTTGTTCAATTGAGGTTGAATCGTTTTCTGCAAACAGTAATACCTCTTGTATCGCACTAAAAGGAATGGCAGTATAATGCAATTCTTTATTTCTCGCACCTGAAGATGCGGCCTTTTCTTGCTCCTGATTGAGTCGATTTTGATATTTGTCTCTAGTATCTCTATCTTCGCTTAAAGCTTGCATTTTGGGCATTGTCCTTTTGCGATACGGATTTAAGGATTCCACATACTGAGATGAGAGTTGAGAGCGCTCAGATCTACCACTTAATATTTCTGCATTATCTATAATTATTGCTCCTCCACTGTCTCTTGTAAATGGGCTGCCACTGTTTCCCCTTATAGGACGTTCAGACGCAGTTCCTGATATCATTGCAGTCTGATGTTGTCCACCTGCTCGGTTCTGATAAAAAGATCTCATAGCTAGCTCGTTTTCTCCAAACGAGAACTTCTTAAATTTATCCTTAAGACTTTTTAATATCGCTTCACGATTGTAGCCTTTGGGACTTAAATTTTCGCGTTTTAACACAGGTGTTCTTTCCTTTTTTGTTATATGACGTAATGCATAACGTGGAACGTAATATCCCTCAGCATCTCTTACATACTGCTTCCCAGTATCTTTTTGCGTTCTTATTTCGCCTTGCAGTTCCCCAAAATAATCTAGACCTGTTTTAATTTCTATTGAGGAAGCCCCATCAACAGCTTTGTCCAAACCATAATCGCGAATTATATTATTAATTGAAATATCATATATTTCTCTAATCCGAGCAATTTCTGCGATGAAGTTATTATGGCGTTCTTCAATTGCTTTCTTCAGTCTCATAATAACTTCATTTGGTGCCCCCTCCGATGTTGCATTATAAAATGTCTCTGAAAGAGACCTCATATCAGATATCCACGATAGATACGCATCATCTTTCGATCGAGCGCGAATCTCTTTTGCTTCAGCAATGAGCATTGCCATTTCTTTCCCTCGCTCATCGTTGGGATCGTTTATCTGGATTCTTTTCTTGGCTAGCTGTATGCAAGAAGCAGGAACAAAGGCCACAGGAAAAGAAGCTTGCCTGGAATTGGCAAAAGGCTCCAAATGAT
The DNA here is from genome assembly GCA_964518035.1 of uncultured Methanotrichaceae archaeon. Taxonomy (GTDB): domain Archaea; phylum Halobacteriota; class Methanosarcinia; order Methanotrichales; family Methanotrichaceae; genus Methanothrix. The sequence continues at coordinate 13,393 of CAZFFD010000035.1, read as the reverse complement.
CTATTCGACGAGCCAAAACATTGGCCTCACCCTCCAATCCCAGATCGTCATTCACCCCCACACCTTTCATCTGCCTCGTCGCCCTTACTCGCCCCTGCTTCTGCTGCACCACATGCCAGGCCTCGTGTGGCAGGTGCTTCTCCTCTCCCGGCCCCAGGTAGATCTGATTGCCCTGGGTGTAGGCGAGAGCATCAAGTCGCGCCGGCAGCTCCGAGTTAGCGTGCACCCGCACGTCAGACATGTCCATGCCTGAGAGCGACTCGATCCCGGACTTGAGGCGGTCTGGCATCCCCGTGCGGTTGGGCTTCGTTCTCGGCTCTGCCGCGGCGGACGCATTCGACGTGAACTTGCCTTGCACCGGCTGGCTGTCTGCAGCAGCCTCCTTCTGCCCGGAGGCGTACTTCTTCTTTAGCCCCTCAAAGAAAGCTCTTGGAACTGGAGAGCTTTTTGCATTCAGGCCGGCGGATTTGAGAATCTCCGCTCCGTGCTGGGAGCAGTTGTGCTGGTGCAAATTGAACTTCTGCGATGACGACTCGGCCCGATTCAGAGCGGCCTGCAGCCATGCCTCCTGCCTGGGATTTGTCCTGATGGTCAGGCTATCGAGAAGCCCGTGGTCTTCTTTCACCTCACCCTCCACCCAGGACCCTTTCTCGGCCTCCCGGCCCAGTCCCTCTTTTGGACTGAAGCCCGACGTCTTCTCTGAATTGACTCCGATGCCAATGTGATCAAGGCCAAAGGAACCCTCATACAATCCTACTTTGACATAGCGCTGGATGACGGGAGGAGCAGATTTTTCGGCAATGCCTGTAGTCTGCTGCTCGCCCGTGACGACTTTCGGCTGCATCGGGGCCCGGCCCGGCAGGTCCATCAGACTGCATTGCATGAGAGGGCTGGGCTCGCCCTGCAGACTGCTCTCTTCTGCCTGGGTGGCCAGACTTGTCTCTCTAAAAATGCTGGGCTTATGCTGCTGGGATTTGCAGCAGGGGCTCTTCTTAATTGGATGAACGGCTTTAATCATAAGAATTCAAGCCCCCGGCCTGCTCTCCTCAACCAGAGAGGTCTTCTCCTGAATCTTTTTATAGGCTCTGATCAGTATGTCTATGTCGCAGATGTTGCCCCCGGACTTCAAACGATCCACCTCAAGGAGAAAGGAGCACAATGCCTCGTCCTCAATCTCTTTTATCTCTGCAAACCTCATGGCTATGCCCTTGAGCTGAATTCTCGTTGAGAACCTCTTTGGAAGCTCTCCGTCTACGAGATTGAATATCAGCCCGCAGTCAGAATGGCCGAAAGTGGAGGTGGATGGGCCGATAGAGGTAGGTATGTAGTCCTTGAATGTGTGCCCCTGGACGAACTTTCCGCACTCGCATAGTATCGTTCTCTTCAATATCGCGATCTCCTTTGAGTTTGAGCGAGATTAATAATAATCAGAGTTTTTTAATATCGAGCAAGTTGGCAGCATCATTGCTCTCAGAGGAGACTATTGATATCGTCGTCTCCTCGCCGATATTTCCAGTGAAAACAGATTTGCCGGATATGGCCCAGTTCATCACCTGCACCTCACCGGCCTGCCTGCCATCCGCTTGTCTCTCGAAAAAGTTGCCGCTCATAATTAAATTGCCGGCCAACAGCAGATTTGGTCCATCTGCTATGACGTTGTTGGACAGGAAAATTACCTGAAAGATGTCCTTCAGCTCAGAGGGTTTTCCCTCATGCTTTTTTGCAAGCTGTTCCTTGATCTGATCTGCCATCTTTGCACCTGCAGAAATTCTGGTTATATGGTTATTGCATAGAGTCAGATCGCCTCTCCTAACCCTGCTCAGCAGATGGCAGACCCGTCTCTTCAAGCTGTCAGCTTCCTCAGAATCAAAGCTGAAGGCTCCGCAGGCATTTCCTTCATAAAGGCAGAGCGTCCCCTCGATCTGATTGCCATCCAAGGTTATGATGCCCTCTCCGTTTCTGATGGCCATAGCAACGTCACCCTTTCCCGTTGCCTTGATTGTGCATCTTTGGATGTTCAATAAATCGATGTTCTTGAAGCTTAAAAGCCCCTCACTCGGCCCCCTTCCCTCGATTTCCAGATCTTTCAGATACAGAGAATGAAGCCCTTCAAGCAAAATCTGCTGTCCATCATCGACCACGATTTTCGATCCAGCTCCCAAGCCCCGGATGGAGAGATTGATGCTCTCTTTTGTGTGTTCTCTTCCTTCTAGCCGTATCCCCGCAGGCAAAGAGTGATCACCTGGCAGAAGACATAGGCAGATGTCATTTTTCCCCTGCTCTATCATCCTCTTGACGGCTTCGTCCAATTTCAGATACTGTCCGCCTTTGCCAATGCTCGCCGCACACGATGACGACGGTGCTGTCTTGTAGAGATCGTCTAATGCTTCGCCAACCGTCTTGATGCCCTCAGATCCTCGGCCCTCTTCCGGAGGACTGTAGATCACATTGTCCGCCCTGCCCAAAATGCTCAGCCTGTCCAAAGCCTCCTTTACGGTTTTCGATTCACCCAGCTCCGGATATGCCGAAGGCAATCGATATCCGACTTTTCCAGCATCAAGACAGTCTGCTCTGAAACGCTGAGAAGGAATTATCATTGGACAAGTCGATCTGGCCTCCACCTCTGAGACGGCAAGGCTCGCATCAACTACCACCTCATGAGACTCGATCTGGCAGTGGCATCTGGCAATTCCGCGTTCATCGGATTTTATCGTGACCTCAGGAGAACCGGCAGAGCCGAGATCCGGCATGAGCTTGCCTTCTCCCTTGACGATCTTAAAAGAGACCTCTTTTCCGCCGGCAGCCTTCCCATCATAGGTGACGATAACCTGGAATGGATCCTCCAGAACCTCTCCTGGCCACCCCTGCTGGCCATCGCCGCCTCCATAAGCTACTGACAGAATGCTATGCAGCTCGGGAAAGATATTCCTCCGATCGGTGAGCCTCCACCCATGATCATCATGCAAAAGATCTGCCATTTTGGCCATATGGTGGAAAACGCCCTGCCGCGGCAGAAATTCCGGCTGGCCGTGGCAATCTCTGGGCCAAATTATCCTCCCGGTCATCTCCCTTGATGGTATTAGCCAGTAGTCGCCCTTCCGGTATTCATCTCCCTTCGAGAAGGCCACTTTTATATCCATCTCCAGGTCCATCCATTCTTCATCCGGATCCCATTTTCGAACCTTGAGATTCTGCTTATCCAGTGCTAAATCTCCTTTGATATTTATGAGATGGAGACTTACGCCGTCTGATGAACTGGTTATAGACTCAACCTGAGCATACAAAAAACGTCCCTGCTCCTCCAGACAATCACTGGAAATCTCCACAAAGCTTCCCGGCTCAAATATAACAGGAGCAAGAGTGTCATCAGGCAAAAGGAATAGAGCACGGTCCCCTCTAACGGCAGCCTTTATCCAGCCACCATCATAGCCAATGGGCCTGGGCTCACCATCCCAGAGGAGCACTTTGGGGTTGGGCTCGAATGACTGGGGAGATATCTCGCGATTCAACGTAAAACGCTGATCATCGATAGACTCAATCCTGGCAAACTCGCCGTTTTCTCCTTTTAGCTCGCGCTCGTCATTGGTAATCTCGACAAACTGGCCTGGATGAAAGATCTGTGCAGTGTTTCTTGCCGGATCCAGAATGGTAATGGTTTTTTTGTCGATGCTCTGCACAGCCCTAATGGTGCTGCAGTTATCTCTGGACCACTTGAAGGTGGCTGACGCCCGGCTGCCGCCGTCATGGATCTCTACCCGATAAAGATTATTTCCAAGATAGCCATAGCCATCATTTATTGATGAAGAGCATGGGCCATTGTCTTTGCTTGATGCCCTTCCCCGTTCTATTTTCGCTGCCATGCGGGCGGCAGGTCTGCTTTTTGCATCACAATGCATCTGTCCTGAAAACGGCTCAATGTCCAGCCTCCACATGATCTTGAAACGAGCAGTAGTGTCCGGTCCACCCAGAGCAATCTCACGAATATCCGGGTCTTCAATTGCCGATACCGCACTCTCCCAGACATCCAGGTATGCGACATACCGGCCATCCGCCAGATCACTGATTTTCTCGGGACTGTGAGGCTGCTCCGAATAAAAAATGTCGCCATCATTTTCGCAGAGTATGCCGTCCACGTAATATCTGCCCCTGCCAATCAGAAAATCGTCTCTCTCCTTTACATAGCTCAGCATAAAACCGGCGCTGTCTCTGGGCGCACCAGCCGGCCCGATGGCATCAAGAGCGAGCATTCTTTCGTGATGCAATCGAATGTCTTGAGCTTCATTCCAGTCGGAATCAAGTTGCAGCCGTCCCTGCTGCATTCTCACGCTGCTGTAATGTTTTTTAGAGTCAAAGGTAAATCGACTATAATCCCCTCTCATAAATCTCCCTCCTGGAAAATCAACTCATAAAGAATATTCCGGCTTCAAGCTCGATTGGAAGGTACTCTTCAAGGACTGCCTTCAAGTTAGCCAGACGCTGAGGCTGGTGAATCGATTTGAAGGCTCCCATCTCTGATCCGTCCTCGGCTCCTGCACTGATCTCTATCGGGCAGCTTGCACTCAACTGAGCATAGGCAGGATCAGGATAACGAAGAGAATTGAATGCTGGGTGAATCCTGTCTGACTCCCTTTCAAGGTATGCATCGGGCTGACACTCGAAGCTTTGAGGTGTCTTTGATCCCGACGGAAAATAGCAAAACCGAGCATTGCCAACCTGCGTTTGCCTGACTGACAATAGTCCCGTGAAGATGCAATCGACTGCCGCCAGAGAGGCGACGCGGCTTTTACCGATGATGGTGCTCTCAGCAATGTTTGCCTGCGTCCCTTCCGCGTTTATCGCCAGATTATCGAAAGACTGGGAATCGATTATGCACTCTGTGATCAAGAGCTTCGGCACGCTTTTGTGTAGCTCGATCCTGCCGCAGATGGACCTGTTGAGGGCCAACTCGAGCCAGTCGTTCTTCTCTTCATCTTGAGAGTATACCCTGATTGCTCCTTTTCCCGGCACAATGGTGCTGTTGCCCACAATCAGACTGCCCAGGTTTCCTTCCCGCACATTCAGGTCCCCTTCGAGAAGCAATCCATTTATGGCGATCTCACCAGGATTCTCGCTCTCTTTCTTTGCCGTGCCATAGATATTCATATTGCCCCGGATATGAGGCCTCAGCATTCTTAGAGAGAAGCGACCATTTTCTGCTGTCGATTCGTCAGATGGCATAAAAGTTGCAGCCACAATCAATAGCAAAGAGCCCTCCGGAATCCTGATGATCATATCTTCATGGTATGTCCTGCTGTCCATGATAGCGATTATGCCGACTTTGCGCTTGGTGCAATGCTGATCTCCTTCATCTGTGTCATCTGTGGGCTGGCTGCAAGTTTTCACATAACTATTCCACCCAACAAGTGCCTCCTCCAGAGTGGAAAAGACTGTTATGCCTTTAACCCCAACTTTATCGCTGGCCACTCCGGCCCGCCAGCCGATTTTACCTTCAATCAGCTCTCGAATAGCAGAGTTCCGATCGTATGGACCTGCACCAATATCCCCAAAGAAACCGTAAGAATAGTCTGTCAGAACGGATGTGACTTTCTGAAAATTTTTCTGCAATGAGGCAAGCATGTTGTCAGATATCATCAACCTTCCTAATTCAGGATCGACTGCGATCTTCCACTCTCGTCTGCTATTTTGTGCGGCCTCTTTCCATAGCGAAAGATCACAGATCATCAGATCCCTAAAAGACACATCCTGCAGCTCGGATGAGTGGCCCCCGTTTTCTGTTGCCTTTTCCAGGTTCAGTTTTATGGATATGACTGGAGGACTTGAGAAGTAGGGACCTGTAACAGTAGAGTTGAATTCGGGCCCATCCTGGCTTTGCTGGCATTCTCTCAGCTCCCGACAGAGAAGGCTTCTGCTAATGGGACCGGCAATGTCTGACTCATCGGTCGCCAGCTTTTCAGCGCCATCACTCTTGGGCTGGTTAAAGAGAGGCAGGTCGTTGCCCACGGGATCGAAGGTGTAGCATCCTTCATCTATGCAGCATGCATTGACCCCTTGAACGCTATAGCTTGAAAGCCTCCACAAGAATATTCCAATATTAGTGATATTATACCTTCCCTGTCCTGTCGTTATTTTTCTTACATCTGCGGTATGAGGAATCTTGCCAAACGGACCCTCCAAAGAGTCCATTTGTCTCATGTCTCTGAGATTGGGAGAATGCAGACATCCGGGACGCAGATGCTGAAGACACTGGGTGGCAGCCGTCAGACGGAAGAACTCCAGACTATGCGCCGGCCAGCCTGTGACATCACGAGCTACCTTCTCGAGCACAGTTGCAGTTCCTTTGCGCCTTCTATAGCTCAGTGCATTGGCAACATAGCTTCTAAGGTTCCATCCATCCGTGAGATATTGCATGCGTTCAATGCCCAGAAGATCGCCGATATATGGGATAACCCATTCAGAGCATGTCTCTATGAACCAGTCGTTGTAGAGCCCATCAATATCTCTTTGCAGGGCATTCATCTCTTCTTCAATTGGCCGTAACAACGCCCTCAGCGGTTTTCCGTGCCTAGCATCAGCCATGCGATAGACTGCTGGCAGGAGATTATAGAGGCGATCTCTCTTTGGCCCGCTCATGATTGCAGCTCCAAAATTTTAAGTTTTATTCCTGCTGGATCGGGATTTATCATGAGAATCTCCGCGGGCACGATCTCTTCGTTCTTCTTTGCCGCAGCTCTTGCCCTGAGAATCTGATTGGTTTTGTCATGCGATTCTTCAGGCAATGCCGAATTGTCGAGAGACTGCATGACTGGACTGATACGCTCAGGCAAGGATTTGAGGCGAATGCTCTCCGTAAAGCCAGCCTCTTGCATCTTTTTGCCTATCCCCGAATTGTCGAATTCGAGAATATCAATCCTCGCAAAGACCACTCCCTCAACCTTCTGCAAACACACAAGGATCTCAGACGCCGTCACATCCTGGGCAAAACTGCGATTCGAAACTGAGAACTCCTGCCTCAGAGCAGCAATAGACTGCTTTTTAACCTCCTCGGCAACATGCAGTCTGTCAATCGCCAGGCTGGCCTCGATTCTAAACGTCAGAAGCCTGTAGCCGGATACCATGAACCGATCAATTGAACGGCTTCTATTTTGGATCGCGCGATTCAGATTTTTAAAAAGATCTGAACCGGTGTCCACCTGCGACCCGTCATTAGAGCAGACAGTGATATGCACCATTTTTCCCTGTTCCATTAGAATCTCCGTAGCCAGGGCTTTTCCGATCCCAACAAAGGATTTGGCAAAACTTTCAAAATCCCGGAGCGATACCAGCCTGTTTAAAGTCATCAATGTCTTGGGCGCATGATGCTTAGCCGATACGGAGGTCTCAGGAGATGCGGCACCGGACGCTGCGATGGGATTGGTGACAGAACGAACGCCCGGAGGACGATTGGGCATCAGGCTCAGGCTCGCTGAAGGCACATTGCCGTCTATTCCCAACCCGGAACGATAGACTGCTGTGATGTTCTCCTCGCCGGTGGGAAGCCGTGCTCCCTTCTTTCCGTCGCCAAAGACTATCCTGGTCGATCCATTATCATCGATTTCCAGGACATATCTTTCGGCTGAACCATCCAGATTGACAAACGAATCGCTCTCCTCCCAGAGGACGGAATCGACATAAACCCGAAGCGTGCTGATCCCACCTCTTGGATTATCAGCAGATGTGAATGTCAGAGGCCTCTTTTTCAGTGCGAATGATTGATTGATCTTGGTGCCGTCACCGCTACCGAGAACCTCTCTAACTGTCTCGCCATGAGTGGCCGATACCACATTTGCCGAGATCTCCATTGTCTGGGGATCATAGAAATTGGAGAGAGGACTCTCTAAGATCAAAGTCGTTCGCCGTTCATTTCTGCTTGTGGATATGATGGAAGAAAGTTCGCACACAGGCTCATCTTTTTCCAGGGCAGACTGCAGCTGAACATCGGCGAGCCTGCATTTGAGCAGTCCGACATAGCCCTCAGCATCCATCGTAATCCATTCCAAGTCAGATTCAGAGGACTTCTTTGGAGGGGCGACTGCCCGGAGCTGATCTCCCGGCTGAAGAGCCCTCTTATCGTTTTCCGGATAAAAGCTCAGGTTTTCTGCCAGCACCAGGATTCGCATCCTCTTTCCACATACGATCAGCTCTTTATGATGATCCAATCCGCAAACCAGACTATCCAGTTCGATCTCAGTCTTTTGTGGCGGAAGAGTGCGCTTCACTTCCGCCAAAGCCACAGGCTCGCTATGAGCTAGAACGACGGTCTGGCGAACGTCTATGCTGGACAGATCCGGCTCGATTTCAGGCAGCACTCTGGTCACTCTGGCATTCAGGGAATAATCGGATCTGTTAACTGTAGAGACCTCTGAGACACGACAGAGATGAGGACCAAAATTGGGATCGATCAACACCATCCAGCTATGCCTCAAAATTCGCGAATAAAGACCATCGAGATCTATGGCATATTTTCCTTTTACTTTTTTCAGCCCGAGACTGGGCCAATTGCCTCTCCATCTCTCGTCTTCGTAGCTCTTTTTCATCTCCTCAGGAAGAGTTCTCCAGTCGGGTGCCGTGCTGCCGAAGAGTGTAGCATTCCTCTCCCTAAAGGAAAAGATCAACAATCCGGATTCATCCAGAACCCTAGGAGGCCCGAGGTTGACCAGAGGCTCGCTCCATTCAACTTCAGTATTGTCTATCTCAAGGTTCCTGGACACAGAGGTCAGAGTGCGCAACTGCCAGGCCTGGCTTTGCCAATCCTTCTGACGGTCACTGCCGATGAAGAGCAATGAATCGCCCGGCGTTAATAGGGTGCTTGTACCCTTCAGCCATAATCTGGTAATTCCGTCACCCACCAACTGATGTCTCCACCGCTCCGGCAAGAGGACATTGTACTCTGCTCTGGCGACAAGCGGTTTGACGGTCTCAAAGGTGAGAGGCAGCTTGCCTGGTTCAGGAATGCTATCCACTCTCGTGCCTGGGGGAACAACCACGAAAGGAGGAGATCCATCTGCATCCTCCACAGTGAAAACCAGTGGGCAGCTAGCTGCAGCTCCTGGAAGAAGCTCGTAACCTACGGATCTGGCCAGATGCAATACCGATCCCCTCTCAGTAGCTGTGCGAATGAATCCCTCATTGGCCAGACGTTCCTGATAAAATGTCAGGACATCAGCGACAGTAGCCCATGCATCGAGGAGAGCAATCGCAGGATCGTCACTGGAAAGAGCATTGAGGGAACGGAGCGGTCGAGTTGCCTGCTGGCGCTCTTTGGTATCTGCATCCTCGTAGTAGAGCGAATCAGGATGGTGGCGTGTCTTTTGAAGGTGCAGCCGCTCTTGCATTCTTTTCAGGAATCCAGAATGAGATGCCACCCTGTAGGATATGCTCGGCTTTCCGGGCCGGTTGATATGCGAATCGCTCACAGTCCGCCCTCCATTATAAACTCGATCCGTCCATTTTCCGGAGCATTGGGATCATTGTCCAAGCGAGCTATCTCAAGCCGTCCCATGAGAATGACTCCATTCCGGATCTCGCCCTGTGATGGTTTGCCCCAGCGGTGGAAATGATGCCTTTTAGTGTCACTGGCATCTATCCATGAAACACCTGCCACCTCTGAAGCCACGTCCACAATCTGGCTCAAGAAGACCGACTGGCCGAAGGTGAAATTATCAGGATGAAAGAAGCCCCGTCTGCCATCGGGCAGCAAACCTCGGGAAAAGACCTTACAGAGACCTATCCTGACATCTCCAGGAAGATAGTTCGGCTTGACATGAACCGTAAATGCGATACGAAGAGGTACGAAGACGGGCTGTTCGATCTCCACATCATGCCCCGCCAGACGGAACTGCTCTAAAAAGGCCCGGAAATCTTTTCTAAATTCGTTATCTATTGCTGTTCCATTTCGTCGGTCAACAGTTACAAACATGGTATGCCAGCTTCCAGTCCAGCGCAGAGTGGCGACAGCACCGTTGACCTCTGGGTGACGCCGGGCAGCTTCTGCATAGTCCTCTTCGGTCACACCTCGCTCATTTCTCTTAAAGACATATGGCGCATAGAGGCGGACCTGATCTGTGGGTTCTCTGTCTGTTCCCCCCTGGGCCGGCAGGGGATTTCGAACTTTTGAGATCCTCAGGCCTTTTGGTTGAGGATTACAGATGCTTTTCTCCGGAACAAAATGGACGATTGAATCAGGCCCCATGTTTCCCGCAGCTGCATTGCCCACCCGGTAGGTAGCATTCAGGACTGCTCCTGGTGACGGCCTTCTGCCAAAAATTCCGTCGCCAAATCTCAGAAACGCCGTGCCGTCCTCCTCGATCTCTACAACAAAGTGCGGCGAAGATCGTCCGCTGCCCAGCAGGTCGCCCCTGGCGGTCCAGGTCGATCCGTCTCCCTCCAGTCTGACAGCCGGCACAGCCTCGTAAGACTTTGAGACAATGCATGAAGAGGCTGACTGGCTCTGAGCACGTCTGTGATCGTAAATGGAACTGAAGGTTATATTTTTATGAGCAAGCCTCAGACGAAAGCATTCCTCTGCTGGAACCTCCCGCGGCAATAGATCTCTCTTCTCCACAGTCCTGCCTTGATCGGCCATAGCCACATTGCCCCTTGCGCAGAATATGTCCTTGCAGACCAGTCCATTCATGCGCATGTGTATGGGCATGGGCCAGGGCAGGGCGTCATCACGATGCCAGTTGATATGCAATACCGGCTGACCATTCAGAGGATCTGTCCCGGACTGGACATGAGTAAGCCGAACCGCGTGCCTGTGAGCCGGATCAGGATCGCCTCCTTCTTCCATGCCCTTGACCTCTTCAAAGATCAAGACGTCTCCGGCATTCAGATGCAGCGTTTTGCCAAACTCTGTGCTGTCAAGCAGAGTGGCAGATGTAGCACCTTTTTGCAAAGTGAAGACCTCTTCCTCCCAGGCATAGAAAAGAATCATATTATGGGCTGGGCGTACTCTTGCATCATGCAGGAGTTCGAATACGACCGAGCTGCTGGCAAATGCAAGCTTCTTCCAGCGTTCCGTCGTATCAGGTTCAATTACCGTCTCTGATGTATTGCATCTCGTGAGAAGCCTGTCTCCTCTGGCCAACCGGATAGGCTCGATCTCATCTCGATCAAGTTTTATTCCGTCGGCCTCTACCTCAAAGCAGACCCAGAGACGGGAGTTGCAGCCTTCATCCACCCGGTAATCAAGCATACGAGCATGTCTGCGGACGGAATATCTCTTTCGTGCTGTCTCAAGGTATGCTTCACTCGCCACCGCATCCTGATAATAGCTTAAATAGTCCCCAGCATAGGCCAGGAGTTCAACTATGGCCGTCATCACATCAGATGGATGCCTCTCTTTCCATTGGGGCATGACAACAGAAAGACGGTCAAGCATCAGACGCCTGAAGCTTGCGTAGTCTTTGGCCTGATAATCGATCTGAGGCTCGCTTTGAATCTCTGAAGGAAGGTCTTCGGGCAGAATGTTGCCGAGATTTCCCGGACAGCCCATCTTGAAGGAGAAATCGATCTCGGAAAGCTGTGGATCAAAGCCATCCGGACAGGCTTTATCAAGAGGCGACTTTATGAGCCGAAGGGTATAGATTGAGAAATCTCCGGGCTTATTTACATTGATTTTCAGGACATTTTTCTCTGCTTCAACCGACGCGGCCCTGACGTCCCAGATCCGTTCTCCCCCAGCAATCTGCACATTCTTCTCTGTGAGTGGCTCCGATGTCTCATGCAGAGTATTTGGCTGACCGGGAAGATCATGGATAAAATGAAGCAGAATGACATTTTGATCAAGTGAGACCTCCAGAAAATCTATGCCGTTTAGGGATGATTGATCTCGAACCAGCTTTTTTCTTCTCAGATTCTTGCAATAGAATTGTCCCGCCATCTCAGACACCATATGTGAATTGTGCCAACTGCTGGTGTTTGTTCAGCAAAACCTGGTAGCGCACTGAGACAGTCAGGATTGAATCCTGGCTCTCAACTGCTACCTCTTCAACAGATATCAGGTCTCCAAGCCATTGCTGCAGCGAGCTCTGGACTAAAAACTGTGTGGCGGCCACAAGCTCCTCAGATGCTGGCGAGAACATCAATTGCAAAAGACCGCTGCCAAAGTCAGGCCGGTTGACTCGCTCACCAGGCATTGTGAAGAGGACCTGCTCTACCATCTCACGGATGTGCGACTCATAGTCAGAGGTTACGGTCCTGCCCCGGTTGTCCAATCGAAATGGAAAGGCTACATCCAATTTTACATCCCTCTTACCCTGACCTGAGTGAGCTGGACAGCAGGTGGACCCTGAGGTATCTGCTCAGGAGAAAGACACAGTCCGGCACTGCTTTTCAGTATAACCGGCCGGCCCATGACCTTGACTCGTATGGCAGGCATGAGCCACTGAACCGTGAGGCAGGGCTGAGGCTTGGTGCCAACTCCAACAGGAATCTGAAAGGGGCAGCCTGCTACCATAAACGTGTCCCCGAGACATGCCACAGGCTGGCCCATTACCTTGACGCGCATGTTGCTGGATATCACATTTATTGCAGAGCCGTGAGGACAGATGGCAGTCATTCCTACGTGAGCCAGGAAGTCAGGCATCACATCACCTCCAGAGCACCGTTGTTGATGTTGACTGTGGCAGGAGAGAGCTTGATGCAAGAGGATCCGTTGCTCAGATCAATTGACGCAGAAGTCATCTTGATCTGTCCAGGAGAGTTGTTGACCTCAATTCCGGCCTGAGCCAGCTTGATGTTTCCAGGAGGGCTGTTGATCTCGATTCCTTCCTTGGTCATTTTGATGCTGGACGTACTGTTGTTGATCTCAATTCCAGAGGAGTTCAGGATGATCTTCAGGGGAGTGGACACCGCAGGGGAGCCCACTTCCAGGGTAAAACCGCCAGACTTAGAATCATCGCTGAAAGTCATGGTGATTCCTGACGTCTTGAATATTTTTGTCTGTTCTTCAGGCGGCACTGCCGGAACTTCACCATCTCCCCAAAAGCAGCCGCTCCAGATGGGATAGTCGGGGTCGCCTGCCTCAAATTCCACCCAGATATTCGAGCCAACTGGAGGAAGAGCGAAGAAGCCCACTTTATTGCCCGCAAAGGGACTGCAGGGCATGGCCCAGCTCATCGTATTCTCGCCATAAATTGCCGGCACGCTGACCTGAAGCCTGCCCAGCTTCATGGGATCTTTGTTGTCCTGCACTTTTCCTCGATATTTTCCAAAAAATGGCATGATTCACCTCGATTTTGCAGTTGACTTTTAGCGGCTCAGACAACGACCCGACTGGTCTTTGAGCCCATACCCTCTCGAGAGAGAATGAATGACTGCCGGTATTCTCCCTGTTTGATTTTATGAGTTGCTT
>CAZFFD010000034.1:22815-25339 GCA_964518035.1 uncultured Methanotrichaceae archaeon | reverse complement strand
CAGTTCAGATATAAATACCTTCAGTGCCGATTGACATCTAGCTCATGAAGACCGCCTACAAGTTTCGAATCTACCCAACCAATCAACAGGAAGCCGAGTTAGGGTACGCTCTTGAGGTTTGCAGGCAGTTGTGGAACGATGCTTTAGCTGATCGCAGGAACGCCTGGAAAGAGGAGGGAATATCCAGGACCTACAACAGGCAGGCAGCACTCCTCATAATTGAAAAGGAGCATGGCCGATATTCAGGTGTCTATTCTCAGGTTCTTCAGGATGTCCTCAGAAGGCTCAGCAAAGCGTTCGAGAACTTCTTCAGGCGCGTTCGAAAGGGAGCCAGGAAGAAAGGCTATCCAAGGTTCAAGAGCCAATACAAATCCCTCACCTATCCTCAATCGGGCTTCAAGCTCGAAGGCTCAAGGCTGAACCTTTCCAAGATTTCGGGCGGCATAAGGGTCTTCTTGCACAGGGGAATCGAAGGCGCGATCAAAACCTGTACCATAAAGAAGGATGGAACTGGAGCCTGGTATGTCATATTCGTGACTGAGTCCGAGGCCCCTTCAAAGGTCAAGCCTCAGACTGCTATCGGGGTAGACCTTGGGATATCCCATGCAGTGGTTACATCTGAGGGGCAGTGCTTCGACTATCCCGGATATCTAGTTCAAGCCGAAAAACAAAACCGTGCGGCTCAGAAATCCCTGCACAGAAAGGTTAAGGGATCTCATAATCGTAAGAAGGCTCAGCATAAGCTTTCCGCAATAGGCAAGCGTGTGACCAACCTTCGCGAGGAGTTCCTGAATCAGGTATCCAGAAAGCTGGTGGACTCTGCAGACATAATAGTATTCGAAGACCTGAATATTTCAGGTATGCTCAAGAACCATAATCTAGCAAAGCATATTCAGGACGTTTCCTGGGGAAAACTGATACATTTGACGCAGAGCAAGGCTGAAAGAGCTGGCAAAAGCGTTGTATTCGTTGACCCGAGAAACACATCTCAAATGTGTTCCGGCTGTGGAATACTCGTTGCCAAAGATCTCTCGGAACGGGTTCATATGTGCCCTGTATGCGGTCTCAGGCTGGATAGGGATCACAACGCAGCCCTGAACATTCTCACCCTTGGACTGAGGGGTGGAGCCTATGGAGATCTGACCTCCGGCCCGAAATCACTTTCGGGTAAGCGTCAGATCTTAGAAGTAGGAAGCCCCGGTCTTTAGGCCGGGGAGGAAGTCACTCTATACATCTATTGTCTCACCCTACAGTATTTGCATAAGAGTTATAGCCTTTCCAAAGAGTAAGATGTTCTTGGGCATAATAAAAGCCCTAAGAGCAGTCGCCGTTCTCTTAACGTAGCGATCTCGTCTCTGCTATCCGGCGGGGATGGATGCCTAAAGCAGATGGAACGGTGATCTGTGTTGCTGGCAGATTGAACTCGATCTAAAGCTCTAGGTCAGGATACCTGGCATTTTATCTATCGAGCCCTGCCAGCATCTCCTTCATCAGCCGCAATTCATAAAGTCTTGAGATTCGACATTTTACTTATCTAAAACAGCACTGTGCACGTTTATGGTCAGTTCGTTGATATTTATAACGAGATCGAGAATGCGCTCGATGCTGTCTATCACCATTATCCTGATTCTAATCTCGTTCTCGTCCTGCTCATAAAGGGCGTTTTCCATTACCTTTGACCGCGTTTTGATCTCTAAGGCGCGATCAATAAGCTGATTGGCCTTTTCTGTATTCGGCTTGAACAGCAGGGGTATGGATTCATCAATCAGGGCGACAAAAACTGAGGACAGCTCAGAGATCATTCCGCTCATCATCGCGGGAAGCTCGTGATCATTCTCAGCAGCCATATTCGCAATCTTTGAGGCATGATCTGCAATGCGTTCCAGATTCTGGGCGACCAGCATGTAGTTGTAAGCATAAATGGGACTTCGAGCCTCTGGCTTCAAAGAGCCTGATCTGAATATATCGATGAACTGACGGGCTATGAGCAGATTCAAACGATCCACGTCATTATCTCTTTGAATCACATCTCTGGCGAGCTCTTTGTTCATTTTTATGAGTGCGGAAAGTGAATCCTGAATCATGGACCTGGTTAGGTTCTTTATTCGTTTCAGGGCCCGATCAGCTTGCAGGTCTTCTGAGCTGAGAAGGTCGTGTATGATCACCTTGCTGATGGTCTCTTCCAGAATCTCAGGCCCGATGAGCTTGTTTACAATGGAATGCAGATCTCTCTTTTGTCCTGCAGTCATTTGATTAGATGAGACCTCGATAGTCTTGTAGCCGGCAATATAGCAGGCAATGATTTCCCGAATCAAAGTCTCTCCGCATTTGCCTGTGATATCAAGCTTCACTACTGAATCCTTCTCGGATATGTCATTAGATAAGAGCAAGTCTCCGTTCTGGTTTTGCGAGAAAAACAATAATGAGCCATCAGAAATAGCATTGATATTTGCCCATCTCTTGGGAAGAGACACCATCAATGTCGATTTTCCCGTTTTCTGCACTTTTCTCGTTTCCATGTAAT
>CAZFFD010000034.1:0-22715 GCA_964518035.1 uncultured Methanotrichaceae archaeon | reverse complement strand
GACACCATCAATGTCGATTTTCCCGTTTTCTGCACTTTTCTCGTTTCCATGTAATATTACCTATTAAATTCATATTTTAATTTATATAGAATATCTTGCCTTTTTCTATTGACTCAATATAAGCGGTCTTAGGCTTTCTTCTGGTGCGATCTAATAGGAAGGAAGGCCGAATATCTGCTCAATCTCGCCTAGCTGAGAGCTTTCTCTTCTCATGTAAAGTGCAGCAGGCAGCCCTGAGTTGGCGATCTTGTAAGTGGCAGCCAGAGAGGCACGATATATGCGAGGGAACTCTCGAAGATATTTGCTTGACAGTAAGGAGATGATCCTGTCCAGGTGGCGTACTCCGGTTGAGACCTTCTTGTCTCTATTGATCATATCCTGACAGGAGAGAAGATCCAGCCAAATGTTCATCTCCTGCATAAGGTCGTGCTTGGTCAGATCTTTCACCACTATGTACGACTTGCCCCGGCAGATGTTGCTGTAGAACTCTCTAAAGTTCTTTCCTCTTGACAGCGTAAACGCCTGCCCGATCATCCCTGAATGAGTGTCCGTAGTTGCCACTAATCCTTTTTTATATCTTTTTGCCAATTCCATGACAATCTCATTCTTCCTCTGGAGGCGATGCATATTGTATTCGATGACTGGAAAAAGCTGGATCAGCTCAGGGATCACTGACAGATTCGGCCTCTCTCCCGGCTCAAACCAGAGTGGATGATTGTAGATGAACGGCAGCCGTTCTCTGTGCAAATAGTCCAAGAAATCATGCAGTTTGCCTGCGGCAGCGGTCTCTTCCAAATCGCGAAATTGATCGTTGTCCAGCTCATAAACATTGATGTGGATGGTATGTCCTACATTTTTCGCGTCTAGTATCTTGATCTCAACTCCTCTGATCATCTTATCAGCCGACATCATGCTCTCATATGCAGCCATGCTGTCATGATCGGTAAATGTCACATAATCCATTCCCCTCTCTCTTGCCTTCTGATACAACCTCAGAGGGTGCAGAGATCTTGCGGGAAACACATCCGGGGAGAATAGAGTGTGGACATGGAGGTCTGCTGCCTGCCAGCCGTGACTGCGAAAGACCTCAGCATCACCAAATGAGAGTATCTTTGTAGTTGCATTGTTACCATTCATCAGACGAGAATAGTTGCGATATCAAACATATATTTTGTGCACTTAAACTATATAGGTATATTTTGTATCATCCTTGTATTGATTTAGTGTAGAATTGGCCCCTGTTATTTCAGTGGTTTGAAGAACACAAAATAGTATAGTGCCATAAAATTATAGTTGCAAGCCCTGCTAAACGGCTATGGCCAGCACAAAATACTGTTCGGGTTAATGCAGGGTATTACGGACAGGGAGCAAATTCCTGTGGGTTTCTCTCGGCAAAGCTCGCCATTACCTGGTTGAGCAGATCTCGAATCTTGGGCACATCATCATCTTTCAGGTCGCGAGACATAAGTGGCAGCGCAAACATCACAGATGCATCAAGCTGCATCAGATCTCTTGGATTGCTTCTGTGAAGTGCGATTTGGGCATTTTTCCGAACGGCGGCAATGCTGCTTTGCATTCTCTTCATCTCACCTTCGCCCTCTTCGGGCAGATCATCATTGCCACTCATCTCCCATGCACTCACCACGGATGAGATTAATTTGGCCTTAAGATCATCGCAAATGTTCACGGTCTTCAATAAATCTAGGGTCAATCCCAGTTTGAGGGATCTGATCTCACCGATTCTCGTCGCCAGGCCCTTTCTCTCCAAAACAGCCTCATAGTATCCCAAAAGGCCAAGCAAACTCTCTCCTTTGCAAGAGCCCTCGCATCCAATAGCTTCAATCATCATAAATCCCTCCCATTGCAGAAATGATGTCTAATTGGGCCGAAGGGCTATGTTCGATCTCGGACTTTTTGCCCTTTCCCTGATACGAAACAGTTAACACCAATCATCCGGTTGGGATTCGTGAGATATATTTCTTTGGCCTTTAAACTATATATCTCTATATTCAATCGATAGTCTATATATAAAAATGGCCCTTATTCTAAATGCCATGTGGGGGGAAAAATGCTGGCAGATATGCTTGATGGGGAGATCGCTCTTGCCAGCATCATCCTATTCTGGTATTCAAACATTGGGAAACTGGGCAGTCGAACCATTCCATGCAGGCTTATAGCTCTTCAGGGACGTGGCTCTACAGGTGCAGTCAAAGATTCCGTCAGCGCTGTAGCGACGATCCACTGGATCCATATCAAAATAGCCGCCCGTGCAGCATGGAAGCCAATCGACGATCTCTTTTACCTGCTTCTTGACGGCATTGATCGTCATAGATTTTTTGATCTTGAACGTGCCCACATAGTTTTCGTCTATCAATATCAACGGGTTGTGGGTGCTGCCTTTGATCCCCTTATTTTTATCCAGGTTTTGGGAAAGCGTCTCACCTACGTGCACTGTGCCTGCAGTCACGCTTTCCTCAAGCCTCATCTGGTTCAGCCCCGCCCCGTCCGATTTGGTGGTTGGGCCGGTACAGTTGAGGACCACGCCAACGTCTTTTTGAAAAGCCCTAGCATACTCTATCTGATGCTGCATGGTTGTTCCGGCCTGATAATTTTTGCTGTCCGTCTTCTCCTTGAGCAGAGAGTTGTACCGTATTGGGTGAGATTCATACCAGCCTGTGCCGTAGGTGAAGCTGTATGGTGCCTGTGTCATCTCGTTTTGCTCTGTAAATATTATCGTGCTATCGTAATTCTTGTAGCTGGAAATGCTTCTGGCATATTGAGTAGACG
Organism: uncultured Methanotrichaceae archaeon; assembly: GCA_964518035.1. Classification (GTDB taxonomy): domain Archaea; phylum Halobacteriota; class Methanosarcinia; order Methanotrichales; family Methanotrichaceae; genus Methanothrix. The sequence continues at coordinate 19,928 of CAZFFD010000034.1, read as the reverse complement.
GCACCTTCGAGTTGTATTCTGGGAAGTAATCGATGGTGTTTGCCTTCTTCTGCTGAGAGCTGATCAGGGTAGCCATATCCATGATGCCACTGCCATGCATATAATTCTTCACGGATAGGTTATTGGTGTTGACATACTGATAGATCATGGCATATCCCTCGCCTGTTACATCCTGCTGGAATTCGTTGGTATTTTGAATGAAGTAGCCGTCCGGATTCATGGCAGGCTCGCCCGATGCCTGGGCCAAGTGTGCCAGGATCAATGCCACCAAAAATGTAGCACTAATTCTTATGATCATCCTACATCCTCCTTTACCGAGTTACTGCGGGATGCCTGTATCTGGAAGATTAAGAATCCTGTCATTATAGAAATTATAAAATATATTCTAATAAATGCGTGTTAGTACGTCATTGTACCTAGCTTATCGTATGATTCAATGCTTGTAGATATAGTCCTGCGTTTGTTGAGGCATAGAATTACGGAATAGTCACCGGATATAGACTATATAGTTTACTGCATTGTACTGTAGTATTTGGATGGACTATATATTATTTTGGTTAGCTTTACATATCATCCCCACCACCCTCTCGCCGGTGAGTTCAATGAGTAAATTGCTTAGCGTTTTGATAATTGCCCTGATCTTGGGTGCAGCAGGCACCACAATGGTCTCGGCTAAGGAGACGGTTCGCGTCTCCGGATCGACCACGGTCTTGCCTTTGGCGGAAGGCGGGGCAGAGGCATTCAATGCAGATCAATCTGAGTATCAGGTAATTGTTACCGGCGGTGGCACTGGTGTTGGCATCAAGAACATCGCTGAAGGCAACTCCGAGATAGGAATGGCCTCCCGTGAAGTTACCTCTGATGAGATCTCCCAGTTCGGCGATAAGTTCGAAGAGAACATGGTCGGCTACGATGGCATAGTGATTGCTGTGAGCAAGCAGATCAGTGAAGCTGGCGTAACTGCCCTCACCAAGGATCAGGTCAAGGAGATATACAATGGCGAGATTAATAATTGGAAGGACCTGGGCGGCCCGGATGATCAGATTCTGGTAGTAGCTCGCGAGCAGGGCTCCGGCACCAGAGATACCTTCAATGAGGATATCATGGGTGACAAGAAGGCTGAGACACCTGGCGTGAACACAGTTGCAGGAAGCAATGCCGAGATCAGGACCGCGCTGACCGGAAGCGATAGCGCCATAGGGTATCTTGGATTCTCCTATGCGGAGGACGGCGCGGTGGGAGTGATTACTCTTGACGGCGTTACTCCAACCAGCGAGACCATCAAGGACGGAAGCTATGAGCTGGCCAGGAAGCTCTACTTCTACACATTCGGCGACGCCACCGAAGGAGCCCAGGCATTCACCGAGTTCATGACTGGTGCAGACGGCCAGAAGGTTGCCGAAGAGTACGGATTCGTTCCTCTCTAAAACAATTTTTTGTTATTTTTTTAATAAATTGTTAATTCCAAATATTTATAAAAATTCTCTCGCCGGAGGCGATAGCTTTGCAGATCTCTGCACAACGAAAGCATAGGTTAAGGATTCTCTTGGCTGAAGACGATCCCATAGATCAGCAGATTGCATTGAAGATGCTCAGAATGATGGGCCATGCTGTGGATCTCGTCAAAAATGGTGCAGAGGCAGTACAGGCAGTCGGGCGAGTGACTTATGATATGGCGGTAATGGATGTGCAAATGCATGATATGGATGGAATACAGGCGACAAGGCGCATTAGGTGCTTATACGGCAATGATTTGATGGTCGTATTCGTAACAGCATCATCTCCAGATATCTACCGCGAGCAATGTTTTAAGGCTGGTGGAAACGAATTCCTCTGCAAGCCGCTCAAATTCGAGAAACTGAGTTCTGCAATCAATAGAGTATGCAGAGGTATTAATGATGGGCCTGCAGATAATGAGAGCTTGATACGCTATGAAGATCAAGGAGAGACTAACGGGTGCCATGCCGAAAGATTACCTTGAAAGACTCTCCGATCGCTTTCAGGTCATAGGGGACATCGCCATAATCTCGCTTGATCCTTTGCTCGCGCCTTACAAGAGGACGGTGGCAGAGGCCGTTCTCTCCTCCGGAAAGAGCATTCATACCGTTCTGAATAAGACCTCTAAGCTGCATGGAGATGAGAGGGTGGCCGGCTTTGAGGTTCTGGCCGGCAGGGACAATACCGTCACCACACATAGGGAATTCGGGTTTCTCTACGACCTCGATGTCTCATCTGTATTTTTCAGCAGCCGCCTTGGATATGAGAGGATGAGAATAGCTCGTCAGGTGAACGCAGGAGAAGATGTGCTGCTTCCCTTCGCGGGAGTGGGCCCCTTTGCTGTTCACCTGGCTGCTCGCGGCGCTCGCGTTCTTGCTATCGAGAAGAATCGCGAGGCTTGCCGCTATCTTAGGAAGAATGCCAGACGGAATAAAGTAGACAAAATGATCGCGATAGTAAACGCGGATGCATTTCAGATGGCCAGGTTTCTTAGAACGGATTTTCACAGGGCGGTCATCCCCGCACCCTACGGCAGAGACTATATTCTTGAGACGGCCTTGCCACTGGTGAAGCCCGGAGGGCGACTGCACATTTACACATTCAAGAAACGCCAACAGATCGAGTCGCTTCAAAGGGGGTACGAAGATATGGGCCTGGAGGTTATTCGATCTCGTCGTTGCGGCAATATCGCTCCTGGAGTCAGCCGCTGGGTCTTCGATCTGGCGAAAATATGAGGGAATAGAAATCCTTAAATACGTTGATTGACGTAGATGGTACTTGGCAAAGGTCGAAAGCTCATTTCTTTCCCATTTCTGGTTTAGGCTTTTGCCTCCCTCCTAATTACCTCAGTTCTGGTTCTAAAATTTTAGAGAGGTGGCATGGTGGTCAAGATTGAGAGAACCTGCACACGTACTGTCAAGTATATCTCTTTTGCTATAATACTATGATTATGTATGTCCTGCCTTTTTCCCCTAAACATCCGAAACGCATTTATAGATTGGAATATAAAATTCCTAAAGAAGGGATTTAGTCTTATTTAAATCAGCCGGAATAAACGATTCAGATTCCGGCAAGGGATAGTCTGACAGGGGAAGAAAGGGAGTAGAGGCATGAGAAGAGGTAGCTTTAAGAGTAAACTACCTCGGGGGAGGCTTGACCACAAGGTCAGTCCAGCACTCCTGGGCGTAGCCATGTTCTTGATCGTTCTAGTGCCATCTCTGTTCTATCTGTTCCCTAGCAATCCCGACGTCAGCTCTCCAAAGACTCCTTCAACTGATCTTTTGTCTCCTCTCGAATTGAAATCAGTCCCCTCTTCCAACCCAGACAATTCTATGAAAGGAAATGCAACATTGGATTTGCCGCAAAGTCTCGCATCCAGCAGTTCCTCAATTTTGGCCACAGTCTATCTGGATGCAGCAACTTCCAAGGTCTACCTGGAGAATACCGGCGCCTTAGAGCTTCATCAGGTCCAGATCAGTGGCAAGGGAAGAACTCTAGGCAGGCTCTCAGGCCTCAGTTGCGGCGAGAAGAAGGTGCTCGCTCTGACGGGCTCGTCGCAGGACCTGGAGGTCACCGCCCTCGACCCTGATGATGCGGTCGTATCGGCACGCGTCGAGTACATATCTCCTGCCAAAAGCGCTGCGCCTGCGGCCTCCGAGGACGCGGTGCTGAGCACGAAGTCTGCACCAGCCCAAAACACAGCTTTTGCCTCTTTAGGCGGTTCTGCCTCGACAGCTGAAGATGGTGCGGTTGAAATGGACGCCTCGCCGCTGCAGATCGATGTGGTTGCCAACAAAACGGATGGCAGAGCGGGCGAGTTTGTGAGCTATCGATGCACTGCGAAAAACACCGGAGCTGCAGAGCTGTCTGATGTGCAGATCACCTGCGCAGGAAAGGTCGCCTCGACGAAGTATCTCCCCTCTGGTAGAGAGCTGTATCTGAACGGAGCCTTTTTCCTGACGAACAATACGTTGCTCTCAGCCGAGGTGCGGGCCAGAGATGCTGGCGGCAGACTCTACACCAACAATTCATCAACAGAGGTCTGGCTGATCTCGCCATCGCTGCACCTCGAAGTAGTCGTTCAAAATAGAGTCCACCGGGGCGATAGAGTCAACTTGCAGGTTCGGCTGGAGAATAACGGCAAGGTGAACCTCACCGATATAGTCGTCCGGGACGACAACGGCGATATCGGCAGAATTGCCGAGCTTCCCGCAGGCTCAACTGAAGAGCTGCAAAGGGAGATTGTGATCACCCAGAGCATTCAAGATCGAGTCACTGCCGTCGCCCGGGACTCGGCGGGAGATGAGGTCTATGCCAGCGAAAACCTCTCAATTCAGGCGCTCTCATCTGCCCTTAGCATCCAGGGAAAACCTTCCGAGGTCAGGATTTATCCGGGCGAGCCTGCCGAGGTTACATGGCTCTTGAGCAACATCGGCGAGGAGACTTTACAGAACATCACACTGGAAGGAGACGGAAACCGTAGGATTCTGAAGGATCTGCCTGCCGGAAAATCTATAGAGATGGCGGCAATCTACAGCAAAAACTCGACCACCTGGATCAATGTAACAGCCAGAGGCTTTGACAGCAATGGTTTTCAAGCCAATGACAGTGCTGGGGTAAGGCTGCAATCCATAGAGCCAGGCATCACCATCAAGGCCATGCCCTCTGAGGTTGAGGCCTGTCCGGGCGAGGAGGCGGAGGTCAATGTTCTAGTCAGCAACACCGGCGACGATCGCCTGGACGATGTCGTCATAACCTTGAATGGCTCAACCATTGCGGCTCTCGGAGATCTTTCACCAGGCGAGTTCCGGGTGATAGATACCAAGACCCAGATCTCTGGAAATTGTAGCATTTTGTTTGAGGCCCTTGGAAAGGACTCACTTGGTCTCACTCATTTTGAACAGTCAAGCGTCCGGGCGACCTGCGTGGTTGCCGCTCTCAAAGTGTTCGCGAGCTCCTCTCCGGCTGCAGCAGTTCCGGGCGAGAGCTGCAAGATCACCTGCACCGTGGCCAATACGGGCATGGTTCCACTCAACGGCATATTTGTTATCAGCAAACATCTGGGGCCCATAGGCACCATTGACTTCCTCTCGCCGAAACGGCAGATGACTGTGACCGCCCAAAAGACTGTGAGTGAGGCGATTGAGGACACCATCACAGTGGAGGGCTTCACCCAGGACAGGTCTTCAGTGAAGGGCAGCTTCCCACTGAGCCTCAAGCTCCTCAGTTCTCCCGGCCAGGCCTCTTCTGCAGAGGACTCGAAGTCCAATCAGCCCCTTGCGGTGAGCACTACCTCTGCCCAGATCCGCTTTGGCAATGTGAGCATGCCCTTCAATCTGCCTGCTCAAGAGGAGACGGAAAGAGAGGTCTCAAAGGTCATGGCCCGTGATGTCGATCGCACTGCGAAAGAACAGAACAACGCGATACTTGACAGAATTTCCAGCCTGCTCCGTTATGTCGAAAGGCTTCTCGGGATCAATAACGGCGACAATGGTCCGGCCCAGGGAGAAAACGTCACCCAATCGGACGGCGACCAGGGGTTAGCTCCACGTGGCTCTGATGCCATGAAAGGCTCCAAGGACTACGAGCTATCCATCGAGGGAGTAACGGGCTCAGAGCACGGGGCCATAAGCATTTTAGATGTCAATGCCCTCCCGTCTCAGCCCGCCGCCAATGAGCCTGTTAAGGTGACAGTACACCTGATCAGCCCAGAGGGCGTAAAGAGCGCTCTCGTGAAGTACGGTCTATCCGATCTGCCACTCACCAAACAGGATATGCAGGGTGTAGACCGAGTCTACGACTGTGCATTGTCTCTCGAGTCCGGCAATCCCCAGGACGGATACTGGAGCGGCAGCATTCCCGGCAGGGGGGCCGGGACCTACATGCCCCTCTCCGTCAAGATCTCAGATGGATCCAGCACCGCTGAGGGTGGTCCCTATCTGATCCACTGGAGCACAGTCAACTCCGTCGAGTCCACCGAGTCCACGCAAACCGTGGCAAGATCATCCGGAAACGGAATGCTCTTCATAGAGTCTTCATCAGTCAGAGGCAGCGGGGAGGTCTCAATCAAGGACACCATCCTGGGATCGACAATGGAATTCAATGAGAAGATCATTGGCAACGGCTCAATCAGCCTCGAGACCATGCGCTGTGTCGATCGCACGGGGCCGGTGGACAGCTTCACAGAGAAGAAGGATCTGGTCTTTGACGGCAATCTCAAGGGACACAAGACCGTGGCCTCACCCACATTTCACGGAGGCATGGGGGCCTCGGTCACAGAGAGGTTCAACCTGAGCCACGTGGACAAGAGCGAGACCTCAAGCGTGAGCAGTAACACCTTTGCCAACAACACTCTGAAATACAAGACAGATCAGGCATTCGACGGGACCTGGAACATCCAGACCAAGTACGCCAAGTTCTACAAGAAGATCAAGGCAGATCAGAAGTACACGGGCTCATTCCAGACCCAGAAGGATATCGAGTTCACGGATGCGGGGAAGAATTAATTCGAAGTACAAAACGTTTTTGTACGAATATTCGCTATAGACTTATGACAATTATGACCTGTTCTGAGAGATCAAAAAATGTCACCCTTGGCATCTTTGCAGCACTGCTGCTGGCATCTGCCTGCTCAACATCACCAGCAGGTGCACAAGAGCTTTCTGGGAGTGCCTCAAAAGATAATAACAGCCGCGATAATCCCAATATATTAGATCTATCTGCAATTCTTGGATGGAATCAATCTGAAATTTTGCCGGATGGAGAAAACCTGTCCAATGGATCTGAGAACCAGACATCTGTTGATGATCTGGATCTCGATGCACCAACCTGGAACATCTATGGCATCAGTGCTTATCATCGTGGCTATGCCAACCGTTCAGTCGAGTACTTCAATCGCTCAATCAACGAGTCCCCGGACTTTGTCGATCCCTGGAACAACATGGGCGTCGCGCACATAGCTCTGAAAAATTACAGCGAAGCCATCTCGTGCTTTGACAGGGCTCTGAATATCTCTGAATCTGAGGGCACAATTTTCTGGAACAATAAGGGCGTGGCCCTGTACCACATGGGACAGATAGAAGAAGCCCTGGACTGCTTCAATCGCTCCCTGAAGAACGATCCCGACTACTCCCCTGCCTTGAACAACCTGGGAGTGGTGCTGGCCGGTCATGGACAGGATGAAAAAGCCATCGATTACTACACGTTGGCCATATCCAGCGACATGTACAACAATGTGGCATGGAGCAACAAGGGCCGATCATCAATCAAGCTCGGACGCTACAGCGATGCCTGGGATGGCTTGCACAATGCTCTGATACTTGACAAGAGCTATACTCCTGCCTGGGTCAACGTAGCAGAATACTACTATCAAACTGGGGATATGTACAACTACAATCTATCCCTGAACATCGCCAGATCGCAGGGATATAACGAAACAGAATCCGAAGAGACTGGTCCCCTCTGGCCAGCTGACACGCAGGCCGTGATGATGCAGGACAAAACGAATGCATTGTCCTCAGAGCTTGCCAGCCGCACTCCAGCAGCAGGATGGGTGACTGCAGCCTTGGGACTGCTGTTCATCCGAAAGATGCTTTTCGCTGAAAGGTGACGCATGATGGTTTTTTTTGCTCATCCCAAGGGGCTGATCCGGTGGTGGTCTCTTTGAAAAGAGGATTCGCGATCTATCTGATTGTTTTAGCCCTCATCCAGGGCGCTTGCTGCATTCAAGTCACTGTCTCAGGTGGTGGCAGTGGTGAAAGCGGCTGTATCTCTATGAATTTTGGGGCTCTGAAGGACTCTGCTGTAAATAGCGAAATAACGATTAGTGGCGGAGACCTATCACCAACAACCGCAATAATGGGACCGACTGCAAAGTTCGAACAGACGCATATGGTCAAGGATGCGTCAGGCAAAAGCGCCAGCGTTTATGCAAAAGTGGTCAATGCCATTGACGGCCTCACCTACAGCTCAAGGGTTCTTCCCCGAGAGGGAAGCGTCGCCGAGGTGACCCAACTCTCAGCCGAGCAATGGCTGACAGTTCCCAAGGCAGACTCAATCAAGTGCACAGCGACTTCGGCTTTTGGAACAACGCTCTTGGCGAGCGCGGGCCTTGAGGAATACAAGGGCTCGCTTGCAGGGGACTCTGTCGCTATAACTGGATACTATGGAAAGGCCGTGGCCACAAAATCTCTCCTTTCAGCGAGTCAGACTGCGACCTCCGGGGCGGCGAATTCCATCAAGATCTATGGCAGCTCGAAGGACAGCAGTGGAACGTATAGCGTAACAGCATCTATTAAAGGCATCTCCGGCGGCAAGGCCACATTATCGAAATTGAGCGAGACTGCCTACTCAGGAACGACCACACAGGTAGTACAAAAGGAGCATGCTACGGGGACTTTTACCAGTACAGGAAAATATGTGCTGACGACGGGAACTGCAAAGACCTCGACCAGAACCTCGAACTACGGCACTGAGTACGACCTTAATACGGCTGCCAAAAAATATTCAACAGGCGCCGGAATATCCAGCACTCTGGGCTATTACGTCAACCCAACTTCAAGTGCCAACAAGATCCAGGGGGCAGTGAATGCTGCACAGTCCGGCGACACCATAAATGTGGCAGCCGGAACTTACAAGGAAAACGTCAAGATCGATAAGTCGCTGACCTTAAAGGGAGCAGGCTCCGCTAAAACAATTGTCGATGGCAATAGAGCTGGTTCGGTATTTCATGTCGGGTCCGATAGTCTGACAGCGGACATCAGCCTATCCGGATTGACGATTAAAAACGGCGGAGCCAGGCAGACATCATCCAACGGCGGCGGCATTTATAACAACAGAGCAGTTCTGAAGGTCGCAAACTGCGTTATTTCCGGAAACATCGCAACCAATGGCCGCGGCGGGGGAATCTTCAACAACTATGGCACATTAACCGTTCAGAGCAGCACCATATCTGGAAACACTGCAACAACGGGCAGCGTTTCTGATAGCGGTCACGGTGGCGGCATATGCAATTATGGCACGTTAACGATTCAGAGCAGCAAGATATCAGGAAACACTGCCAACTACGGAGGTGGCATCTCAAATGATTATGGCAGCGTGACCGCAACTGCCAGCACCATTTCCGGGAATACTGCGGCAAACGGCGGGGGCATTGCCAATGAAGATGATGTAACAGTGACGGGCTGCACGATAACCGGAAACACTGCCACGAATACTGGCGGCGGGATCTGCAATTATTTCAAGGTAATAAAGGTGCTCCCATTGCCACCGGAAACCGCTATAAGATACATCTTTGTCCCGGCTGAGATGACTGTGAATGGTGCCAGCACAATATCCGGAAATAAAGCCAACTGTGGTGGAGGCATTTTTAACGCTGGCAAGTTGACAGTTGCTGGAGGAAATACTATATCAAAGAACGCTGCGACAAAGACCGGAGGCGGCATTTACAATATGGGCACGCTTCTTCCCGATCCCTTTGATAAAAGCCAGGTGCATGACAATACGCCCGATCAGATTTACTCTGGCAAAATAATAATAACTTAGCTTCAGGCCAGATCCCCTTAACTCAATCGAGTCAAACGGCGGCGGCACACCCCGCAGCAAGCAGCAAGACCTGCAAGATGCCGCTGCCTGATGATTCAGATTATGCCACGTTCTTTTAGAGCGGACTTGATCTCGGCTAGCTCGTCTTCGATGTGCTCAAACCTCTGATCCATATGGCCCTTCAGATCGTTTCTTAATCCCCTGATCTCGCTGATGGTATCATCCTGCTTGTCAAGCATCTTATCCATCCTGCAATTTAAACCATCCATCTTGGAATTCATGTCGTCCATCTTTCTGTTGATGCCATCAAAACCTGATTTGGTGATAATTGTAAGATTGTTGATGCCTGCCATCATGAATTTTAAAATTTCAATTCCGTCATCCAACCGCTCCCCAATCTCATCCGGACCGATGATTTTCTTAAAGGCCGAAAACTCCCCAGACGCATGGGTATAACTGGCATCGACCTTTTCAACATTGATCAGGGCATTTTTTTATCCCGATGGCGGAAGCAAACTTCTCTACAACTTCTTTTTCACCTTCCGCGATCACTAATACACGACCATCAGGACGGTTCTGGACGAGCCCTGCCAGGCCTATTGGCCAGTGAGACTACTTTAGCACGGTAGCCAACCCTCTGAACTCTGCAGGATACGTAGGCAGTCAATCGCTGCATGACAAAACGCGTTTAATTTCTACAGTTAAATGGATTACCATCATGTCCATCCAGCTGCATCCGGTGGCATGCGTATCCTCAGCGTCTTACCGCTCTCGCCGCCTGGCTCCAGATCTTATCAGAGTTATCCATAGATTCAATCAGGTCATGGACGTCGATTCGGTGCTGCACGTCCGCTGCTCGGAGCCTCTTCTCAGTGGAGAGCCGCAGATTCTCTCTGGCAGCTTCGTGTAGCTCTTCAGCCTCCTGCCAAAGCCGCTCCGCCTGCTCGGCGTCAGTCGGCCTCGTCTCCACCGATCGGGTTCGAAGAAGCATCTCCTTTTCCCGTGCTCGATCGTGCTCCTCTCTCAAGCGTCCGGCCTCGGCCAAGAGCTCCTTAACCTCTGCGGCCATATCCTCGACGCTTCTCTCAACCAGGTCCTTTTCCGAAAACATGACTCAAGCCTCCAGCATCTTCAGGAATATCTGATGAACCCGTGAATCTTCCGTCAGCTCAGGGTGAAAGGCCAACGCCAGCAGATTCTTCTGGCGGGCTGCGACCACCACTTCCCCTACGCGCGCCAGCACCTCTACATTGCCGCCAACGCTGACGATGGCCGGGGCGCGAATGAAGACCGCCCGGAAAGGACTGTCAAGCCCCTTTACGGTCAGGTCCGCCTCGAATGACTCCCTCTGGGGGCCGAAGGCATTCCTGCCGACCTTGATGTCCATGAGGCCCAGTGGTTTGACACGGCCCGCCCCCTCGATCTCCTTGGAGACCAGCACCAGACCGGCACAGGTAGCCAGAATCGGCTTGCCTGAGTGGGCGGCAGCCTTTAGCTCTTCGGCGAGCCCAGAGTTGTCCAATTGGCGGCGGATGGTGGTGCTCTCTCCACCAGGCAGAGCCAATGCATGACAATTCTCTATCTGGCCGGGCTTTCTCACCTCGACCACCTCGATCTCCATGGTCGCGGCCACCGCAGCCCTCTGCAGGGCCAAGACGTGCTCGGATACGTCCCCCTGCAGGGCTAATACTCCAATTCGCGTCACTTGCCTATCACTGCCCTTTTACCAGCCTCTGGTCTGCAGTGACTCCGAATCTGGAATGGTCGCGGCATCCAGTCCCTTCATGGCAGCCCCAAGACCCTTGGAGACCCTGGCCAGGAGGGCGGCATCATCATAGTTATGCACCGCCTCTACGATCGCCACAGCCATGGCCTGAGGGTTCTCGGACTTGAATATGCCTGAACCCACAAAGACACCATCAGCTCCCAACTGCATCATCAGTGCTGCATCCGCCGGCGTCGCGACTCCACCAGCGGCGAAGTTGACCACCGGCAGACGCTGCATCCTCGCGCACTCCTTAACGATCTCCACGTCTGCCTCAATCTCCCTGGCCGCTGCCATGAGTTCCAGGTCGTCCATGCCTTTCAGACTCCTGATCTGGCCGAGGATCATCCTCATGTGCAGGACTGCCTGGCTCACATCTCCAGTTCCGGCTTCTCCCTTGGTCCTGATCATAGCTGCGCCCTCCTTGATGCGTCGGCAGGCCTCACCCAGGTTTCGAGCCCCGCAGACGAAGGGAATGGCGAACTTTGTCTTTTCAATATGAAACTCGTCCGCAGGCGTGAGCACCTCAGACTCGTCCACCATATCCACGCCCAGTGCTTCAAGGATCTGGGCCTCTACAAAGTGGCCGATCCTGGCCTTGGCCATGACTGGGATTGTCACCGCCTCTATGATCGACTCGATTACCGCCGGGTCAGCCATCCTGGCCACGCCGCCCATCTTCCGGATGTCGGCGGGAACGGCATGCAAAGCCATTACTGCTACCGCACCAGCCTCTTCCGCTATGATGGCCTGATCGGGCGTTGTGACGTCCATGATGACGCCACCCTTCTGCATCTTTGCGAAACCGCGTTTGAGCAGTTCCGTACCAAATCGAAGATTTTCAAGCTCCATGAATTGCCCCAAATGCTCTTAAATGCGAGGCTAATGCAGGGAGAATAAATAAACTTTGCCCCGACAGACTGCGATCTTCAGATGATGAACTCGGGATGAAAAAAGGAGTTGGAGCAGGCCGAAGGTCCGCCTGTCCCGTTGTCACTTCTCTCACGCGCTTTACGACATATAGTTCTCGTAGATGTAGATGTCCTTGTCTCCATCTCTATTGTCTTCCCAAACGATCCGGCTGGTCTTCATGCGCGGATTCGTCTGGTCTCCTTCGTCGGTGCAGATGGCCTTCTCCTTCTTCACATTCTGGTCATAGACATAAATATCCCAATTGCCGTTTCTGTTGTCCTGCCAGACTATGACCCCGTTTTCGACATCAGGATTAGTCTGATCGGCCAGATCCTGGGTGATCTGCATCTCAGTACTTGTGTTCAGGTCATAGGCATAGATGTCCCAATTGCCGTTCCTGTTGTCCTGCCAGACCACCGTGTGCCCGTCGGTCGCAGGATTGCTCTGATCGCTGGCATCGCTGGTCAGGGCCACGGCGCTTCCCCCCATCTTCCACATCCAGACATCCCAACTGCCCTTCTGGTTGCTCTGGTAAACTGTGATGTCCCCTGCCGTTCGCGGATTGATGCCGTTGGGCGGGAAATCCGGAGTGACCTCCTTCTCATAGAGCGGCCTCACATAAACCATCCAGCCGAAGTAACTCTTTCTCAAATAGGCCAGATAGTCCTGACTGAGTGAGATTGGCGCGACTGCATCCAGGCCATAAACCAGCTCAGTGGAATTGACGATAGCAATATCAAATGTCCTTATAGACCAGTAGTCCTCGATCTTGTACTGGTTCAAGGGGTTTCTGGCAATCCATGCCATAATGCTTCCGTCGATCTCTGGATACATGTCCTCATAGGGGCCTGCAGCAATAGGCAGCTCCAGCTCCTGGGCGAGGCTGTAAACATAAATATCCGGATTTCCAGTCCGATTATCCATCCAGGCAACATAATATCCTACCTGATCATTTCCGCCAACTACTGGATGGCTCTGCTCGCCTGGCACCTTGCATATGATGCTTGTCTGACCTGCAGTCACGGGAACTGTCCTGGGCCTTCCGCTGTACGAATTCAGCCATACCAGCTTCTCGTCCATGCTGGGCTCGCTCTGGCCGGGACCAGCCTGAACCAGCTCATCCTTCCAGTTAGTGGTATCCAGTTTCCGAATAGATGTGACTGGATCGGTGCCGTCAACATAAGCGATGTACTTACCAGATATCACTGGACTGGTCTGCTCTCCAGGTCGAGGATAGGTCTTGCCCCATTTCTTGTCCCAGAAGTAGTAGGCAATGTCTTTACTTGATCGATCCTCCCAGGCGATGGTGTTCCCTGAAACATCGGGATAGAGCTGATCGCCCTTGCCTGTCAGACAGGTCTCATTTCCTGTCACGAGGTCTTTGACATAAACATCGAATTCTTTGTTTCTGTTGTCCTGCCAGACGACCAGGTTGCCATTGATGATTGGATACATCTGCTGGCCGGCTCCTTTGTAGATGGCAACGTTGTCGCCGTCTGCAATATCCCGCATATACACGTCCCAGTTGCCGCTCGCGTTGTCCATCCACACAACTCGATCTCCATAGATGGACGGCCAGATCTGATCGCCCTTGCCAGTAACTATGGCAGACTCGACGCCGGTGGACAGGTTCTTCATATAAATGTCGCCGTTGCCATTTCGGTAGTCCGTCCAGACAACTCTATCGCCAGATGCCTGGGGATAAAGCTGATCCCAATCGCCCTCCGTGATAGGTTTCTCAGCTCTGGTGAAGAAGTCAAAGCCGAAGATATTCCAGTTGCCTCTCCGGTTATCGCTCCATACCAAAAGGCTTCCGTTGGTGCTTGGATAGTCGGTGGTGAGCAAGAGCAGCGGATCTGAGTTTATGTATCTCATCTTTATCTGAGTATAACCGTTACTGTTGTCCATCCAGACGATTTTATTCTCGCTCAGGATTTTGGAGGGACCGTAAGGCTTTACCTGTCCAGGATCCCCCTTTCCATCGTTCGGAGACTGGATTATGGGCAATGTGGCAATCGGCACTTCTGTACCTTTAATCAGATCATACAAATATATATCCGGGTCTCCACCTCGCTCATCCAGCCATGCCACATATCTGCCAAATACGCAGGGTGAACCCTGGTTTGACGAATCTGTGACAATAGCCTGCTCCACCTTGGTCGTCAGATTGTAGGTATAGATATCCCAGTTTCGAACACTGCTGTCAGGAGCATTTCTGCCGTCCGCCCAGACGATGGTGTCATTGTAGATCCAGACAGGGACCTGGTTCTTTGGATCAGTGCAGATGGCAGTCTCTTTTTTGGTTGTCAGGTTGTACAGATAGATATCCCATTTGTCCGTTCGCTTGTCTGCCCAAACCAGATTCTCGCGGCTTATAACTGGAGAGAGCTTGCCACCCGGGCTGTTGGTCAGCCTCTTCTCGGTCCCAGTGGTGATGTCATAGAGATAAATCTGATCTTCACCAGTGTCGTTGGCAAGCCATACGATGTAGTTGCCGTCGACCATCGAATACCTGTGATCGAATGAACTTTCGGTGATCCGCTTCTCTTTTTTGTCCTGCAGATCGTAGAGGTAAACGTCGAGATGACCGCTTCTCTTGTCTGTGTAGATCACATAGTCGCCGCTGATATCAGGACTGCTGTGATCTATTTTGTCGTTTGTGATCGATTGCTCCTTGTTCGTTTCGGTGTTGAACAGATAGACGTTGTAGTTGCCGTCCCTGTTATCAGTCCAAACGATATTGTCCCCGGAGATGGATGGATTTGTCTGGTTGTAGGGTCCGTTGCTTATGGGAATATCTGCCAGAATCTTGAAGTCGAACATTTGAATGTCAGGATCATTTGCACCTCTTCTGTAATCCGTCCAAACCACGCCTCTGTCGCTGATGTCCGGCTCCATTTTGATGGTGCCTGGAACCAGATCGATCTCCTTGCCGGTCTTTATGTCGTAAAGGATGATATCTGTTCCATTATTGAGGTAGGTCATGTATGTGTCATAAATCCTGGGATCAGTCTGAATTCCAGGCTTGGCAATGGTCGTCGTCTTCCCGGTATCAATATCCTCAAAGACGATGTCGGAATCGCCTGTACGATTGTCTGCCCATGCCACAATGCTTCCGTAGACGCATGGAAACGATTGATCCATTGGGCCATTTGCCACTGCGGACTCCGCGCCTGTAGAGATATCATAGAGGTAAACATCAAAATCGCCAGAGCGTTTGTCCATCCATACAATTTTATCTCCATTGATCTTGGCCTCAATCTTCTCAGCAGATCCCTGAGAGATGGTCTTCTCGGCCTTGGATGCCAGGTCGAAGAGACGGATGCTATGGCCGCCGTCGCGGTCGTCTGCCCAAACCACCAGGTCCCCGCTGATGTCTGGCTGGGTCTGGTTTCCCTCAGCATCGACTACAGCGGACTCTGTGCGGTTAACGGCATCATATAGATAGATGTCCCCATTGCCCGCACGCATGTCCTGCCAGACTATGCGTTCACCTGATACGGCCGGATTGATTTGAAAGAAGGGATTAATGCATACCCATCTGTCCAGACCGGTCTCCAGGTCGTACATGAATATGTCGAAGTTCCCGCTCTGGTTATCCGACCAGGCAACTATATGCCCATCTATTGAGGGCTGAATCTGCTCTGAGCCAGACAGGACGGTTATGGGACGCTCTTTTCCATATTCCGCCCCGCAGGCAGCGCCAGCATAGAGGAATGCTGCCGTTATGATCATAATGAAGATTGCCTTCTGCATCATATCACTCTGTGTTCGAATTGAGATATCATCGCGCTTTTTCACTTCACTCTTTACCTTTTGGCGAACCCATATAAGGACTTTTCTCGACGTTTGTCGTTATCAATCTAAAAGCCATAATTTTGCGAGCTGTTCCTTCTTGTATCATGGAGCGACAGTCGATCCAACAGTCACAATCCGTTCTGAGAGATTTGTTCAGACAAAGCGAAATAGGGCCGGACTCTTCAGGAGAGCGGATTTAGCCTTGACCCTCCAAATTAGCAATGACTATATATTCCTTGTGTCAACCTCTTGCCCAACCGGGAGGAACTGAGTTGAAGGATTATCTCACATTGGATGACGTCATGCTTGATAATAAAAGGGTCTTGGTTAGAGTGGACTTCAACTCTCCAATGGACCCCAACGGAAATATCCTGGATGATAAGCGCATAAAAAGCCATTTGGAGACTCTGCGCGCTTTAGAGCATTGCCGGGTGGCCCTAATGGCGCATCAGAGTCGCGCCGGAAAGAAAGATTATACTACACTTGAGGCCCATGCGAGACAACTTTCCAGGCTCTTGCGCCGCGATGTGGCTTATATTGATGATATCTTCGGGTCTCATGCCCAGAAGTCTATAAAATCGCTCATGCCGGGAGAAGTTCTTCTTTTGGAGAACACTCGTTTTTATGCCGAAGAGAACATGAACCGAAGCCCAGCAGATCACGCCAAGAGCCACATGGTCAGGAAGCTGGCACCGTTGTTTGACCTTTTCGTTAATGATGCTTTTGCAGTCTCCCATCGCTCTCACTGCTCCGTAGTGGGGTTCACCGAGGTCCTTCCGAGCGTTGCCGGAATTCTCATGGACAGGGAGATCACTGCACTGGACAGAGGCCTGAAAGGCAATGAGCATCCCACAATCTTCTCCTTAGGTGGCACGAAGGCAGATGACTCCATCAAGGTCACCGAGAACGTTCTGGGTCGCGGGGGTGCCGATAAGATCCTGACATCCGGAGTGGTAGCCACGGTCTTCATGATGGCGGCGGGGATAGATGTGGGCGAGGCCAATCGCAAGTTTGTGGAGGATCAGGAGTACCTGGAGCAGATACCAATCGCTGCCAAGCTTCTGCACGACTATCCTGGCAAGATCATGATGCCAGTGGATGTGGCCTTGAATCAGAACGGCGAGCGGGTAGAGGTTGCAGTGGACAAGCTGCCTACTGCTCTGCCGATAGCTGACATTGGCCTGGAGACCATCGTCAACTACTCAAAACTGCTAAAAGAAGCAAAGGTCACTGTGCTTAATGGGCCTACTGGGATCTTCGAACAGGAGAAATTTAAGCTCGGCACCTCTGAGCTCTTGAAGGCTGCCACCGAGTCTGCCTACTCCATTGCCGGCGGAGGGCACAGTGTGGCTGCCATTGAGCAGTTGGATCTTGAGAGCAAGTTCTCACATGTTAGCATGGGTGGAGGGGCGTCCATCACATACCTATCAGGTGTGCCTTTGCCCGGCATTGAAGCTTTGAAGAAGGCGGCTCTTCGAGCACGCAAAGCCTAAAAGTGCTGCTAATGCCCCCTGCGCTTGAGGCACGCACCAGACCTCAGGGCAGGCTCTCAGCCGCTTTTTTTCGGCATGCATCCAGGATGACTGAGGGGTCTCCGACGGCCTCCATGGCAGAGGCCGACATATGACCGCCGCCGTCCCCATTAAATGCCTGTCCGACCTCGCCCAGGAGGTTTGCCAGGTTCAACCCCTCCCTGGCGGCGGCCCGGCTTGACCGGGCACTGATGCGGATCCGCTCACCTTTGCCATGTCGTCCGGCTACGAAGGCCACGTCTGCCCCCAGATCTACCAGGGACATGGCAGCAACGCCCTCGAAGGAATTGACGACTGAACTGGCGATGATCCAGTCGCCATGACGGAGGACCTCTGCCCGGGAGGCCGCTTTGAGCACTGCGATTCTCTGGGAGACACTCGTTGGGATGGACAGTACCTCAAGAGCTTCTTCATAGGAAAAGCCGCCCTCTGCCAGGAGCTCTGCTGCGACTGTGAACGTCTCTGGTGTTGCGCGCTTGAAGCGACCCGTATCTGAGACAATTCCCGCCAGAAGAGCGAGGGCAGAGTCTCTGTCTGGCATCTTGCCGTTGTCCTTTAAAATCCGCCAGACGATCTCGGCAGTGGACTTGGCCGGCCTTTGGATGTAGAAGAGAGCATCATCCAAAAGTCCCTTGTCAAGATGATGATCTATCAGAGCATAAGGGACCTGGAGGTTTCCGCCCACCTGCAATTTTACAGAGGTGTCCACGACCACCACAAGATCGTAGTCCTGGAATTGTGGCTTAAGTATGACATGAGCCCCGATGGCCTCAGTGAGGGTGGCTCCCAGCCGGCTCAGATCGTCTACGACGCCGATTGTCCCACCAAAGGCCTGGGAGAGAGCAAAGCTGCTGCCGATGGCGTCGGGATCGGCGTTCCTGTGACAGAGATAGAGTATTTTGGAGAACGGGCGGATGTGATCGCCATACTGTTGCTCGCTGATGCGCATGGCTTTGCCTGAGCTATGAGAATTGATATAGATTGTCCAGAACAGACAACAATCCTGCCCAGACAGATAGCACTACCTATTTGCCACTACCATGTTGGCCAGGACTTCGGGCAGCATTGCAGCCATCGCCATAGCCATAATGAGAACCATAGTCTTTATGCTCATATATCCCCCAATCTTTTTTGATAATGATAACATCATATCATATAAACTTTATTGATGAACTCAAGCTGAAATTCGTAGATATTCCAATACAATAGCAATTGTGTCAGCTGAGGAAGTCCCTCTGCAAATGTGCATAAATTAATTACTTTACCAATTATTATTTTATAAAGTTGTTTGATATGCCGAACTAGATGTTTCCACCGCATGCAGTCGAAATGACTAGAAGCATCCCAAATCCCAGGGTCACGAATAGTACCAACATCAAGTCGAGATGTTTGTATCCGGCCATTATTTTCAGTCCCGGAAGGGCGCATTCTCTGTGACCGACCTGCAACTGAGAACACAACTCGAAACGGTCCATAATCCTAGCCACTCCTTTTTTGAATGTTGGCAGATGGCTCATGCCGTCAGGCAGGCCATCTCATCTCTCTATTTGGCTGCAATACCGGGCAGTAGCTGCAACTCTCTGCTCTACCGCCTATCATCAGGACCGCGTCCGTTCTTCGACATTGCCCTGTTCATTTCCTGGCCCATCGGACCCTTTGACATCATGTCCTGGCTCATCATGCTATCACCCATCATGCCCATATGACCCATTCCCATCTCTTTGATCTCGGCCAGGGTCATGTTGTTGAGCTTGTCCATCTGCTTTTGATGTAGCCCTTCGATCTGGGCAGGTGTCATATTGTTCATCTCATTGATCTTCTCATCGCGCAGCTCTCGGATCTCGTTTAATGTCATATTGTCGAAGTTGTCCTTTGTGGCGTCATCCACCAAGAGCATCCAATCATGCGGTCCGGCAAAGCCGCCAACCTCGGAGGAGTTATTGCATCTGTCCCTGTTGTTCGCATCGCATGGTGCGGCCAGGGCCGGTGTCAGAGAGAGGCACAATGCCGCCAGTGCCATCAGCACCAATGTCATCTTTGTCTTCATGTCTATGAACCTCGTAGCTTTTGTATGGTGAAATGTCCTGGCTTATTCGATCGCCTGCGACATTCACTGGTCACCACCCTATCGGGAACGATAGAAAAAGATGTAGCCGAACGAACGGTTCTCTTAGGTACGGATTATGGGACAAAAAAAGATTAAAAGCGCAGGAAGGTTCCATTGACTATAAATTGTGCTATTTTGGTTTTGTTTAAAATACAGAACAGTAAGAGCCAATATTTTCCTGAATTCACGCTGAAAAAACATTTATTGTTCGCGGGGCCAGTGAACACTCCCCGCCCTAAAGGGCGGAGCTTCTAGCGTTTTGCAGAGATTGTGT
>CAZFFD010000033.1:17785-26210 GCA_964518035.1 uncultured Methanotrichaceae archaeon | reverse complement strand
CTTATGATTGGTGATGATTCGCCGTCCCTCATCATCCACGACCAGAATTCCGTCCGATGTGGCTTCCACCTGAGCCTCAAACAATGCAGTCTTTCTGCGCAGCTCATCTTCTGTCCGCTTGTAATCGCTGATGTCGGAGATAATGCCAAGCAATCCCATGAACTCGCCCTTCGATCCTACCATGCGGCGACCGTTCATATATCCCCAGAAATCGCTGCCGTCATCACGTAGATAATGTCGCTCTGTATGGACTGTATCGAGCCGATTCTCCATCATCGCCTGCATGATGCTCGTTCCAACAGGGCGTTCATCAGGATGGACGAATTCCGGGTATGTCCTTCCGATCATCTTCTCCAGTGGGCATGCAAACAATTCCGCCAGCCGCTGGTTGGCTTGAGTGATGCGACCTGCTGTATCAACGATGATGATTCCTGCGCTGGATGTATCGAATATGGTCCGCAGCCTCATCTCGCTCTCTCGCAATGCACCCTCTGCATGCTTGCGTTCTGTGATATCGTTGAGTATGACGACCTTTCCGCTGAACTTCTCGCTGACATCGAGCATATTTTTGATCTTGACCTGAAATAGGAGCATGCCCTTCTCAGTAGGCATAAGCTTTTCGAAAACAGCTTCCATTTGGCCGCGGGCATCAAAGGCGGACAGCTCCTCGGCGATCCAGGGTAAGGATTCGTCAGTTGCCTGTCTATCATAGTAAACATGTCCTGAGACGCTATGTCCCAAGAGCAGCTTTGAAGCCGAATGGTTCATGTTTTCTATCCGATTTTCTCTGTTGAATATAATAATCGGGTCACTGATGCTCTCGAATATGGTCAGATACCTGTTCTTCTCGTTAGTCATTCGGAGATTGGCGTATTGCAGATCCGCAAGGGTCTGGTTCTCGTTGAAACTGTTCCATTCAGTGCAAAAGCCAAGCTCTATTCTGTCAAAGAATCGATTGACAATTGCGCAGTATTGCCGTTCTTCCTCGCGCCCTATGACTGCATGCTCAACCAGGTCGATGTAACTTTGACGGTAGTATTTCATCAGTCCCAGGAACATGCCTAAGCTTACACCACGATCTCTGTGTCTCCTCGCCTCGATAATGCCAAAAGCTGCAACAGGGTCCTTGGCATAGTCTTCGTCAGGTAGAAGCTCTTGCACGCGCGATTCATGCTTCAGGCACTGTAAAAATGATTGAGATAAGCCGGAAATCGAGGCCCTCCAAGCTTCGGCTAATGTCGAGGTGTACATGGTATAGCCAAAGTCCTTAGCATAAGATAGGACTTTGTGCATCAACCAATCCTCATTGCCTGCCACAAGGTCCGCCAATTTCAACATAATGGGCAACAGACTCCTTTAGAAGCATTAATAGTTATGTTTAACTCAGATAAATATATTCTGCTAGGGTGCTGGGGTGGGGGTAAACCTTACATTTTTGCAGAAGATATCCTCTACAAGATATGGAACACCAACATTTATACCTCAGCAGCGCCTACACTGAGTTGGAGCAATTGGGGGTGAGAATACAGATGAGACAATACCAATTAGCTCTTCAATCATCGAGAAGCTCAAATGGGGGCGAAATGATGAGTTCAAAGCTAATTTGCTTGATTTGGCTGGTAGCTTTAGCTCTCTTTGCGGCTACTGCTTCAGCTCAGGACAGCTCGCTTCGAGTAATCGGTTCGGGCACCGTTCAGGTTCCTACAGACACTACAATCATTGCAGTTGATGCTCTAAATAGTAGCGATAACCTCTCCATTGCAGAAGAGGCCGCATCTGATCTCCTGAATCAGACCGAGAAGGCCCTCTTGGCCGCAGGAGTGACGAAAGATGAGATAATGCCAGATAGATCCCGGGGTCGCATAACATCTCATAAGGTGATATGCAATACCATAAACAATACTACAACCTGCAAAGATCTGGTAATCAATGCAGCCAAGGAGCAGATGGTCATTAAGCTGTTGACCAGTGATGCCAACCAGACCAAAAAGGTGATTGATGCTGCAGAATCTGCAGGTGCGAAGGCTACCGTTTTGGGTTACGAATTAAGCGATCCAACGAATGCCGTGGATCAGGCCCGGAAGAAGGCAATGGAAAACGCCAAGGCCAAGGCAGAGTATTATGCATCGAGCTACGGGCTGACTCTCGGGAAATCAATGCAAATCGAGGAGCCGACGTATCCAGATATCAATGTTGGCCCGAGCTTTGGATGGGGCGGGCCCTGGAGAATGAACCATATGCTCTGGATGGAGTCGTTTCCGAGGATGGATCGCTTTTGGGAAGATGATTATGTCCCAGAAGGAATGGTCAAGGTCACTGCCTATGTCAGCGTGATCTACAGCGTGTAGGTCGCAAATCGGAACGATCTCTCCAGATCCAACCTTTTATATATTTTTCTATTTTATCTGTTCATTATTTAATTAATAGTTGACCTAATTTTTGAAATAGTATGAGGTACAAATATGGTTATTGCTTAGAATGCTATCCGCATATGGAGGGGATTGTTCATGAAAAGATTCGGGCTATATGCCATAATATCGCTATCGGCTTTTCTGCTATGTTGCATGTCTGTGCAGGGAACAGATGGGAGTCTGCTGCGGATTGATGGTCCATGCGGCTGGACCAAGAATCTTGAGGCAACAATTGGATCAACTGTTTATCTGGTGGTGCTTCCGGGAATTGAGGGGGATGCCACGCTTTGTGGTCGATATCCCGACGGGAGCATTCGCGACTTTAACTATTTCTTGCAGGGTTACGATCGTCTGCCCATCCATCTCGATACCCTTGGTAGACATGTGTTCTCCTATTCCATAGGTGGCAGAGAGAGCAACTCTGTGACAATAGATGTTATTCCTGCCAAGGTTAAAGTCGAGAGTCCAGTGCCCTGTGTTGCACAGGGTCCGATCATTCAGAATACGGTTATCGTCGTTCCTGCTAAGGTCCAATCAGTTTCTCTATCCAGGGAACGGTATTATTCTCCTGTGGCGCTCCAGTACTATCCAATCGGCGCTCATATCATGAACGACCAGAATGGAATCGTTGTTCCAAAATATGCGTCTCAATATTATTTTGGCAGGGATTTCTCTTTGGGAACAATCGATAACAACTACCCAGGAACGCCTTTTATTCTTCAGTATCTCTCAGATCCGTAAATTGAGATGATGGCCTGGCGAACCGATGAGGCGGGCCATTTAGCCAACGGCCCGTCCGACTCATTTCAGGTACAGGGCAGCCAGTTGACGCCGATGACACCGCAGGTGGAGCTGCCCCAAAGCGAAATGAACTTCTCAAAATTGAATGCCCGCGCGGGTACTATTCTTTCATCCGATAAAGCCTATCAATAGCTACCGACGCATTCTCTCCGTCTGCAAGGTATATCAGCTCAATCTCATCGTTTGATATGATTGTTCCCTGGGCATAACCCCTATCAAACTCAGTTATATGCAGCGTTTTATTGTCCAATCCGATGGCTCCGGCAAAACCTTGATTCATCTCAATTTCGTTTTCCAGGATGATTGTGAGGTTCCCTGCGAAGATACGATTCTCCTGCTCTGTAAAATTAAAAACCAAGCTTTCATTTACTGTCATGGTGTGCAGTCCTCGGCCTTCATCATAGCTGGTCCACGAACCATTCCATTTCCCTAACAGATCAGGAACTTCTGCTGCAGATATGCCTGTGGATAATAGGACAAGAAACATCAATGCAAAGCGACAAACTTCTTTCATGAATACCTGTCAGTGAGATTCCATTATAAAGGCGCTTCGTTTTTCTCATCGCAGATCACAGGTTTGGAAAATTATTTCAATATTGAGACCAGATTATTCAGCATGAAGGATGAGAGCGTTTATCCTGTTATCGAGCTGGTTGGATCGTCTCCTACTAGCTGGGAAGATGCTGCCAGAAACGCAATCACCGCGGCGTCTAAATCGGTTTGGAATCTAAGGATCGCT
Organism: uncultured Methanotrichaceae archaeon; assembly: GCA_964518035.1. Taxonomy (GTDB): domain Archaea; phylum Halobacteriota; class Methanosarcinia; order Methanotrichales; family Methanotrichaceae; genus Methanothrix. Next base: position 22,259 of record CAZFFD010000033.1, on the reverse strand, counting down.
GAAGTCAAGGAATTGGATGTTAAGCTGGACGGAGATGGAAAAATAGTCGCATATAGGGTCAGATTGAAAGCTTCATTCAAATACGACGACTGGAAGACAGAATTGGGCTGGAAGATTCCGCGAGATAGCTCATCATCGACCTCTTAGTGAATCTTCCAGCAATATCTTCTCATATTTTTAGCGGCGCCCTCTAAGCCCTAAGGCAGTTATTCTCCTGCAAGCAGATCTACTGGTGTCACTCAATTGCAATTATGTTGTGAACCTATATGCTATTGAGTTAGCCTGTATGGAATTGGGCATAGTTGTGCTCTTAATCTTATTTGTAACCGGAATTACGCTCATAGGATTTTTTATGTCAATCACGCCACTGCCTTGGGTTGCATTGGTCTGATTTGTGATATTAGTTTCATCTGAAACGTTTTCTTGAACAAAAGCAGTTCTGGATATGCTTCCAAGGGTGAGCACTTTTTCCGTAGTTCCTCCTACTTGCAGTGATTCCGCCAATCCCATGAATAATAAAAGAAGCATAATACTAATTAGCAATTTCATTGACCAAACCTCCACGGCGTCGATACGATCTCCTGCGCAAAAAAGCTTTAGGTCTCTGCGATACAAAAAGAGTCGTATCCCAGATTGCAGGATCTTGTGCTTGATGATCTGGATGGATTATCCGCGAAGATGAGCTGAAGCAAAAAATGAGATCTCATCAAATTCACTCAGCATTCAGCCATATGTTCATCCAGTATCCCCAGTTATCCTGGGTGAATGGACCGTCATTGCCATACAATTTTTGAATTGCCTTAAGTGCAACCGCTCTGTCAAGTTCTGATTGAGGCCCGGTATATGAATACGGGTCCTGCATTGCCTTATAAAGGTCTGCTATGTCCAGTGCCGATTGAGGATCGGCATCTTTCCCAGGATTATGATAGCTCATGCCAACGCTTACCCCTAAACAGGAAGCAAGGAAAGCCACAATGCAAAGGCTCACGAGTGAGAACCTAAATATCCCTGCAGTCGTCATTTATCATCACCTATTTGCCTGGATTACGCCATCCTGGCAAGCACTAATTAGGTTCTGAACGATATATAAATATGAGACAGAACGATCTTTGAACTATATCTATGTAAGTCTCAGGTGGAGTTTATGTAAAACGATGCCACCACGCTCAGGTCTGATGTGGCTATATGAGGCGCAAATTCCACTCATAATGGCGTCTTTTGAGATCGTGTCGGGGTAATCGATTTGACCGACAGCTATATAGTCTGTCATCGCTCAACTTAAAAGGCTTCATTTGCATTGATTCAGAATTTTGTTGAGATGTTTTTGCAGCATATCGATTCTTTGAAATCGATAAATTGGCGGAATAAATGAGATTTGGAAACGGCAGAGACGGCCTGAATGGTGGTCTGGGAGAAAGAGCAGCTGTGATATGCTCAAGATTAGAGCAAAAGCAGTGTAGCTTTCCTTGCAATTGGACCCGAGGCCTCGCATATTCCCAGGAATGCTTGCCCAAAGCACAGGCAAAAGATGCCTCCCAAAGCTGTCAGGGCGATATTAAAAGGATCTGATCATAATACTATCAATTCTTCGTAACTTAAACCGCATTCTTACCCCATTGCCTCTGCAGCCGGTTGAAGCCTCTCTTCAGAAAATACAGAAGATACGACTCAGCCAGTTTATCCATAGTGAGTTGCATCCGAGCCGGACCTATTGCCAGAAAGATATCGGAATCTGTCCATTCGGATTCGCATCATGGGACTTCGGCCAAATCAACGACCAAAAACTAAACACTATTAAGAGGCAAGAATGTCATTTGGAAACTTAAATATCATAGATCCCCTATGCCGAGCGCTGGCTGAGGAAGGATATACCGATCCGACACCCATACAAAACCTGGCCATACCACCACTATTGAATGGAAGAGACCTGATGGGAATCGCCCAGACGGGCACGGGCAAGACCGCAGCATTTGTGCTGCCCATATTGCAAAAGATCTCAGAAGATAACAGGCCAGCCAAGCCCGGAGTCCCGCGCGCCCTCGTGCTCGCACCTACAAGAGAGCTGGCTGCGCAAATCGACCAGAGCTTTGCAGTCTACGGCCAGTTCCTCCGCTTCCGGCATACAGTCATCTTCGGCGGAGTTCACCAGGGATCTCAGGTCAGGATGCTCTCCAGAGGAGTTGATGTCCTGGTGGCCACTCCAGGTCGTCTTCTCGACCTCATGAACCAGGGATACATCATGCTCAAAGGCGTGGATTTCTTCGTCTTGGATGAGATCGATCGAATGCTCGATATGGGTTTTGTCAAAGACATGAGAAAGATAGTCGCGGCTCTGCCGGCAAAGCATCAGTCTCTCTTCTTCTCTGCAACAATGTCCCGGCAGACCGGTGAGTTTGCTGAGAAGCTTCTTTCCGATCCAGTGAAAGTCGAGGCTGCCCCACAGGCCAGCACTCTGGAGTGCATCGAGCAGAAGGTATTCTTTGTGGATCAGAACAACAAGTATTCGCTCTTAGAGGGGCTTCTCCAGAAGGAGGAGGTAGGGCGCGCCCTGATCTTCACCCGAACAAAGCACCGAGCAGACAAGCTAGCTGGGATGCTTTCCAAGAATCATATCAATGCTGATGCAATTCACGGCAACAAGTCGCAAAACCAGCGCACAAAGGCCATGCATGACTTCAAGTCAGGCAGGCTGCGGGTGCTTGTGGCTACTGATATCGCCGCAAGGGGAATTGATGTAAATGATATATCCCATGTCATAAACTTCGACCTTCCCAACGAGCCTGAGAGCTATGTTCACCGTATCGGCAGGACCGGGCGAGCCGGAGCCGCAGGAAAGGCATACTCGTTTTGTGCTGCAGAGGAGCGAAATATCCTGAGGAGCATTGAACGGCTGACGAGGGCCGAAATAGGAATCATGCCGCACAAGTACCATTCAGAAAGTGCAAAGACTGCAGTAGGTGCAGCAGCAGAGCCCGCCACACCCAACAGACATAGGGCCATGCAAAGAGGCCCAAGGCTGGAGAGCTATCCAAGATCAGGGCCCAGCTCCAGAAAGCCGTATCCGGTCAGAAGGCATTAGCTCCTGCTCAGCAGGAAAATAGGACGGGGCCATTTCTGCGCCCCTTTCTATGCCAAAAAAAGTCACTTTTTTTATGGGGTATCTTTGCGGAAACGCTCTTCTCTTTATACCTTTGCGTCCATTGATATTGAATAGACTCGGGAGCGATTGATATGAGGATAGTTCAGGTAAAAGACGTACCCAGCAAGCCCAATCCGCATAACGTGGATGTTAGAAGCATAAGCGACCAGGAGAACGCTCAGGTGGTGCATATCACTCTTCTGCCGGGAGAAGCCCTAAAAAAGCACATCACCCCGGTGGATGTGGTCTTCTATGTGCTTGAGGGCAGAGGTGTGGTGGAGATCGGCGAGGAAAGGCAAGAGGTCGTAAGAGACACGCTGGTTGAGAGCCCGGCCAGGATTGCCCATCGCTGGATCAACGAGAGCGGTGGCCCTGTGCGCATCCTTGTCGTGAAGACGCAACGCCCTAAAGAGGCCACCAGGATGTTGTGAGTGAAATGGTGGCTAAGCTATAAGAGGAGGATGTTGCACTTGTCCGACGTTTCTTCTCAGTGGGGCCGTCAGGTGGAGATCTGAAATCTGCAGATGAGCTTTTGTCCTCGAACTTGGTCCTGCATGTGCCTCTTGCTTCATCTCCCGGCATTCAAGGGATGAACGAGATAATCTCGGCCTGTCGGGCTGCCTTTGAGCATCTCGATGTCACTCTCGATGATATTGTGGCTGAGGGAGACCGGGTCGCCGTCCGCTTTACTGCTCGGGGCGTTCATCAGGGTGCATTCATGGGCCTGCCGGCTACGGGCAAGAGCATAACAATGACTGGGATCGAGATATTTTGCATCGAAGACGGCAGGGTTGCAGAGCTGTGGGGCGAAGCCAATCTTCTAGGGCTGATGCAACAATTGGGGATCGTTCCATCCGTGAGTTAGTAGATTTTATATTTTTGAATTCTCCGCAATTTCGGATACCCTCACAGCACGCACTCGCTGCAGTCCTGGCAGCCGCACTCGATGTTGTCTATCTTCCATTTTAAGGCCCAGCGCTTCATATCCTTGATGATCTCGATTATCTCCAGACCGCTCCTGGTGAGGATGTACTCGCTTTTCACAGGGAATATGCTGCTGTCCACCCGGTTTTCTACAAGGCCTTCTCTCTCAAGCTCCTTCAGCCGCGCAGACAGCACCTTCTGGGTGATGCCGGACAGACAGCTCTTCAGCTCTGAGAAGCGTCGGGTGTGTCCTGTCCCCTTGTAAAGCTCCAGGAGAATGAGCATCGTCCATTTTCTGGCGATGTACTTGACTGTCAGGTTAACCGTGCATCCTTCCTGCATGGTATCTTTAAAGAAACGTTCTAAGCTAAATACCTTGGTATCTATAATATACTATATGTCGGGGCCGGT
>CAZFFD010000033.1:0-17685 GCA_964518035.1 uncultured Methanotrichaceae archaeon | reverse complement strand
GACATGTTCTGCTACCAGTGCTCCCAAACAGCGGGAGGCACAGGCTGCACAATCAAAGGAGTTTGTGGAAAGGAGCCGACCGTAGCCCGTCTGCAGGACAACCTGCTCTTCGCAATCAAGGGCATCAGCGCCTATCTCTACCATGCCCGCGAGCTGGGCTATTCCGACCCGGAGGTGGACGCCTTCATTGAACGTGGCTTCTTCTCGACCCTCACCAATGTCAACTTCGATCCCCAGGAGTTCCTCAGGCTCGCCGTACAGGCCGGGGAGATGAACATCAAGACCATGAAGATGCTCAAAAAGGCACATATAGAAACCTTCGGCGAGCCGACGCCAGTTCAGGTGAAAACAGGCACTGTCAAAGGCCACGGCATCCTTGTCACCGGCCATGATCTGCACGCTCTTGACCAGCTCCTAAAGCAGGTGGAGGGAACTGACGTATTCGTTTACACCCACTCAGAGATGCTGCCTGCCCATGGCTATCCCGGCCTTAGGAAGTATAAGAATCTAGCAGGCAACCTGGGCCGGGCCTGGTTCGACCAGAAAAAGCTCTTCATGGAGTATCCAATGGCAATCCTCGGGACCTCCAACTGCTTCCTTCCCCCTAAGGAGGAGTACCGGGATCGCATGTTTGCGACAGGCCCCGTCTATCTGCCTGGCGTCAAGCACATCGATGGCTACGACTACACCGAGGTGATCGCCAAGGCGAAAAGCCTCCCTGAGTTGCCTCTTGCCCCAGGAGAATGTGTGCTCACCACCGGCTTTTCCACACCAGTGCTGCTCTCCCACGCTGCCAAGATCAAACAACTCGTGAAGCAGGGCAAGATCAAGAGGTTCTTTCTGGTTGGCGGCTGCGACGCGCCACTCAAGAAGTCCGACTACTATCGGGAGTTCGTGAGAAAGCTTCCCAAGGATACAGTTGTGCTCACGCTCGCCTGCGGCAAGTTCCGATTCAACGACCTCGACATGGGAGATATCGAGGGCATTCCCCGGCTGATTGACCTCGGCCAGTGCAACGATGCCATCGTAGCCATCGAAGTCGCCCAAGCATTAGCAGGCCTCTTCGGCGTGGCTGTAAACGATCTGCCGCTTACACTGGTGATCTCATGGATGGAACAGAAGGCCGTGGCCATCCTCTGGTCGCTCTTCGCCCTAGGCCTCAAGGGAATCTACCTGGGTCCCATCCTGCCAGGCTGGATCAATGCCGATATGCTCAAGATCCTGGTGGACAAATACGACGTCAAGCTGATCAGTACTCCTGATGAGGATATCCGCAGGATGATGGCTTGAGGGTATTGAGCCAGACCATTTGCTCTTTTTAGCGACGTCAAAAAATATTTTTTTCAAAAAAAGGATGCCTGCTTTCGCAGGAGCATCGGTTTACAGCAGCCTGAAGTCATGTGTGGATGGTGTCCATATTGGCTTGGCAGTAACTCCCAGTGTGGATTGTACATAGTTCGTTGCATATGTGGATGATTGCCTTGCCGTGTATCCACTGGTCAGGTAGCTGAAGAATTTCGACATGTACAGGTTGTTGCCTTTACTGTTGACGGAATAATCATATCCTCCGGATAACCAGGATTTGCTCTTGATAGCATTAGCCAAGGCACTGTTCGCACCTGGCTTGAACGACTCGCATCCTGCAAGCATTGTCAAGCCATTGGTCTTGGTGAACATCGCCTTGAGCTCACTTCCTGTTACGACACGATCCGTATCTGCTGCCCTTGTTACCTCGATTGCATTTGGTCCCATATGTCCCTTGATTGCAGAGATATAATAGTCGTCCATCTCGCCTACACGGGAATGAGATACTGCTGAATTCCAGTAGTATGTGACGGCATGTCCCTTGTTCATCAGTGCAGAGAACGAATCGGATCCCCAATCCTTGTAGCCGTGCTTGTTCACGTATTCATAGCGGAATGGATCAAGCAGGTACGCTTTCCTGTAAGACGGCACATTGGTGCTCGGATACAGGTAGACATTTGAGGTATACGACTGACCTAAGACTGATCCGGACAATTTATTGTAATTTTTAATGTTAACTCCGAAATCGCCTCCGCCTGTGTAATAGGTGCCTTCATGTCCAATCATTTTGGCTTTGTTTTGCGTGTGTGTGCGGAATATGGCGCTTGAACCATATGCTCCTGTGGTCTGTCCGTAAACGCCTGCATATGTCTTTCTGGCAGTGGCATCAATGTATGGACTGTATACCCTTGCAGTTTTGCTGGATGTACCGTATGCATCGATCCAATGATAGGACGATTCTCCTTCCTTATTGCTCGAAGCCGTGTCGAAGTAGAGGTATTTCGTTGCGCTTCCGTAGTCTGCAGACAGCCTTGAGAAAACCTCATTGCTGAACGCAAATGTATATGTGTACATATTGCTCAAATAGGAGGTAGTGGAATACGAACTGCCCTGGGCAAAAGAGCTTGCGAAATCGCCTTCCTTGTTCTGTCCTTTGCTGCCTCCTTTGAAGCTATATGCCCTGTTGACGTTGAACCTGAGCCATGCGCCAACGCCATATCCTGCAGTAGAGGAATACGGCGTGTAGGTATTCCAATCATAGTTCCAGGTCGTAACGCCAGATACACCAGAGACGCTTCTATAGGCAACGACATAATTTCCTTTCGAGTCGCTCCTGCTTATGTAGCTATAAGGCAAGCTACCTGTCCCAGAGAATGAATCAGACAGATCTGAGCTTTCTGGATTTAATTGGACCTGTCCGCTTGCATAATCGTTAACATTAGCCCCAAATTGTACACCTGTTAAGGAGATCTTTCCATTGTTTCCTGTTGAAGCTGTGATTTCAAGACCTGACGCTAGGGACGCACAAATTAGCGCGATCAACGTCAATAATGCCGTGCGTTTAATCGTTCTCATTCTATCATTCTTCATCTTTGGTCCCTCCAATTTCGACCAATACTTTTGTAATAGTTATACTCCTCTCTGATATATGATTCTTGCTATAGTATTGGTCTCTCGTGGTGCATCTTTATGTATTTGGGAGATCTATGACAGTTTTTTATTTTTTTGTTTTTCACTGGAATTTCCAGGCCCGCATATATCAAGGCAATTTATAGTTTCAATGATGTCAATTTATATAACTATTTTGATATTAATAAGTGGACGTGGTTTTTAATGGTACTCTCGTGCAAGATTATATAAAAATAATACGACTGATTTATTTGCCTAATGGCATTTTTTCGAATATCAATCACAATTTCGACTCTTTACATATATCTATCTACAAAAATATAAATATTGTGAACATCAATGTTGCGATAATAAGTGCCTGCAAATCAGTGTGAATAAGGAGTGTGAGGTGCACATCCACGCAGATCCAACGTTGCTCTCCTCATATTCCCTCCTTCATCATCCCCACCAGTTCCGTCGCCTGCACTCGCCCGTAGCCACCCTGCCGCGCCGCTGTCTCATCAAACCTCTCTACTCCGTCCGGTTGCACGCCAGTGCCTGCAATTGTGAACGGCACCGGATCTCGGCTGTGCGTCTTGATGGAAATCGGGGTGGCGTGGTCAGGCAGAAGAAGCACCCGCCAGTCCTGGCCGCTCTCATCCAGGCCTTTTATCACGGGACCTACCACCTTTTCGTCGAATAGCTCAATGGCCCTGACCTTCAGTGCCGTGTCTCCCTCGTGTCCCGCCTCGTCAGGCGCCTCGATGTGCAGATACACGAAGTCCAGGCGCTCTAAAGCCTGCAGGGCCGCCTCAACTTTTCCTTCGTAGTTGGTGTCGATGTTGCCGGTAGCTCCGGCCACGTCGATGACCTCCAGCCCCGCGTACCTGCCGATTCCCTTGAGGAGATCCACTGCAGAGATCATGGCTCCCTCGAGCATGTACTTCTCGGCGAAGCTGGGCATGGTTGGAGCAGGCCCCTGTCCCCAAAGCCAGATGGCGTTGGCCGGGCGCTTTCCTGCAGCTATGCGATTCAAGTTCACGGGATGGTTGGCCAGAACCGGTTCTGCCGCTTCCATCAGACTTATGAGAAGCTCGGCGTCCGGGCCGCTGGGCAAATGCGAGGCCACAGGCTGGTCGCTGATGTCGTGGGGCGGTGTGCAGACAGCCTTCGCCCCGGCCTTGAGGACGAGCAGGTTTCGGTAGCTTACACCTGCGTAAAGCTTTCTCTCCGGCATGAGCGGGGCGAGGGCCTCGATCAGCTCGCGGCCCTCTTCAGTGCTGATATGCCCTGCGCTGTAGTCCTGCATGATACCTTTCTCGATGGTCACAAAATTGCAGCGGAAGGCAATGTCAGCTGCGCCAAGCTGCACATCCATGGCAGCTGCCTCCAGGGGCGCGCGACCCGTGTAGTGCCTGGATGGCGCATAACCCATGACGGAGAGGTTTGCCACATCGCTTCCCGGAGGAAATCCATCCGGCACAGTCTGAGCGAGACCGCTTCTGCCCTGCTTCGCCAGCCGATCCATGTTTGGCTTCTTCGCCGTCTGCAAGGGCGTCCTGCCCTGCAGGGCCTCGATCGGCAGGTCGGCCATGCCGTCGCCTAAGAGAACAACGAGCTTCATCAAGTCCAGCCTTTCGGGAAAATAGTATTAATCGTCTTCGTCTGATGAAGACTACTTCTTTTTCTTTTTGCTTAGAGCTTCTTCTGCCTCACGGGCATTGATCTCCGCCAGGTGCTTGTTCAGGACCTTGGCCAGGGTGTTGAGCTTCACTCTGGTACAGGTAGCTCCGCGGGTAATGCCGGTTACTATGTCCACTACCTCGCCCTTAGTCTCAGTCTTCTGATGAGGGGGCTTGACGGCGCTGGTCTTTATCCCCTCGCGGGCAAAGTCCTCCATATCCATAGGGCACTGGGCAACTACGACCGCAGGTATATCCACCTGAGACAGGATCTCTTTTGCCTTGAATATGACATGGGAGCGCACATTGCCCAGATGCAAGACGGCAATCTTATGACGTGCGATCTGCTCCAGCTCCCTCTCATTCAGCCCGAAGGTCGGGCCATAGCCTCGCGAGGCTTGAGGAAAGCTCTCAGGAACTCCTGTTCCTGCCTCCAAGACCAGCACGCTTGTCTGAATTCCCTCGCGGCGTAGCCCATAGGTCATCTCGCAAACCGGTTTGGTGATGTGACGTCTCCCCGGAGACATGGCTATGGCGATCACATCCGGCTTCGTCGCCTCGGAGAGCGTACCCCTTTGAGCCAGGCCACCGCCCTTGGCCAGGCCCATGCTCTCCCGGCAATCCACCACTTGAGTTGCCCTGCCAATCATGATACTCTATTGCAGCCCAATTGGCATATAGACTTGACGTAAGGGAGGCAGGAGCGTTTTTAAACTGGAGCGGATGAGAAAATTGCCATGCTCACCTTCATTGGCCTCGGGCTCTATGATGAGCGGGACATATCCGTCAAAGGCCTGGATGCTGTCGCTTCTGCAGATAGGGTTTATGCTGAGTTTTATACCTCTCGGCTGATGGGAACAACGCTTACGCGTCTGGAAGAGTTCTATGGTAAGAAGGTCCATCAACTCAGCAGATCTGAGGTAGAAGTGGACCCTGCCTGGCTGGAGGAGGCTCGCGACCTGAACGTGGCCTTCCTCGTGGGAGGCGACGCTATGGTCTCCACCACTCACCTGGACCTTCGGCTGCGGGCGGTCGGCATGGGCATCAAGACCCGGGTGATTCACTCTTCATCGATTGTGACCGCAGTATCAGGGTTGTCCGGCCTGCAAAACTATCGTTTCGGCCGGTCCACCACCATTCCCTTTCCTTATGTCTCGCGGGGCAAGCGCATAATCCCTGAGACGCCCTACCAGGTCCTCCTGGAGAACATCAGCCGCAATCTGCATACCATGCTCTTCTTAGATATCCAGAGGGAACCTGTCGAGAAATACATGACGGCAAATGAGGGGGCGGCACTCCTTTTGGAGATGCAGGATGCTTCTGACGTGAAGCTTCCTGCCGGGGTTTTGGGCATAGGCATTGCCAGGGCGGGATCTGATGACGCGACAGTAAAAGCGGACCTTCTGTCACGTCTGCAAAACCATGACTTCGGCGGGCCTCTGCATATCCTGATTGTGCCTGCCAGTTTGCACTTCATGGAAGCTGAGGCCCTGAAGATGCTGGCCGGAGCGCCGGAAGATGCCGTTATCTTAGCAAATCTATAAATATTATATTCTCCTGGGCATACCTCAGGAATCCCGCTAAAGGGGTGCAAAACATTTCAGAGGATAATATGCCCAAGGTCACAGTGGAAATACCTCAGCACATCATAGATGATGTCCAGGCTCATGTCGGAGACGGTCGAAAGTTCGTCAACTTCTCCGATGCGGTTCGAACGGCTTTGCGAAAGATGCTGGATCAACTGGATGATATCGACAGACGCCGGGGGAGGGCTCTCGAATGAAGCTTGGAGTCGTCACCGAGTTTGATGCAGCTCACCTGCTGCCCGGCTATCAGGGCAAGTGCGCCCGCCTGCATGGCCACACCTACCAGGTGGAGATCGTGGTTGAGGGCGAGGTTGGCAAGGACGGCTTCGTCATGGATTTCTATCAGCTCAAAAGGATAATAGCAGAGGCCATGCAGGAGCTGGATCACAGCTACCTGAATGATATCCTGCCAAATCCCACAGCTGAGACGATAGCCCGTTGGATATCCGATCATTTGGCTCAGGATCTGGATGGCACCGCCGTCCGGCTAGTATCCCTCAAGCTATGGGAAGGAAAAAACAAGTGGGTGATGATCGACTGATCTTATGACGACTGCTGGGTCGGGGTTATATCCCATTCCCTGGCGGCCTCTGGATTCTCTTTCAGCTCCTTAAGCCGGGCAGCAGCCTGTTCTTCATAGTATTTTTTATATTTTTCTTCCTTATCCTTGCGACCCCACTCGGCCAGTTTTTTATCCAGGGCTTCGAACATGTACTTCTCAGCGGCTTTGACGGTCTCCAGGTCTCCTCTCAAAACCAATATCTCCCGGTCCATCACTTCTCCAGTCATGTCCATCTTTCCCGGCCTTCTGATCAGGTCCAGCTCGAAGTTCTCTACCAGCTCGCGGATAACGGTTACTGGCATGCTCAGAGGAATTGCCAGGTCGTAAAGCCCTGTCAAGTCTCCTGCTTCTTTTTCCTTGGAGGATTCCATAATTATCAGAACTATGGTCGTTCTTGCATTGATTTAAGTCTGTCGTAGATCCGTGTCCTATTGCCCGCGCCGTGACCTGAGCCGGTCCAATAGGAACTTAGCAGTGGTCTTTTTCTGTCTGCATATGGAAAATAGTGCGTCTCATTTCGAATTCGGCTTTATGCCAGGAATTGGACTGCTGGCGTGAGTAGGGAAACAATTATAAATGGGATCATCAATGCAAAGTGCGGATCGGGCCCGTAGCTTAGCCAGGTTGAGCGCACGGCTGATAACCGTGAGGTCACGCGTTCAAATCGCGTCGGGCCCATTTTGGTTTTTGAAAAAAAGATATTAGCGAGAGATATCGCCTTCAAGCATCATATTCATCACGAAGTCAAAGGGCAGGACTGAGCACCACCCAGCTTTTTCAAATATGGACATAAAACAGACGCCTATGAGCTTCTTGTATCTTATTTTGCCAAGGAACTCTTTCATCTCGTCCGGCTTGACGCCAATCTTGGGCATGGCCATGCCTCCAAGAATTACGACTACATCTGCCTGTGCATCAGTCGCGTCGGCCAGCTCCATTCCGTAATCCGTGGCCTTGATGCGTCTGGCTTTATCCATGTGCAGGCCGGGCAGAAAGGCCATCTCCTTTTCTCTCACCGGATAGCTCAGAAATAGGGCGAATGGGGTACAAAATCCGGCAGAGCCGATGAATAGGATCTTTTTGTCCTCCTTCACAAGTTCCCTAAATCCGTTCAACATTCCGCCCAGACCTTTTACGTCCTGTATTTTATCCATATAGATCAGTTCCTAATCATATCATATCATTCATGATTCAAAACGTTTATGAGGATAGAACTGTCTGTAGGCCTTGATGTCTAAGAGATCTGTTGATAAGGGTGATCGCGGCAAAAAAGCCTCGGCGAAGCCAAATGAGGCAAAGCCGGGGAGTGCCTCGTCCGTCTCCCTGGAAAAGAAGGCCAAGGCGGCGAATAATGCCGAATTTTGGCGGAATAGTGATTTATATGTATACGCGGGATTGATCGTAGCTGCGATCTTATCATTTTATCTGCGCGCCATCATTCCCTGGAGCCGGGTTATCTCGGAAAGCGGCGTCATCTTTTCCAGCGAGACCGATTCCTGGTATCATATGATGCTTGCCAAAGGCACCGTTATCAACCTTCAACGGCTCTTCTTCGATCCCATGACCAATTTCCCTAATGGAACGCCACTTCATTTTGGTCCCTTCCTGAGCTGGGCGATAACCATATTCTCATATATATTCGGACTGGGACACCCCAGCAATCATCTGGTGGAGGTTGTAGGGGCGCTGATGCCAGCAGTCATGGGCGCACTTCTGGTCTTTCCCGTGTACTTCATCGGAAAGGAGCTCTTCGGCAAGAGCTGCGGTCTTGTCTCGGCGCTTATTGTGGCCGTTCTTCCCGGCCAGCTATTCAGTCGCACCACACTTGGATTTACAGATCACCATGCTGCAGAGATCCTCTTTAGCACACTCACAATCATGTTCCTGCTTCTTGCCCTGCATTCTGGCAAGAGCATGAGCTTTGCAGCTGTGCAGAGAAACTGGTCTGCATTCAAGCGCCCCCTCCTATATTCCGTCCTGGCAGGCATATCACTCGGGCTCTACATAGATGCCTGGTCGTCCGGATTTCTCTTCGAGGGTATTATTCTGCTTTTCATACTGGTTCAGAGCATATTCGACCACATCAGGGGAAAGAACGTGGAGTATCTGGCCATAACTTCAAGCATTTCCTTTTTGGTCGCAACTCTGCTGGTGCTTCCCTTTGTGGATTCATATTACGGATTCAACCATTATCTCTACAGTCTCTTCCAGCCCACGATTCTTCTCATGGGCGTGGTTGCAGCTGTATTCATTTCCGTCCTGTCAAGGTTCATTAAGGAGAAGGGCTTTTCAGGTTACTACTATCCTGCATCATTGGCAGGGCTGGTGGCTTTGGGGACAGCCTTCCTCTACATTGCCCTTCCCCAGTTCACCAAGCCGCTTCTGGCTGGGTTTGCCATATTCCAGCAGAAGACCGGCGGAGCGGCTACAGTTGGCGAGGCCTCTGCATTGTTCTCAAGCGGGGGGCAATTTTCCGTAGGAAGCGTCATCACGTCGTTTCCAGGCATCGGTTATGGCCCGGATTCGACCTCAACCTCGATGATGGCCATTTACCTGGCCTTCCTATTGTCGTCCTTCACATTTGCCCTGATAGCTTTAGTCGTGCTCGTAGTCAGGAACCTAAAGATTCAGAGGCCTGCAGATATATTCGTCTTGATCTGGTCTTTGATCATTCTCATCATGACACTGGCTCAGAATAGGTTTACCTACTATTATGCAGTGAACGTAGCTATTCTCACAGGCTTTTTGGCAATATGGGTGATGCAAAAGTTCGGAGTTAGGGACGCAGATCTAGATGTGGATCTATCAAGTGATCCGGGACGCGGTCTGACCAAGCTGATCCTCTCCAATTCCAAGATCATAGTGGCAGCGATTCTGATTTTCGCATTGGTCCTCATGCCAAGCATTAGCTGGAGCAAAGAATGGGCCGCCAGCACAAGCGGTCCGGAGCTGGATTGGCGCACATCAACAGCTTGGCTGCAGAACAATACGCCGAGCCCAGGAATGGATCTCTACGAGAAGTATGTACGGTCTGCTGAAGGCAAGTATGCCTACCCGGATGCAGCTTACGGCATAATGTCCTGGTGGGACTATGGGCATCTCATCGAGACCATTGGCCACAGAATACCCAATGCCAATCCTTTCCAGCAGGGAATAGGAAGCGCCACCAAAAATATTCCGGGATCTTCACCATTCTTCCTGGCTGAGAATGAGAGCCGGGCAGAAGAAGTGCTTGAAGCTCTCGATTCCAATCGCACATTGTACATGAACACCAAGTATGTGATGATCGATCAGCCAATGGCTGTGGGCAAGTTCCATGCAATGGCTGCCTGGAGTTCCATTCCTAACTCTCGATATATGGGTGGAGTCTATCAAGAGCAGGGCAATCAGTGGGTGCCGGTTCAGATCTGGCGCGAGCCTTACTTCAAGACCATGGCAGCTCGCCTGTATTTCTTCGATGGCACCGAGACCTCTGGCGACAGCGGTGTTGGTCTGTCTTATCACGCGATGGACGCAGGAAATGGTGTCACGGTTCCTGTGCTCACCGAATCTCCCAAGATCACCCGGAATCGGACTGAATTGGAGGCTTACGTAGATGAGAGGCGGGATGCTGGAGATCAGGCCGAGATCGGAGCACTGAGTCCTGCCAACTCTGCCTTCCCATTGGAAGCCCTTCAGCATTACCGGCTGGTGCACGAGTCGGAGACTGCAGTGACCAGCAGCGGTCAGAAGCTGGTAAAGACATTCGAGCATGTGCCTGGAGCTGTTGTTTCCGGCGCTGCCCCGGCTGGAACACGGGTCGCTGCGTCAGTTCCAATTATGACCAACGAGAACCGGCCATTCCTCTACCAGCAATCCAACGTCAGTGATGCCAGCGGGCACTTCACACTGGTATTGCCTTACTCTACAGAAGGCCCAATTGCTGGTGGCACTAATTTCGATACTAAGCCGATGACCTCTTACACGTTGACTGTGGGCGACAAATCCTTCGAGCTGAAGGTGCCCGAAGAGTTCGTACTCGCGGGGGATGTCATCACAGTATGAGGCTCTTGGAGGAGATGAGCTGGCCGGAGATCGAAGCTGGGCAGAGGGAGACCCGGACAGTGATCCTGCCGATTGGGGCGACAGAGGAGCATGGTCCTCATCTGCCTACGATCACTGACACCGTGCAGGCTATCGAGGTGGCGCGGGCGGTCGCCAGGGAGCGTGGCGTTTTCCTGGCTCCACCTCTTTATTATGGAGTCTGTCGCAGCACGCGGGGTTTTCCCGGCACCATCACCGTGGGGCATGATGCCCTGCGGGGCTTTGTCCGGGATTTGCTGTTCTCGTTCGCTGATAGCGGCTTTAATCGAGTCATGATTCTGACAGGACACGCGGGTGGCCTGCACATGGCTGCCCTCGAAGAGGCCTGCCAGATGGCTGTTGAAGTGCGCGATTTCAGGGCGAGCCTGGTCTCATTGTTTGATCTCATAGACAACACTGCTGTCGAGACTCCTCATGACGGACACGCCGGCGAGGTTGAGACCTCTCTCATGATGGTCATACGCCCGGATCTGGTCCACGGACTGCCTGAGAAGAACTTCCCGGTGCGTCCTCGCTTTTTGATTCAGAGGGATGTCCGCCATCTCATGGGAAACGGCATTATGGGAAATCCCAGGCCGGCAACGGTTGAGAAGGGCCGTAAGTTCTTCGGGATGGCAGTAGATGGCGTGATGAGCGCCCTTGATGAACTGGAGAGCGATTCGACAGGTTTATAAATCATAAATCTAACCGGAAAAACCGTGCCTGACAATATCGTTAAATGCTCAATTGTCAATCATCAAATCAGGCTATTGAAGCCGGAGAGGCTAGCTTCAGGCATCTTCGGCCACCTGGTCTTTTCTTTCTTTTAATGGTCGAGAGGGCATTAGCAGGATTGCCCTTAATCGGCCTGGTTGCGGGATGATAATATGTTATCTGAAAACGATGTCAAAGTTTTAAAGGCGATATCTGAAGGTTATTCCGATCCTCAGAGAATTGCCGGAAAGCTGGAGATGAAGATCGAAGCTGTGAGGGCCCTAGCTGATGCTTTGGGCGAGCAGGGCCTCATTGGTGTGACCAAGTCGGTGGAGGAGGCAGTCTCGCTTACAGATGAGGGCAAAAAGTATGCTTCAGAGGGTCTGCCTGAGAGGATTTTGCTTTCCGCCATCGGTTCAGGAAAACCCATGTCTGAGCTAAAGGATCCTGCCCACAAGATTGGCCTTGGGTGGCTTCGAAAGAAGGGCTGGGCAGCCATAGAAAAGGGAACGATCCTGCCTGCGGGCCCAGCTGCCAGGGGCAAAGATGAGGAGATCTTGCAGGATCTGCAACTTAGGGGGCCAAAGAGCAGCTCTCTGCTGGACAAAAAGGGTCTGGCTGATTTGAAGGGCCGTGGACTTGTGGCATTCTCCAAGAGCAAGGAGTGGCGCTATGAGATCACGACGGAGGGGATTTCGAGAATAAAAGAAACTGAAAGAACTGCAACATACAGAATATCCGCAATTGCTGTCAACGGTGTTATAGGTCAGATCTCATCCGATCTCATAAAAAAAGGCGAATGGGGCATTGAACTCGGAGGCAAATTAGCTGATAGCTATGTAAAACTAGAGGACAAGTTATACCATATCCGTCCATACGACGTCACCCTCGCTGCAGATAAGGTCTATCCTGGCAAGAAGCACCCTTACCAGAGGCTCATCGATTTCATGCGTGAGATCATGCTGGAGATGGGTTTTGTTGAGATCAAGGGCCAGATAGTCCAGTCCAGCTTCTGGAACTTCGATGCCCTCTTCCAGCCCCAGGATCATCCCGCCAGAGAGATGCAGGACACATTCTATCTGGACAGCCTGGCCGACATTCCTGATTATACTCGCGTCAAAGAGATGCATGAGTCAGGCAAAGGCGCCGACAGCCTTGGCTGGGGCGGAGTCTGGAAGCCGGAGGTGGCCCGCCAGGAGGTTTTGCGAACGCACACAACCGGAGTGACAATCAAGTATCTGGCTGAGCATTTCGAGCCTCCTGTCAAGGCTTTCGGAATAGATCGTGTCTACCGGCGGGAGGCCATCGACGCCACTCATACTCCTGAATTCGAGCAGCTCGAGGGAATCGTCATGGACAGAGATGTGACATTCTCTCATCTTCTGGGCATTTTGAAGGAGTTTTACAGCAAGATGGGATTTGAGGAAGTTCGATTCAGGCCAGGGTATTTCCCCTACACCGAGCCCTCGGTTGAGCCGGAGGTGTTCATAGATGGCCTCGGCTGGGTGGAGCTGGGCGGAGCTGGAGTCTTCCGAAAAGAGGTAACCGCACCCTTCGGCATCGAGCATCCCGTTTTGGCCTGGGGGCTCGGAGTCTCAAGGGTTGCCATGCTCAAGCTTGGGCTCAAAGACCTCAGGCTGTTATATCAGTCTGACCTGGAGTGGCTGCGCGAGACGCCTGTATGCATCAAGCTCTGAGGGATTGATCATGCCTGTTGTTAGAGTTTATTACGATGATATGGAGAGGCTGATTGGAGCCTCACGTGAGACAATCATGGGCCGGCTGGCCATGATGGGTGCAGATATCGGAAAGAGGGCGGAAAAGGAGTATGTGGATGTGGAGTTCTTCCCGGATAGGCCTGATCTATACAGCGTAGAGGGCGTTGCCAGGGCCATGCAGGGCTTCTTGGGCCTCAAAACAGGACTCGTGGAGTACCCCATTCAAAAGGGTTCGGTCGTCTTGCAGGTGGATGAGTCGGTAAAGGCGGTGCGCCCAATAATTGGATGCGCGGTGGTCCGTGGTCTGTCCTTTACCAGCGAGGCCATTGAGTCGCTCATGGGCCTTCAGGAGGACCTACACTGGGGTCTGGGCCGGAACCGGCGTAAGGTGGCCATCGGCGTGCACGACATCTCTCGCGTGACTCCGCCGTTCAGATACTTTGGCGAGGATCCTGAAAGAAAGTTTGTGCCGCTGGACTATTCTGAGGAGATGAGCATGAATGAGATCCTGGAAAAGCATCCCAAGGGACGAGGATATGGGCACATCCTGAAGGGCTGCGATCGTTTCCCGCTCATCGTTGATGCCAAAGATCAGGTGCTCTCGTTCCCGCCCATCATCAACGGTGAGCTTACGTCAGTCACAGAAGAGACGCAGGACCTGTTCATTGATGTCACTGGAATGGACGGAATGGTTCATAAAGCCCTCAACATTGTGGCGACATCTCTGGCCGAGCGGGGCGGCAGGATTGAAAGCGTTCTTGTCAAGAGGAATGAGGGCGATTTCGTCTCACCGAACCTTGCTCCCACGGCCTGGACAGTCAGGGCAGAGGAGGCCAACCGGCTCATAGGATTTGATCTGACTGCTCAGGAGCTGGCCGAATGCCTGGAGAGGATGCGTTTTGGTGCGAGGGCCGAGGGCGGAGTAGTGCATGTTCAGGTTCCGGCCTACCGGGCGGACATAATGCACTCCTGGGATATCTTCGAGGACGCGGCCAAGGCCTATGGCTTTGACCGGCTGGAGGCACGTCTTCCCAGGACTGTGACTGTAGGTCGAGCCCATCCCTCGGAGGTGAAGAAGGGCGAGATTCGCGAGCTTCTCGCGGGCCTCGGATATCTGGAGACCATGCCATTCACCCTCACCAATGAAAAGATGCATTTCCAGTGGATGAGGCGGGAGAGCGGGCCTGAGTATGCCGCAGCAGTGCGGGTCAAGCATCCTATCAGCGAGCTGCACACCATTTTGCGCACGTCGCTTCTCTCAAGCCTTCTGGAGATCTTTGCCATGAACCAGCATCATCCTCTGCCTCAGAGGATATTTGCCGCGGGAGACGTAGTTCTTGCAAGAAGGACGCACATGAATCTGGCGGCTGCCTGCATCCACAGTGGCGCCAATTTCTCGGAGATTCGCTCTGTGGCCGACGCGGTCTTGCGGGAGCTGGCGATTAAGGCAGAGATAGTGCCATCCAAAGATGGGGCGCTGATTCCTGGAAGGGGTGCGGATCTCATGGCTGAGGGGAGATGGATTGGATGCTTTGGCGAGATGCATCCTCTGGTCCTGAAGAGCTTTGGACTCGAGCAGCCGGTGGTTGCACTGGAGCTTGAGTGGGGAGTGCTCTGAAGCCGGGCAGTTCTCAATTTCTTTTTTTTTGTCTTCCAGTCAAATTGCGGCGGCGCACCCCGCAGCAGAGCTGCGGGGCATGCAAGGCGCCGCCGCCAGGTTATTTAAAATCCATTAGATTCATTTGCTTATAGCTTTCTTTTTCTTCCGAAGTCCCCTGTCGTTCAATGTAATCCCGAATTATCTCGGCAGTTACACCCTCGCCAATGGTACCAATGTATCCGCCATCACTCCAAAATTCGCCACCCCAAAGTTCTTTCTTAATTTCGGGAAATGCTTTGAACATCTGTTTAGCAGCAATACTCTTCAAAATTTGCATAACTTTTGACGGAGAATATTTAGGCGCAGCTCCTACAAAAACATGAACATGGTCACCATCAGTTCCTATTGCATCAAATTCAAAACAATATCTCTGTTCGATTTCAGAAAATATTTCTTTCAGTTTATTGATTCTACTATTATCTAATAGCATTTGTTTCCTATATTTGATACATAGCACCATATGATACCGAATTTTATAAACACAATGACTTGCTTGTCGCAATTCTAGCATCAATACATATTACACATATCTACCTTAAATCGGTTTCATGCTCATCCCCGCAGCAGAGCTGCGGGGTATTCGAAACAAATAAAATGGATCAGCTTTATCTGCTAATAATCGCATTATTATTGGATTGGGGCCGATATGAAGGTTAGAGATCTGATGAGCTATCCCATAGTCACTGTTCGCCCGGAGGCAACAGTGCTTGAGGCCATAAAACGGATGGCTTCTCTGAAAAAAGGCAGCGTTCTTGTTGCCGGGGACGGGCTGCTCAAGGAGTGCCTGGGTATAGTCACAACCAGCCAGGTCTTTCTCAAGGTCTTTGCCGAAGGTCGGGATCCGGCAAGGGTAGCTGTCCGAGATATCATGACTATGGGGCCGCTCGTCACCATCGATCTTGATGCCTCCACAGCTGAGGCCGCGAGGCTGATGCGTGAGCACGGGATTCGGAGGCTGCCGGTGATGAAAGGCGGAGCCTTGGTGGGGATCATAACTAGCAAGGATTTGCTGGCGTGCGTGGAGTGATGATGCTGGAAAAAGATGATTCAGTACTTCTGCTGGCTGGCGAACGCAGAATTTAAATAGCCCTACTGCGAAGTCGTTGAGGTAAGTCGAGGTTGCCTAGCCTGGTAAGGCGCAGGTTTGCTAAACCTGTTCTCCCCCGGAGATCGTGGGTTCGAATCCCACCCTCGGCGCTTTGTTACCTGTAAATTTAGGCGCTAGAAAGCGATTTATGCTAAGAAAATAACTTCAGTGTCATTCAATGCGCCGCAGAGAATGACTTGAGCGCGTCTTTCCACCAAAAAGCCGGGCTCAAGAGGTCAGGGCTTCACAAGGGCCTTGGCCTTTCTCCTTAATCCTTGATTCAAGCAATAGTCTGGCAGCTTTTTCAAAGAAATGGCTAATATTTCTGTAATCTCCTGTTTCAACTTCGCCTTTTACGGCTTCATAGATCTTCTCATCTACGCTTATCCCTATCTTTCTCAACGGCATAATAACAAAAAGCGCGTCAGCAAGATAAATACTTTTTCCTACTGGGTGCATCCATTATCTTTATATAAGAATAAGGTGCACTATGTATTCGGTGGAAAGACGTGTTGAACAAGATTCTATTAGCTAGCCCGGTCACTCAGAGCCGGGATGCCGTAAAGCAGTTGATAGCCTACCATAACCACGGCCAGGAGCCCGCTGAGATGCCTGATTTTTACCGGCTCTCAGGCGAGATGGTTCTGGTTAGGAATAACAAGAAAGACGCCTATTATGTGGTCACGCCGAAGACCTGCTCATGCCCGGCAGCTACCTACAACCCTGGCCAGCCATGTAAACACGCGAGAAAGTACTTCTCACAGCCAAAGACAACCGCGCCGATGGCTACAGAGGACAGCATCGCGCCGGCTGCGACATGGCCAGGAGGCCACAATGGCCCGGTAGAGGATGATCTCAAGGTGGTGGCTTAGATGGAAACCAAGATCGACCCCCACAAGCCATCCATCAAGATCAGCCTCCAGAAGAGCCGCAACTACAATTGGGAGGTCATCGCAAGCGGCTCAAATGTGGATGAGATCCTGGCAGTGCTTAGGGATGCTGACACCAAGCTCAGGAACGAATATGGCAACGAGGCGGTCTAAATGGCCGCCTCAACTCCTGACGCCTTTGAGGGGCTGGATCGCATCGACCGGGCTATTCTGGCAGAGATCAAAGCTCATCCAGGCCGATGTATCGCCGATGTTTTTCGGCACTTCAAGCTCAGACGTGCGTCTCAATTCTACGCCAGGATACGTCAAATGGCCGCTGCAGGGCTTGTGGAGCAGGATAGGACCCGCGAAAAGGGCAAGGTCTTTGTCGATCTCACGGAATCGGGCCGGAAGGCGCTTGCGGAGGTGGCCTGAAATGGCTGTAAAAGTAGAGCGTTTCCATGGCCGCGGCTCATTCCCGGAGCCAATTAGAATCAAGGTCGAACGCGGTCAGCGGGGCGGCTATGCCTTTGAGGTCTCTTTGGCTGGCCCTGATGAGACTAAAATGATCACCAAGATCAAAGAGATCTATGCGAAGCTCGACGCTGAATTTTGCCAGAAGGGGGTGGCCTGAAATGGCTGCCTCACTTGTTGAAGGGGATGGCCTGGCAGCTCTCTTACCCAAATCCGGCCCACAGGGAGAGCTCGCGGATCTGTGTGCAGCTCTCGGAGATGTTGAATACCTGGCCGGCTATATCACTGACCTCAAGAAGGAGGCCCTGGAAAAGGAAGCTGCAGTCTTGAGGGCGATCCTGGACCGCATAACGCCTCT
>CAZFFD010000032.1:0-27427 GCA_964518035.1 uncultured Methanotrichaceae archaeon | reverse complement strand
TGAGAGAATATCTGGTTGGAGCGCTGCGAGAGGAGGACGGGGCTTTTCTGCTGCCCGGATCATCGATGAGGGTCAAGATCTGGTGGGATAAACAAGAGATCGACGGCATCTGATTGCAGCGGACGAAATGCAATCATTCTGGTGAAAACATGCTCGCAGAGCAGGAATACGGGCAATAGCACTCGATCACCAGGAAGCTTTCAAGCTTGACCGCAAACTACAAATATCTATAACGAATATATAGATAGTTTGCCGCTTCATGCCATGCAGGGTGGCGGGCGTGCCGTGGGCTTAACGCATCCGATAATGCTCTAATGACAGGGAGAATATGTGTTTGCTCCTCCGTGGGGCAGCACGCTGCCGGATCCTAGGGCCGGAGAATCTCAACTCCTTGGGTACTGGAGACGCATGCCGTCGAGGCGATGCGTTCGGGTTTGACGAGCCTGTGAGACTAATTACAAGGGCAAGATCTTAAAGTTGCGCGCCTTAATCGGCGCAGTAATTTGCCTGAGGGTTTCACGCCAATACACGGTCGGGCACATGAGGTGGTGCGGCTATGGGCAAAAGGGCAAGCACTGGCCCAACGATAACGGGTTCCGGCAATATGGACGCTGTGAAAGAATCCAGCGCAGGTGCCTCCTTCTAGCCCGGCTGAATGTCGAGCTTCGGGCAGGATCAGGCCTTCACTACGGTGACAGGCTCCCCTTACTGGGACGCTGTGGATCGGCGCTGTCCTGCCTGAGACTTGATATGCTATTATTGCATTTTCTTCTCAAAAATGAACACTTCCTCCTTTTGTTTCCCAGGATTATTGATCCTGATGATCGTAAACCCTAATTTATGGACATAGAAGTGATGATTCCTCTTTGAGAATCCAGGTGTATCAGTCATCCATGATTTAGCATCAGGAAACGCAGATTCGATCAATCCCCATATCTTCGTCCCGATTCCTTTTCCCTGGAATGGAGGGTCGATAAAAATCGTTCCCAGATAGTTTTTTCCGTTTTCTCTGATCCAGACGATAACCCCGCCGATAAGTATCCCGTTTTGAAAGACCTTGAATGATTTAGTGGGTGAGTTCAGCCCCCATTTTTTCAAGAACCGCCCGTCATCATACCCATCAGGACCGCCTCTCTCCTCGCCGAGATGGATCTTGGTATCATGGTCAAAAGCCCTGGTCATTATCTTGGTCAACGGTCCGATATCGTCTTCTGTCAATGGCTGCAATTCAATATTATCTGGCTCTTGCATTACATCCACCCACAATACTCCGCTTTTCGCCCTACGGCTCCAATCCAACCGCGAGAGGAAGACACAGCGAGCCGGGCTATGTCTTTCACTCCCTATTTTTTTGTCAGCATTCAGAGGGCCAATCCAGCAGACCTCGCTTTATCCAAAAGGTCTTTTCTTTCGAGAACTGCATCCGGTGCGCCGCCCTTTTCCATGCGAATAATCTCTTTGACGTCAAATCCGAGGACCTTCAATATCCCTGCAAAATCCGTAGCCGCTCGTTCAAATAAAGTCAGGTCCGGGTTGCCTTGACTTGTTACGATTATGGCTTTCTTTCCAGGTCTCAAGCGAGAGTTAAATTGCTCATCAATCAATGAATACATCCTATCTTCCATGAGCTTGAATTGCCCGGTGAACAGGTAGAAATATATTGGCGACCCAAATATAACTGCATCTGCTTCTGCTATGTCTTTTAACAGCTTTGAGACATCATCATCCAGTCGGCAGTGATCATGGCTTTTGCAGTAGCCACAAGCTTGGCAGCCAGAGTATTTCATCTCATTGAGGTTATATTTAGCGATCTGATAGCCTGCATCCAGGGCTCCATCCAATACGGTCTGAACTAATGTATCGACATTGCCGTTCTTTCTTGGACTTCCCACGATTCCTATTGCTTTCATGATCATTCACACTCGGCATCTATCATGCATTCTGTTTCATTTAAGATTGTATATCCTCTTATACTTGTTGTCCAAGTAATTCAGGAAATCATAGGCTTGAGTCTCATTTCCTGTTGCCATCTTCATAAGCTCAGGCGTATCATAGATGGCACCGTATTTGTATACATGTTCTTGCATCCATGCGACGGGTATTGAAAAGTTGCCTGAAGCGAAACTCTGATCGAGATCTGGATAATCTCTTCTCATGGCTGCCTCCAACTGAGCTGCGTTCATCGAACCGATAGCATAAGCTGGGAAATAGCCAAAGTATCCTGAAGCCCAATGATCATCCTGGAGAACACCTTCATTGTCATCTGTGATGTTTATGCCCAAATACTCATTATACTTCTGATTCCATATTGCTGGCAGGTCGTCTACACTTATATTTCCACCAAAAAGGTCACGCTCGATCTCGTAGCGGATGATAACATGGAGAATGTAAGACAGCTCGTCAGCATCGGTGCGGATTGGGCCCAGATTTAGCCTATTGATGTGCAAGTAAATATCATCAAGAGATACGTTATCCATCTCCGGCTCGAACTCCTTTTTCATCTGAGGCAGCCAGAACTGCCAGAAGGCTCTGCTCCGACCCAGGTTGTTCTCAAACAGCCTCGACTCGGCCTCGGCCATATCCGTGCCCGGCTCGGTGCCTATCGGCATCCCATAATATTCATCAGGGATCTTCTGAGCAGCAATTGCATGTCCGCTTTCATGCATCGCCGATGCTATTGCTTTTTCCGGATCGCCTTCATCATACCTGATGCTGGTCCTGACATCATGTGCGCCAATGACATAAGTATTTGGATGCCAATTGGTCTCTATCATTAGCCCTGAACCAGAATCGTAGCCCATAGATATTGTCATATTCTTCGTAAGCTCTTCTTGCTTGTCAGCGAGATAAATTGCACAACCATAGATATTCTTTGGAGCGGTCTGGTTGGAAGCCATTATCTCCTTTATCAGCTGGACGATGGGAGGTTTGATAAAACCAAAGAGTCTGTCGCACTTGGCGACAGTCATGCCTGGCATGAAATCATCTAAAAGAGCATCATAAGGATGTTGCTCATAGCCCCAATATCCGATCTTTTCCCGATTTAGCTCGACCATATTCTTCAGATGGGGCTTGAATATTGAGTAATCGTCATTCTCTCTTGCTTCTTGCCATGCGGCCTGGGCCAAAGAAGCCATCTCGGACTCCCGGGCAGCAAAATCTGCCGGCAGTTTTACGCGTTTATCATGATCGCGATTCCAGCGTCTGAGGTTAGCGGCTTCGACCATCGACCAGTTGTTGCCATTATCAGCAATCAAAAGAAGCCTGCCAAATTCAGGGTCGATTTCTTTTTTATTTTCAAGATCCGTCAGATAACTCTGTGCCTTCGCTCGATAATCAATTGCGTTTGGCGGCATCAAAATGCCCTGATCCCAATCAGAGAGAGATATCATCATGTCGAGATAGCCCATCTCAAGCGAAGTGTTCAGCAAGAGGTTATAGGCTTCTCTTGGTGTTTCATCTTTGCTGCCATCCTGCCCGAGGAGACCTTGAATCTGGCAGTTTGCGTCTAAAGTGGCAATGATAATCGCTATTACCAGGATAGAACTTCTGAAAAATGTGTTACATCTCACTTTGTCCTACCTCTGATGAAGGATAGTCGGCCAAAATATAAAGCTATTTCATCCTGCTACCTGTAAACTCCACTAAAGCCAGATTTTCGTCTTGCATCATAGATCAGTTCATCATTAACAAAAGGCATAATGCCAGGAATCTGATCAGAATGCTGATTGTTGTGGAGATAGCCACCAGCGAGACTCCCATGCGAATGCCGAAGACCGAGGAATATGTGGGTATCTGCGATCTGATGGCAATGAAAGGAAGCATGAACATGCTCCCCAACATCAGGACTATCAGGGCTTTGATCTCAGAAAGACCGCCGTCTTGCACCATTGGGCCGAGAATTGCCATTCCAGCCTTGGGGCTTGCAGCAAATACTGCCAGAGGTACTATGGTCTCGGAAGGGACGTGGAAGAACTGGGCAAGGAAGGCTGCATCCAGTGAAGACAAATAACCGTTATCATTGAGATAAAGCACTCCGAAGGTGACGACGAAAAATATGCCGGCCATTCGCATAAATAATGGTATCTCACGGATTATTGAGGATTTTGCCGCCCTCAAGATACCTTTTTTTGGCGGAGGCTTGACAGTCAAATC
This sequence comes from uncultured Methanotrichaceae archaeon, assembly GCA_964518035.1. Classification (GTDB taxonomy): domain Archaea; phylum Halobacteriota; class Methanosarcinia; order Methanotrichales; family Methanotrichaceae; genus Methanothrix. The sequence continues at coordinate 23,272 of CAZFFD010000032.1, read as the reverse complement.
GGTTGAATTTGAGTCAGCAATCAAATATTTTCTGCCTAGTGTTACAATTATCAGCAGCTTGATGATGCCGGTCGCTGTGAATATGACTGCATAGGCTCCGCCTACGATCAGGCCCAAAACTGGAATGACAAAGGCCAATTGGTAAGTAAAAAACTCCCGAAAATAGACAGGAACCGTGTTCATCAGTGCGCTGAAAAATGCCTGACGCTCTGTGATATGCCCATCCTCTTTCAGCCTGGCAGTCATAGAATTGGCTGCCAGAAGCGATCCCAGGCTGATGATGAAAGTCGAGGCCGAGATGGCAGGCAACCGAGATGCTCTGGTCAGAGGTCTGGCGAGATATGAGATGCGATGAAAGAGTCCCATCTCCATCAATAAGCCGGTGACAAAGAGCATCAGAAATACGCTGCTCATGGTGGACGCTGTCGCATCCAACGCCTCGACGAGAATATCAATCAGCATCAATCTGCCAAATCATTGCGCCGCTCTGGCTTTTTTCCTGGTCTCCTCCCTGATCTTCTGGGCCATTGAAGCCAGATCTTCTCATTCAAATCCAGCTCATCAGGTTGCGTTTTATCAGCCCCATTAAGCTTGAATATTTAATGCTTGAATCTTTAATAATACTATCAGCACTGTTATATGATTTCATATGATTATGTTACAATGCAATAGCATTAAATAGCTTTTGACAATCAATGATAGCATACAAACTCTGGAAATAGAGTCAATGAAATTTATCCTAATGGATGGATAATTAAGTAGATAGGAGGTAGGAAATTTGAAGATAAGCATGTATTCAATAATTGCCGCGTTGATGTCTTTAGGCATCTTTATTGCAGTAGGTGCAGGCGCGGATGACTCGAAATATCCCATGACAGTAACCGACTCAGCAGGACGGGAGGTAGTCCTCCCTTCACAGGTGCAGAGGGTCATTGTCTTGAACACTGATGCTGCAGAAGCTGTTGCTGCTCTGGGGGCCTCAGATACGATCGTGGGCCTGGCTGAAGGAATAAAGGACGCTTACGAGTTCGCAGGCCTTAAAGATCGCACATCAATTGGCACCTGGACAGAGATTGATTATGAGATGATAGGTTCTCTGGCAGCAAATGGCAGCCAGGAGAAGAGCACAGATCTCATAGTGATAGGCTACGTCTATCCTGGAAAGCCAAATGGCGTGGAAGCAGTCTCAAAGAATCTGGAAGCAGTAGGCGATATTCCCGCCCTGGGACTTGACTTTTACAAGGCTGAGAACATGAGCCGGGAGATGACTCTGCTCGGATCAATTCTGGGCAAGGAGAAGCAAGCCGAGGAGATCCTAAACTGGCACGACAGCCGGATGGCTGAGGTTGAGACCGCGGTGGCCGGACTGGACCATCCCAGAGTCTACATTGAGGGCAGCTCGAAGGGTCTCGGAGAGATCACAACATTTGGCAAGCAATCCGGGTCGGGAATGCTCCTGGACAAGGCCGGAGGAGAGAACATCATGGATAAGGACGAGGCCTATCCCAAGGTTGACTGGGAGTGGGTGGTAACAGAGAATCCTGACATAATCATCAGGACTGATTACCTCAAGTCTGCCGACGGCCTGCCAGGATGGAGCCTGTCTTCAGGCAATGATTCAACCACGCTCAAGGAGAAGAGAGACGAGATCATGAGCAGACCCGGAGCAGATAACATAACTGCGATAAAGAACAACCAGGTCTATATCATGTCCGCTCCCACCCTCTTTGGCCTCGATAGCGTTGCCGGCTTAGAGCGGCTAGCAAATATTCTGCACCCGGAAATCGGATTGGATGCAGAAAAAGTCTATGGAGAATACCTGAACTTCATGGGTCTGGAGGAGCAGAATGGGAGAGACTTCGTGTATCCGGAGCTGTGAGGAGCAGATCCGCCATTTTTTTTTCAACCCTAATTAATATGATTAGTATATAATTTTTAGAATCTGTGTTAAATCCTATTGTGCGCACCTCTCAAGGCAGAGGGCCAGACCCTCAATGGTCTCTATCTCCTCATCCAGGGGCACGCCCTCTGAGATTCGTTCGTAGACCATTTCCCAGGTGGTGTATCCGCGCAAGAGCAGCACCGGCTCACCTGCTGCCGTCCAGGCGGGACTGGTGGCATAGCGCATCCACTTTCCCTCTTCACGCACAATCTCGATATCGTCGGATGTGCCGCAGATGCCCCCGCGAAATTCGTCGCCTTCTATCTCGATGTACAGCCTTATCCACGACAGGTACCTAGAGTAGCGGAAAAGTCCTTCGTCAATGCAATCAGGCCCATCCCAACCATTCAATGGAGTCATTTCAAGGACAGGTACTGAGCAACTAACCAGATGAAGATTTCCACCAACACTCAGGAAAAAGCTCCCGCTGTGCTAAGTCAATCCGCACCCATCCAAAGAAAACGTGATCCGAAGCGAGGGAGGCATAGCGCCGGCTCCTCTGAAGTCTGTCGGCTCTATGCCATTACCTGCTCCTTCAAGATGTATCTGATCAGGTCCTCTGAGAGCTTGGTCTCCCTCTGCAATTTCTTGACGGTATCCTCGATGCTGTTGCCCTCTGCCATCAGGCTGTTAATCCTGCCAACAATCTTATCGCCTATGGCGTAATACTCATCGATATCCTTCCTGTGGCCCCACACATCACCACGCAAGAGCTGAACTCCCTGAATCTCCAGGAATTGCTGGGCTGCCTTGGACATGGTCTCATGGTAAGACGGAGGTATCTGCACCGCCCGCAGGCGCGGACAGGACTGAACCAGGTTCATCACATCCATGTTTGAGGCTCTAAATGCCAGATGAACCAATTGCTCATTCCTGTTTAAGTCGGTGATCTCCTTTTTAGAACTCACTACCCTCAGCTTCATGAAACTTACTAATGCTCTTAAAATATTTATAGATAATGGTAATCATAGTAATCCTTAATTAGATATACTGAGATCAGTAACTGAATAGATAGAATATTTATGCATAGCCACTTAGATCAGGAGATATCTCCAGAATTATGCTAAATGTTTGAATATGTTTATTTGATACATCGATATTTATATTTGGGAAGCTACCTCTTGTATAGTTAGCGGTAATATAGCAAATTGCATCAGAAAAAATAGACGAAATCCATTCGCGGCTCTTTCGTTCTACATTTATTATCAGGAGTGTTTGGATTTTGTTCTCAGATTGATCTGATATCCTGCTGGAACGATCTCACTGCAGCAGCACAGTTTGCAAGTAACCTGCTCGCCATCTCCTGGCTAGGCCAGGAACCAAGGCCACAATCCGGGCCCGTCGCCCTCAGGCGATCCCCGAATTGAAGATAGGCCCGGTCCAGCCTTTTTCTCATGATCTCTGGAGATTCCGCCTTGAATATCTCCCGCTCCAGGCGAGGGATGTCATCCCATAGATTGGTTCCTAACATTTCATTTAAGCCGGCAGATAGCGAGAGAATATCTGTTCGGGCTATTCCCGCCCGGAGGTAACTGTCGGTCTCTTCCAGGACCCGTCTGTCGATGAGCTGCAGATAATCCGGATGGGACGCAGACTCAATTCCCACGATGTTGATTCCGGCAACGCGAGCTGATGCCTCGGCATAAAGCGGAGAGTGCAGGTGGATCTCACAATCCATGCCCCGGCAGGGCGCACTTGCAATCTGCAGTGCCTGCTGAATCTCGTCATCTGAGAAGATGATGTTGGAGTTCAGGCCCAGGCTCGGCTCGTCCAATGATGCCACAGACATCTTTTTCTCAGCCCTCGCCTCGGCCAGAAACCGGGCCACGCTCTCGGCCAGGTAATTGAGGATATCTGTGTAACGGGTCGCACCAAAGACGGAGACATAAAGCTCGACCGGACCGGTGACGCAGACCCGCACATCCTGTCCTGCCGAAACCGCATCGAGCTCCATAATCTTCGCGTTCTTCCTTTTGATCAAGTAAGGGCTTTCTGCATTGTCCGGATTTTCTATCTCATCCATGAACATGCGGATCATATCCCGAAACTGGGGATAAGTTGGTATCTGAACCCCAGCCCGGCGCTTTTGTGCCAGGACATCGCGCACTAAATCCAAATATCCGTCGCGAGATAGGTCCGTTACCCTGACACCTTTAGGCAGAGGAAAGCTGCCGATATCATCGAAGAATATGCCCTCACTTATCCGAGACATTGTCTATTCACCCCGTCATTTCGCCTTAAACGAATCGCTTCAGGTAGTCCTTAAGAGAGGCGTACTGGCCGTCGATCCTATCATATTTCTCAGCCAATTCATCCAGCCGGGCCATAGCCGGCGGAAGAGGCGGGGTTATGCCGGTAGTCCGCACTATCTCCTCCGGGAATTTTGCAGGATCGGCAGTCTCCAGCGAGATGCAGGGGCTATAGTCGCCGCACTCCTTCAGATACCTCAATAGCCCCGCCCAGGCCACGGCTCCATGCGGCTCCAAGAGCACCTTATGCTTGCTGTATGCCTCCTTGATTGTCCTGCGCGTCTCCTCGTCTGTCACCGAGACAGCATAGAGGTCCTTTCTCATCGCATTCATGTCAGGCGCTTTGCTCACATGGCCTGTCTCATCCATCTGCCCGCCGTAAAGACAGAATAAGCGAGCGAGATTGCTGGGGTGACCTACGTTCATGGCATTGGATATGCAGTTCTTGCTTGGCCGGATGGGCTCGTAGACACCTGTCTGCATGAAGCGCGGGAACTCATCGTTCTCGTTTGTGGCCACCACGAACCTCTGCGCAGGCAGCCCCATCTTCATGGCCAACAGCCCGCCCATGAGGTCTCCGAAGTTGCCACTGGGCACTGAGAAGACGACATCCTCGCCGCGATCTGAAGCGCGGGACTGGGCGAAGAAGTAATAGACCGCTTGGGGCAGGAGCCTGCCTATGTTTATGGAGTTGGCTGAAGAGAGATTGAGGACCGAAAGATCAGAATCGACAAAGGCCTGCTTGACCAACGCTTGGCAGTCGTCGAACTTGCCCTCTACTGAAAGCGGGAAGACGTTTTTGCCTAAGGTCGTCATCTGGCGGCGCTGCCTTTCGGTTACCTCCTTCTCAGGGAACAATACTACTACCTTGACATTGTCGAGCCCAAAGAAGGCATGAGCGACTGCCGAGCCCGTGTCTCCAGATGTGGCCGTGAGGATGAGAATGCTTCTGCCATCCTCCTTCAGGAAGTGCTGAATCAGCCGTCCCATGAGCCTGGCAGCAAAGTCTTTAAACGAGCAGGTGGGACCGCGATCCAGTCGCAGAATATACTTCTCGTCATACACCTTCTCTACAGGAACATCGTAGTTGTAGGCATCCGTTAACATCGCATGCAGGTCTGAGTCTGAGACGAGATCGCCCAGGTAGGGCCTGACAACCTCGCGAGCGATTTCAGGATAGCTCATCTTCGGAAATTTGTCAATCAGGCTTCTGGGAATTTCAGGTATTCTCTCAGGCATGTAGAGCCCTTTGTCCGGGGCCTGGCCCATCAAAAGTGCCTTTTTAAAGTCCACCCGTTCAGGATGGCCATTGGTGCTGAAGAACTTGATCAGAGACATGGTCACTAGAAATAAGGCTGAGCTGGTCTTTAAGCCTTTGCCAGGTTGAACCGAAATGCTTTTATTCGATTATTGTCTATCATAATATCGTCTAATATCGAACTGATTAGACTGAATTGCAGACCAAATAATCCCGCTAATTGGGAGGAAACCTTGCAAAGATTCGAAGCAGACTGCTTGTTTGAAGATGCCATAGGCATCGATACAGCCATGAGACGGGCAATGTGGGATCTGCCCCATGGCCCGGAACCCGGTCCTCAATGGCCCAGGAAAAAAAGACCGCAAATCCTGTAATCCCGTAAAGCAATTGTGAGGCAAGATTGTGGCCCGGAGGCGTCCTTCGCGGTCCGGGCCTAGTTATCACCAGAAAGCAGGAAAATGGATTTTTTGGCGTTTTTCCTCCACTTTTTGGCCCGTTTCACCAGGCAAAATAGAATTGGCAGAAATGCCGCCTGCAGCCATCTCAAAAGCCATCTTTTTAATTCTAATTTCATGAAATTCCCCGCCAACAGAACGCAATTTCAGGCGACAGCGAGGGAATATTTAAGTATTAGTTGTCAGGTAAGTTGTTCACAAATGATGGTCGTATCGCACCGATATAGTGATAAATATAACGAGGAGGAAATGAGATGGCGTTCTACACGTTAGGCCTCACTTTTAATCTTGTGATATTCCTGACAGTTATAGTATTAGCTGTTTGGATATATGGTATATATTTTAACTTTAAGAAATGGGGCCTCGGATCCACTGGCTACCACGACCAGTTGCGCAATAGCTTCTGGCTCTTCCTTGCCACCTGGATTCATGAGGCATTTAAGGATGGTTTATGGGTATTTCTGAGGACTGTTGTGCTCGATGTTCTTCTCCTGAGGAGAACTCTGGCCAGAAGCCCGGTGCGATGGGTCATGCACATGTCCATGTTCTATGGATTCCTAGCTCTGGCGGCTTTATCGGGGCTCGGGCTGATGCTGGATATAATTGAGCATTTCAATCTGGTCGGCCTTGCCCATGAAGCGGAAGCAGTCAAAGAGATGCTGGCTCTGCCTTTCGATATCTTCGGCTACCTGCTCCTTATTGGTGCCACCATTGCCGTGTCAAGAAGAATATTCCTGAAGTTCGTGAGGGATAACAGCAGCGCCTACGATGCCTTCTTGATCGGTGCCGTGTTCCTTATCACCGTGACAGGATTTTATGCAGAATGGATGCGCGGCAACTCGTTTTTGGTCGGCAATGCCTTTGAATACCCCATCTATGCGCCCCACTTCGCACTGATCCACACCGTCCTGGCCATAGGTTTGTTCGCCCTGGTCTTGCCCTGGAGCAAGTATATCCACGTAATCGCAACACCCATGACCCTTCTGGGCAATAGAGGAGGAGAGTAAAAATGGCTGATCAAAAGAGTTCCAAGCCCTTGATGTCTGGTTACCTGATGTCCACGCAGCTCCTGGAAGTGGACGGATGCAACCGATGTCAGGAATGCATGAAGTGGTGTCCGACCTTTGCCGTCAGACCTGACCGCCCTGGCATCACTCCCATGTACAAGAATGCACGATGGAGAGAGCTCATGGCCAAGAGCCACAGCCTGCGTGCCAAGATCTTCGGGCCCAAGCCCCTCAATGATGACGAGATGAAGCAGTTCACCGAGGATACATATAGCTGCACAACCTGCGGTGTCTGCGGTACGGTCTGCGAGGCAGGAATCAAGACTGTAGAACTATGGGAAGCCATGCGCCCCAACCTCGTCAAGCGCGGTGACGGACCCGTAGGCAAGCAGTCCTTCTTCCCAAAGCTGTTGGGCGGAGACAGAAACCCCTACATGGCCAAGCAGGAAGAACGCCTGTGCTGGGTGCCCAAGGATGCCAAGGTGGATGAATCAGGAGAGCTGTTCTACTTCGCGGGATGCACTGCAGCCTACAGACAACAAGCCCTGGGAGTCGCCACAGTCAGAATCCTGAACAATTTGAATGTCGATTTTGCAATGCTAGGCAAAAATGAATGGTGCTGCGCATCTGCACTCGTTAGAACCGGCCAGAGAGAGATCATGGCTGAACATGCTGTGCATAATATCGATGCCCTCAAAGATGGAGGCGCTAAAAACGTGCTCTTTGCCTGCGCCGGCTGTCTGAGAAATGCAGCCATCGACTGGCCTATGTGGTATGAAGGCTACATCCCCTACGAGACAATGCCCCTTTCAGTGTTCCTGAGAGAGAAGATAAGAAAGGGCGAGGTCAAATACAAGATCCCTCTGAACTACAGGTTCACTTACCACGACCCCTGCCACAACGGCAGACATCTGATGCATCTCAAGGGAAAGGATTGGGCCTTCGAGGCCCCGAGGGACTGCATCCAGTCCATTCCTGGCGTGAAATTCCAGGATATGGTAAGAAACCGTGCACTTCAGAGATGCTGCGGTGCTGGCGGTGGTGTCAAGGCCGGTGTCCCGGATCTGGCAATGGATTGCGCTATGGCCAGAGTGCAGGACGCGACAGAGATCCAGGCAGAGGTTATTGCCTCAACCTGTCCATTCTGCAGGCTGAACCTGATCGATGGAAGGAACACGGCAAAGTCCCCCATCAAGATGGTAGATATAGTTGAGATGATGGCCGCCTCGATGGGTCTGGACACAACCATACCTGAGAACCCGTACACCAAGTTCCAGTCCCAAGATGTCCTGGTCTGTGCCCCAACCGAGTGCAAGCTCGATACAGTAGAACGCAAGGCACCAGGAAAGGATCTGGTGGGCGAGGCTCACTAAAAAAGAATGCCCGGAGTTCCGGACATTCTATTTTACTATTTTTAATAATATTATTTCAGGCACCTTTCTGTAAACGCCCTTGGCAGAAGATCCGAAACCGTTGCGGTTACAGCATCGCCCTTCAGGTTGGCCATGATGACCAGAATATCCTTTCCGAACTCCATCAGGCTCTGCCTGCATATGCCGCAGGGTGAGACCGGCTCATCGGCGTTGCCGACCACCGCAATCGCCTCAAAATCCTTCTCACCGCGTGCTATGGCTGCGGCCATTGCTGCTCTCTCAGCACAGATCCCGGCACCTGAAGCAGCATTCTCGATATTGCCTGCAAAATAGACCTTTCCACTACGAGAGAGAAGGGCAGCACCTACCTTGAATCCAGAATACGGGGCATAGGCATTTTTCATGGCTTCTTTTGCCTTCTCGATGAGCCCGTCGTAGCCTCCAGTGTAAGGCCTAGGGCCAGAGCGAAGGGCTCCAATGTACATGCACTCCTGAGGAGGAATTGTAGGGATGGGACCATCTGCCTCGGTAAGAGCAACAGGCGCATCTCTAATGATCACAGCCGGTATGCCTTCGTCGCCCTCACCCATCACCACCTGAGCGGCAGAGACCAGGTTGTCGGCCACAGCCTTCCTGGTAATCTTCAGCTCCCTGCCAAAGAGGTCTTTCTGCCCCCGCGCGTCCTCCACCGGGTCCAGACCCACGCAAGCCAAAGCGACTCCCACACAGCCAAGCCGCAGAGGATGAGTCCTGCTGTCACCAATGATCACCGCAATCCTCCGGCTGCCCCCCAGGCGCTTCCGAATTTCCAGGGCAGACTTCAGGGCATCAGCTGGAAACAGGACCACACTTCCCGGAGGGGCATTGGAGTTATCTATCCCTGCATTCGGATAGAGAAACCCGTCCCGCAAAGTGAGGACCACACCGGGAATGCCGCCCATGATCTCGTCCGACTCCCTGAGTATCAGCTCCATCTCCTGAGCGTCTTTGTGAAACCTCGCGGCCATTGAGAAAGCGAGGGGGCCGGCGACGATGTCTTTTAGTGCCACAACCCGCCCTTCTGCAGTGGCCACAGTACTCTCAGAGACGACGAGGATATCTCCATCCTGCAAAGCCAATCCCATGCTTGTCATGGCCTTTTCCAGGGATCCGGCCAGATCGTCGCCTGGCTTGATGAGATCTGACTTTATGCCTAAAACCTGCAACACACTCACCTGTAAATGTAACGCTTTTGGCTGTCTATCAATGCAATGGCCTCTGAAATCCTTTCGGCCAGCCGAGAGAGCCGGAAGGGCTGACCTCTCAGGTTCTTTACGAGGCCCGCAATCTGATGGACGGTGCCAAATATTAAAACCTCTTCCGGGCGGGGATCACAGCGCAGCGCGAGCTTGGGGATAGCTGCGTCTCCTCCTCTTGCCAGCATCTCCTGCTTGATTATGATGGCTTCCATGCTGCTCACGCCCCGGACTGCCAGGATGCGAAAGGAGCCCTTTTTGCATAAAGTGCCAAATCCTCTCTCATCCACCTCAGTGAGGGAAAGAGTCTCTGCCAGATCCTCTCCCTGGCCTAGATAATTCAACACCTCGACCTCCAGCTCCCCATCTGCAGAGAATGCCGGTCTGCCCCGGATGGCCTTTGAGAGGACAACCGTATCCCGGCTGGCCGAGATATCGTGGGTGCGGACGACATGTGCACCCAGATAGACTGCTATGGCTGTCGCCGCCAGCGTCCCAGCAAGCCTTTTAAAGGGATCGGGCTCATTCAGGCACCCCCCGATGAACGACTTTCGGGAGACGGCTGCAACCACCGGACGCCTGAGGACGCGCAGCCGGCTCATGCCATCGAGGATTGCCAGATCGCAGTCAGGCGTCTTTTCAGGTATCCACTTGCCGATTCCCGGATCGACTGAGATCCTGGACGGGCAGACGCCAGCCTGCATCGCTGCCATCGTTCTTTTTCCCAGCATTGGAATTATCTGGTTTAAATGGAGAAGGTCGCCTGCTCTCTCGCGAGAGGCCATGATGACCAGAGAGCCATCATGTTCGGCCACACAGGCTGCCATCTTGGGATCGGACAGGCCGGATACATCGTTGATACAATGAGCGCCGCACGAGAGAGCGTCGCTGGCAATCTCCGCCCTCTGGGTGTCCACTGACACGGCGATATCCAGGTTCTCCAGGATATCCTTTAAAACCGGAATAAGCCGCTCTCGTTCTACAGCCTCGCTGATGGCAGGTGAGCCCGGTGCAGTCGAAACCGCCCCCAGATCTATTATGTCCGCGCCCTCTTCCTTCATGGACCTTGCAAGGGAAAGGGCCTCATGGGGCCCAGCCACCGACCCCTGATAAAAAGATTCACGGCTGAGGTTTATGACTCCCATCAGCCGCACAGGCTGACTGTCTCCTACAGGGACGCTGCCCAAGAACCCTTCAATCAATCCAAACACCTCAATCGCCGGAACATGTCAATTACTCCTACTCCGAGAGCCTCAGCAGGATACCCGTCTTCCTCGCCCTCTCGATGGCTCGATCTAGCATTATCAGGCCAAAGATGAGGTAGAATGCTGCAAGAGACGCACCCCATATCAAATGATGCGGGCTGGGAATAAATATTGACCTGTAGTACTCCAGGAAGTATGTAAGAGGAATGGCCTTAGCCAGGGTCTGCAGAATCGAAGGCAATACATCTATCGGATAGTAAATTCCGCTCACCAGCAGAATCAGACCGCTCAGGCTCCATGCAGCTACATCCGCCTTCTGGCCGAAGGTGAGAATGGACACGCAGACTGCGATGCCAATTACCGCGGCCATAGCATAGATTCCTGCCAGGAATATCAGGACTGGCAGCAGTCCGCCAACCAGGAAATCAAATCCGAAGAGATAACGGCTGACTGTGACCAGAATGATGAAGACAACGCTGCCTCGCAGTATCCCGAACAGCAATGCTCCAAAGACCAGATGATAGCTCTTGATAGGAGCTATGAAGGTATTCTTGATGCTCTTTGACCACATGTCAAATAAAAGGACATAGGCCACATCGATCTGGGCAACCTGCAGGATGGTCAGAGCAATGGCTCCTACCAAGAGAAATGAGACCATCGAGTCATCCATCTTCAGAAATCGCGTGAGCAGCCCGATTGATAGGAGGCTGATCATGGGCCAGAAGAACAGCTCGAATATGGTGAAGATATTTCTCCTGGAGATGATCCAGTTCTTGTAGGCTGAAGCCAGGAACTTGTTAAGTTCACCTCGCCAGTTCAATGAACACATCCTCCAGGTCGGGCTCTTTTATGTCGATATCAAGGATCTTCGCACCAGAAAAGAGCTTGATTATCCGGTCCAGGCTCTCTTCGCTTCTGTCAATTGAAATCTCCACGCGGCCTTTCTGCGCTTTCAGACCCAGAATGCCCGGCAGTTTCTCGATAGCTGCTGTGTCTGCCTGCCCCTGATAAGAGATCACAACCCTCTCTCCAAGGCACAGATGCTTCTTCAAATTGCGGGGCGTGTCCATGGCTACGATCCTGCCCTTCCTCAGAAAGGCGATTCTATCGCAAAGCATCTCAGCTTCCGGCATGTAGTGGGTGGACAGTATCACAGAAATGTTCTCTTCCTCGTGGATTCTCTTAACCAGCATTCGGGTTTTCATGGAGATATCAGGATCAAGGCCTGTAGTGGGCTCGTCCAGGAAGAGCAGACGGGGATGGTTAAGCATTGCCTTGGCCAGAGAGAGGCGCTGCTTGATGCCAGTCGATAGATCCTCGAACCTTTTATCCCGAAAATCGCCTAGCTCAAAGGCCTCGATCTGATCGTCCACCGTCCTGGAGAGGTGAGAACCGTATAGGCCGTAGAGCATGCCATAATGACGCAGGTTCTCCCTGACGGTAAGGCTCCAGGGAAAATTGGGCTTGGCGGTGCTGATGTTTATAACTTTTCTTATCTCGCCCTTGTCCCTCCTGGCATTCATTCCCAGTATGAAGAGGCTTCCAGCTTCAGGATAGATGAGGGTCGAGAATATGGAGATAAGCGTGGTCTTGCCTGAGCCGTTGGGGCCAAGCAGCCCGAAGATCTCGCCAGACTCGATATCCAGGGATATGCTATCGAGAATTGTGGTAGAACTGCCAAGCAAGCTCTTGTACATCTTAGAGATCCCTCTGGCTTCTACGGATTTTTCGGTCATTGTCCGGCCCCTGGATTTGATATCTGTTTTCGTGGGTTCGTTCATGCAATCTCATAAAGCTGCCGCCACTTAGAATTGCTGCAAGATGGATCAGAGATCGGGGATATCAGGGGTAAGTACTACTTTGGCCGACGTCTTCTCTTCTCTCGTCCAAAAAGATTGCCTCGTTTAAATATTCTCACTGCAACATAGCCTGCCAGGGATAATATCATCAGACATGCCAATGTAAGAAGAGCCCAACTGTCCAGGATGCTGGCTGGTGAGAGGGCGACTACCAGGGGGATGACTGTGCTCTTTTCTTTGCAGACGATCTCGCAGCCAAACTGGTAATCCTGAACAGCAGCATTTCTATCCGCCTGCACTGTGAAGTCGGCTACAGAAACCGATCCTGGGGACAGGTCTCCAAGAGTTACCCAAGAGCCTTTTGCATAGAAAGGAGGAGCAGTCAGCAACCTGGCTGAACAGTTGTGAAAAGCAGTGGCTCCGTCATTGATAACAGCCAGCTTCAAGCTATCGATTGCTCCGGGATGAAGCTTACCGCTGCAGCCTGAGATCTTCAGGGGTTCACCCTTTCCTTCCAGAAATACCCTAACTGTGAGGTTCTGCCTCTCGGCCTCATAGAGGGGAAAGACCTCTTTATTTTTTGCGCTGACATCCGCCTGCCTCTCATATGCCACATCCAGGACCAACTCATGCCAGCCGGATGCATACTCATCTGATCTGACGCCAAAATAAAGAGATGCCTTCTCACCTGCAGGGAGATTATTGAGATGCTGCGGCCCGGAGGTCACCACTACAGTCCCTGATCCGCGAAGAACAACGTTGATGTTTCCGGCATCGCAGCTCTTCAGCTCTTCATTCATCTCCTGCAGAATGTCCTCCTCGGAGCCGCTCTGGTTGATGAGCATCAGTTCCTGCAGCTCGCCGGCATTTGCCAGGTCTATCTCAAGAACGCATTCTCCTGGCTGCAGCGCCGGGTTGGCAACCGTTACGACAAGACTGGGCTGGCCCAGGGACTTGTAGTGATCATCAGCAAAAAATAAGAGGTCATCTGACTGGCCGATGCCTGAGATGAGGAGCAGGATGCTGATGATAAGCAGGATCTTCATCCTGAAACAGATTATTTTGCATTGCCTTTAAGCATATCTGTTATCTATTCAGGTCTATCTGGACAGCACTGTGCTCAGGAAAAAGCAGGCTGCCGCCGTCAAGATTATGGTTGCTCCGGATGGGACATCCAACTCATAGGATATCAGCAGACCAATGATCACAAAGACCGCTCCGAGAAAGATGGATCCGGCCATGATGGCTGGCAGGCCCTTCATGTGTCGCCGGCTAATGGCTCCGGGAATTGTGAGAAGGGCTATCACCATGATGATGCCCACGATCTTGATGAGGATGACAACCGAAAAAGCTACCATCCCCAAGAGCAGAAGGCGAAGGGCCTGAACCGGCAGGCCTATGGCTTCGGCATAGACGGGATCAAAGCTCAAGAGGAGAAATTCCTTGTAGAGCAAAAAGACCAGTGCCAGTATGATCAAGGTGAGCGTGAGGATGAGCAGCACATCGCTTCTGGTTACTGCCAGGATATTTCCGAAGAGGTAGCCGTAGAGATCCCTGGCGTACCCCTGGGAGAGGGTTAGAAGCATTATGCCTAGAGCCATTCCCGTGGCCATGAAGACGCCGATGGCAGTGTCCTCGGATACCCGAGCCCTGGTGCTGACCATGCCAATGCCGATCGCCGTAAGGACTGCCGATGCTATCCCAAAGGCCAGTGGATCGTAGCCCAGGAAATAGCCCAGGCCAATTCCGCCAAAGGCGGCATGGGCTATGCCGTCGCTTATGAATACGATCCTGTTCAAAATAACATAAATTCCGATTATGCCGCAGAGTACAGCAGCCGCCAGGCCCGCCAGAAGGGCATTTCTCATGAACTCATAGGAAAGAAAATTCAGATCAATCATGTTCCCTCAAGACCCGGTGGGGCGTGCCGTGTGCTATCATCTCGACAGGGCAGCCATAGGCCTTCTCGATGTCCGCGCTCGTCAGCTCCCTGGAGCCGTGGTAATAAAGTCGCTGGTTGAGGCAGGCGATCTTGCTCACGTAGGTGGATATGGCTGTGACATCGTGCGATACCAGCACAATGGCTATCTCCAAGTCGCGATTGAGGTGGCAGAGGAGGTCGTAGAAGTCCGTCTGCTGGGCGGAGTCGACGCCTGCGGTGGGCTCGTCCAAGAGGAGCAATTGAGGATCTGAGACCAGAGAGCGGGCCACAAAGACCCTCTGCTGCTCTCCTCCCGAAAGGGCTCCGATCTCGCGGTCTGCTCGATCCTGCATTCCCACAGCCTGCAGAGCCCGCTGAGCTGCCTCTCGGTCCTCGTAGCCGTAGCGGCGCATGAGCCCCTTTCGGCTGTATCTGCCCATGAGCACAACGTCGAGAACCTTAACTGGAAAGCTGGAATCAAAGATCGTCTTCTGGGGCATGTAGCCCACATGGCTTCTGGCCGCCGCAGGAGGCAGGCCGAAGAGAGTGACCTCGCCGCGGTCGGGTTTGATCAGGCCGAGCATGACCTTTAAGAGAGTTGATTTGCCGCCACCATTGGGGCCGATGAGGCCCAGGAAGTCGCCGGCGAAAAGCTCAAGGCTGATGCTCTCCAGTACGGCATGCTCTGCCCTGCAGACCCAGAGATCTCTGATTGATACTATCTTGTCTTTATTCTCCGACACTCTGTCCAATGCTTTTTCTGTCACTGATCCTTCACTGATCCTTCTCTAATTCAAGCTCGAAGCGATAGCCCGGCCCGCATATCTCATGTTGTTCAGGTAGTCTGCAGCCAGGGGATCGAGGGTTTTAATGCTGGCGTTCATCTCTTTCGCTATGACCTCAGCCGACTTGGGGTTGAACTCAGGCTCGATGAATACGGTGGTGATATTATTCTGCCTGGCCAGGTCGATCACCTGGCTTAAGTACTTTGGTCCGGGCTCTTTCTCGTTCTCCATGAGCGGCACCTGCTCAAGAGCATAGTCACGGGCGAAGTAAGTCCAGGCTGGGTGGTGCACTACAAAGATCTTCTTCTTGGGTGCGGTAAAGCTGCTATTCAGCTCCTCGTCCAGGGCTTTGAGCTGTTCCAGATAACTATCTCGATTCTGAGAATAATAATCTTTATTGGCAGGATCGACCTGAATCAGGCCGGAGCAGATGTTCTGCACCTGGACGGCTGCGTTCTTCAGCGAGATCCAGATGTGTGGGTCCATCTCGTCCTCGCTCTCGGAGATGAGGTCGATGCCCTTGGAGGAGTCGATTACGGTCATGTCCTTGTTGGCCTGCAAAAGTCTATCTATCCAGAATTCCAGGCCGGCTCCGTTCATGACATAAAGGTCAGCCTTGGACATATCTACCATCAAAGAAGGCGTCGGCTCGAAGGTGTGCGGCTCGGCACCTGGCGGGACCACTACAGTGACGGCGACCCGATCTGCCCCGACGGCGCGCACAAATTCAGCGAGAGGCGCAATGGTGGTTGCCACATTGATCTTATCCGTAGCATTTTCCTGGACATTGTCAGAGGCATTATCTGAGAGAGCAGAGGACTGGGGTTGGTCCTGGGAGATGCAGCCACTGAGGGCGGCCATTACCAGGAAAGTTAAAATTATTAAGAATTTATTTAAGTTACTGATCATACTACTACACCCTTTTTACTTTCTGTGCATCAAAGTTCTTACCGATGTATTTTGAACGGGTCTTGCCGCCTTCCCGCCAGTAACCATACCAGTAGGGGCCGTGCGGGCAGCCCTTGCATTTCTTGCCGCAGGAGACCTTCTCCAGGCGATAGGTTATGGAGCCGAAGGTATGCGTCTTCAGGACCTCGCGATCGGCTGGCAGGTCTTCTTCCTTTGGGGGATTTTCTCTCTCAGAGATGAGCCGCTCCACTAGATCTCTGATCTCATAGAGCTCGGAGAGGTTCTGGCACTCAAGGGCCCGGCGGATGGGTTGGGGTATCAACAGGATGGTCTTATGTAACGCGAGATATAAAGGTGTTGGGATGAGTTACATAAGAAAGAGAGAAAAAGAAAATGGCAATCGCTAGATATCCTATCGCAAATACTCGATATCCATCGCTGGTTGGTACGAATAGCCCGGCTTTGCCAGCAATTCTATAAATCGTCCTCCTTTCGAGGGATGGAAGAGATTTGCAGAAGCGCAGCTCTTGATGACCCATGCCGTATCAAGACCCCGCTCAGTCCCTGCAATCGCAAGTACGGGGACTTGTTCAGGAATCACTCCCGCATCAACAGCCATTAGAACGCATTCCAGACAGACCAACGTCCCGGTAGAAATCAACTCTAATGTCTTTGCGAGAATATCAAGAGAGGTCACATGTTGGAGGTGGAGTCTCATCGAAAAACTTGGGCCAAAAAAAGGAATCGTCCCTTGAATGATGGGAACTTTCAAAGACTTTAATCTCTCTCTATTCATTTCAGTGATTTGCATGGGCACTCGCGAGAGCCCTGATTCCTTCCAATCATCGCGAATCTTCTGGAGTTCTGGGATATCTTCAAATGGACCGCTGATCATGTGGTCGACTTCCCATCCCATTCCCTGAGGGCATGTCACACAAATGACATTTGTATTGCGGATTCTTTCAGCAGCTCGTATAGCACAATCCCCAGTAATAGAAGCTACAACGAGATACCGATATTCTGAAGACACTTTTTTCACAATTTCAATCGTTTCATCAGTATTGGATGGTCCCGGTCGTTCAAATACTCTCATGCGTAATCCCTCTTTTTATTAGATATCACATATATCAAAGGATTCAGAGCGCCAGCCGTCCGGGCTGCGGCAGTACCTCCGGGCCCGACTGCAGGATATTGTGCAATTTATAAAAATTCCGTGACACATGTTAGCCGAAGAATACTCCTACCAAGCCCCCGGCCCCGCTGCCCTTCATCCTCCGCGCCCTGCCTTTCCTAAGTCGATTCTGGACACCATCTCTCCAGACCCAGCAGATACGCCGCTCCTGCAATCGTCGTCCCGAAGAAGAACACCCGGCACCCGTGCTGCCCGGGCACGGCCAGATCAGAAGACCATAACCTTTGACTCTTTTATGCAGCTTCCTTCATCTTGAGCTCAACCTCGCCAGCAGCGATAGGCTTTGCCAGAAGCTTTCCTTCGCGAAAATCCTTCACAATCCGGTCAATCTCTCGGGAAGCTTCCGGCGTGAGGTAAGCCTCATCGCAGAGATCGCACATCCAAGCCGGCACGTTTTTGATAACCAACACCCCACCATTGACTTTGGTAACGTACTCTGTTATACCACGCCGTAATTTCCCCCGACCGCAATTACAGGTATCCGGGATCAAATCATTCTTCTCGTCATATGGTTCGTCCATTTCCCATCCTCCGGCCAGTAGACTGTAACGATTCTCAAGTGGTTTTCGCACAACGCAACCACGGCATGACAACACCGCCAACCTGCAATGCCCGCGATAAGCGCAGAGGGACATGGCTTGCTGTCAGGATAGTCTTCTATTATTCGTCCATCCAATATCAAATTAACCATATCCTCTGAGGAAATGCCTCTCTCATCCATTCTCTGATGAGCATGAAATGTTATTATATAATTATCTAGCAGAATATGCTTCTTGACGTCTTCAATCTGCATTCCATCCCAGTCCCTCATGCCTCTTCATCTAAGTCGATTCTGGACACCATCTCTCCAGACCCAGCAGATACGCCGCTCCTGCAATAGTCGTCCCGAAGAAGACCACACGACACCCGTGCTGCCCGGCCAGCTTCATCAATCCGTCAATTGTGCCGTTTACTATGGTCGATCCAGTTATCAGGACGAGAGGGCACTGCTCGAATATCCGGCTGCTGTCCAGGCCATCGAGCACCTTCACGCCGCATCGCTCCTGCCCGGCCTCGGCCAGATCTGAAACCATCACCCTCTCTGGGCCCATGACCCGGACAGCGGCCTCCAAAAGAGCAGGCTGAAGTCCTACCATCCCTACCTTCTCAGCCTTCTGTTCACTGATCCAGGTTCCGGTGGACAAAGCACACATCTTCGGCCCGCCATCCCTGCAATGCACAGTCCCTTCCACCAGCCCGAGATATCGAAGCACCGCATTCATGGTTGCGACCAAGACCGCCCTCTCGAAAATGCTCTTCAAGGGCATTGCAAGCACATCCTCCAGGGTTCCCTGAAAATGACCACGGTCTGCAGAGAAGGCCTGCCCGGCACAGCCCCGAAAGACAGCCTGCACCAGCACCTCCCGACCCCGCAAGATGACCAGATCATCCCTGCCAGTGTCTCCGATGGCCTGCTCGGGAGAAAGCGGCCCGCTAACCAC
The DNA here is from genome assembly GCA_964518035.1 of uncultured Methanotrichaceae archaeon. Lineage (GTDB taxonomy): Archaea > Halobacteriota > Methanosarcinia > Methanotrichales > Methanotrichaceae > Methanothrix. Next base: position 4,461 of record CAZFFD010000032.1, on the reverse strand, counting down.
AATCTCCTCCTTGAGCCCATCTTTTTGCCAGGACCGCTGCCTCTCCAGCTCGGCAATGAAACGCTCCTTTGCCTCGCCCAGAAGATCTGCCTTATCCATCTTAGCCTTCATATCTGCCTCAGCCTTCATCTTATCACCATAGGACGATAATATCTTGAAATCAATGCAAATCACCCGCATCATCCAGTCCCGATCCCCAGGCAATGACCTCCTCAGCGCAACCCATCAGGGCGACCTTTCCCATCTCCAGAAGACAGGCAAAATCTCCCATGCTCACCACATCTCGGAGATCGTGGGTGACTATGATGCATGGAACCCCGCAGGCTCGAATGCTCTCCTTCAGCTCCCTCCTCATTTTCGCCTGCTTTCTCACGTCCAGCGCAGAAAGCGGCTCATCCAGGAGAAGCAGCCGGGGCTCGATGATCAGAGCTCTGGCAAGAGCAATCCTCTGCTTCTGCCCGCCAGAGACATCTGCCGCCTTTGCCTTCCGAACATCCCACAGCCCGGCCCGATCAAGATGCTCCTTTACGAGGACATCGATCTCATCCGCAGGCATCTTCCTGGTGCGGAGACCAAAAGCCACATTGTTATAAACGCTCATATGCGGAAAGAGGGCATAGCTCTGAAAGACATACCCAATGCCCCGAGCCTCAGGAGGAATATTGATCTTCTTCTCTGAATCAAATAACGCCAGGCCGTCCAACGCAATCCTGCCTTCATCAGGAGTGTCGAGCCCTGCGACCAGGTTAAGCAGACTGGTCTTTCCGCAGCCGTTATCCCCCACCAGCATCAGCGTCTTTCCCCGGTCTATGTCCAGCTTCAGGCGCAAATCGAAATCCCGAAGCTTCTTCTTGATTTCAACCTCTAGCATCTCTTGTACACCTTCCTGGTGAGAATCTTGACCAATACGATGACCACAAAAGAAAACGCAACCAATATGATAGAAAGACACAACGAGACATCCAGGTCTCCTTGCATGGCGGTATAAATGGCCAAAGGCATGGTCTGGGTCCGACCCTGGAAGTTTCCGGCAAACATGATGGTAGCTCCAAACTCACCCAGAGATCGGGCAAAGGCCATTATGGCCCCGGAGATCAGGCCGTTCAGGGCTATGGGCAGGATGACGTGAATGAAGGTGTAAACCCGCGTGGCTCCCAGCGTCCGGGCGGCGTTTTCAAGAGACAGATCTACATCTTCAAAGCTCGTCCTGGCCTGACGAATGTAAAATGGCGAGGAGACGAAGACCTGAGCTATGATCACAGCCAGGGTAGTGAATGCAATGCTGATCCCAAAGGTGGTGTTCAGATAATGGCCTACCAGCCCCATCCTTCCGAAGGCCACCAACAGAGCAATGCCGGCCACGGCAGGAGGCATGATCACCGGCAGGTCGATCAGGGAATCTGCCAGCTCTTTGCCCCAATAGTTGAATCGAGCGCTAACGTAGGCTATAGGCGTGCCCATGATCACCACTGTGAATGTGGTTATGGTCGAGGTCATCAGGCTGAGCCGCAACGCATCTATCACAACCGGATCGCGCAATGTTTCCAGGATGGTGTCCAGAGGGCTTCTGAAAAAGAGAGCTATCACAGGCAAAGCTATGAATGCCATAGCCAGTGTCAACAGCAGTCCCAGGCACACTTTGAGAGCGATTTCTCGGCTTCGGGAAGGGATAGCAGCTGCCCTACCGGTGCACTTGTGCTCCTGATTGGAATCTCCAGACATCTCAGCATCTCGGTTTTTATGTTTCTCAGCCGCTCGATCACACTGGCGATTCAATCATTAAAAGATCTTGGAGCCGAGGTACTTTAGATTACTTACCTTCCACTTGCCCAAAAGAAAGAGATTCCGGTCACTTTTAGACCGGAGTAAAACCGTACTTTAGAAGGACGGCCTTGCCTTCATCTGAGACAACGAGATTCACAAATTCCTGGCTCTCGGCAGGGTGCTTGGATTCATTCGTTACCGCTATGGGGTACTCACCGATAACGTTGAACTCATCCGGTATATCGATTTTGTCAACCTTGCCCGCCAGATCTTCAGTGATATCCGAGACATAGGCAAATCCCACATCCGCCTCACCCAGAGCCACCTTGGTCACCACATAATTGACATTGGTTTCCTGTGAGATTACATTTTCCAGTACCTTTGTCTTGTAGTCCGGGCCATAGGCAGAATCGTTGCCCAGTTTGCTGATGATCTGCAGGGCGTAGTCTCCTACAGGCACATCCTTGGTTCCCATGACGATCTTGATGCCTGGCCGGGCCAGGTCGCTGAGATTATTGATTTGGGCAGGGTTGTCCTTGGGAATGATGAGCGATATCTTGTTTTTAGTGAAGACGACCATGCTGCTGTTGTTTATCAGGCCGGCATCCTTTACGGCATTCATCTGCTTCTTGTTAGCAGAAGCAAAGACATCAGTGTAAGCTCCATTCTCGATCTGGGTGCGAAGAGCCTGGGAGCCGTCAAAGTTGAAGGCAACGGTCATTCCAGTCTCATTCTCAAATATCCCTCCGATCTCACTGAAAGCGCCAGTAAGCGATGCAGCCGTGAAGACTGTCAGCTCCTTTTGCTCCTCAGATGCTCCCGCCACAGCAGTCAATGCCACGATAAAAACCATCGCGGGCAATATTTGTCTATTGATCATTGTACTTTCCCTCCGGGGTTGCATATAATCACATTTGCTTGCCTTTATCGAATAAGCATCTATTTATGCAAAACATATTAATCTTTGCGCTTGACCAGATCTGAACCTTTTAGGTTGCATCATTGACCAAATTTATATCTGGTGGCTCCTGCTTTTGGAACTAGCTCCGGCACTATGCTGTGGAGTTGGGGGCCAAAACCCCCAACTTTTAGATACGAGTCCTTGAAAGGAAGTGCTTCATGGTCCTTACAGGTCTTGGCCTCACCTCCAATCGAGAGATGGGTGCGCGGATTATAAGGAATTATTTGAGAAAACTGCGGAAGATATCGGAATTGAGAAGAGGGATTGTGAAATAGCATAGTTCTTCGCCGAATTATGTAGGTTTGACCTAACGGAGAATTCATGCTTGGATAGGATATCACAACATTGAAGTAGATCTGATTGTAAAGACGATATGGAATTTATCGAATGATCTGGATTAAGGAGAATCTAATATGAAAGCACTAGAGAGGACAGGATCATTGATCGCTCACAATCCGATGATAATCCTGCTTTTCGCTGCCCTCCTGACCATTGCATCAGTTCACTATTCGCAGCAAATAGAAATGAATGTTGGGACCACAGCATTCGTGGAGGAATCATCCCGGATCTATCAAGAGTACAACCATCTCTATGTGGAGCGCTTCGGCATAGACTCCATCGCCGTAGTAATCGAGGCAGACGATGTAGCCAGTCCTGAGGTTCTTAAAGCGATGGATCAAGTCAGCCATCACATGTCAGAGGTCAACCATGTGCTGGGCATAATAAGCATATCTGAGATAGTAGCCGATGCTGAAGAGCAGACGACAGGAACGAGAAAAATTCCTGACAGCCAAGAGGAGATCGATCAAATCCTGGCCAGGATAGATGCTGCCCAACTTCAGGCTATAATGCCAGACAGAAAGCATGCCGTGCTGGACGTAGCCGTACCGCTACATCTGGCTGACTCCCAAATTGAGGAGATCGTGACCGAGACTGAGGCCACCGTAGATAACTCCATATTCCCACCGGATACAACCATTTCTGTCACAGGAAACATTCCACTTAACATCTCCATCAAGTCGGAGATGTCTTCCAACATGACCGAGCTTTTGTTGGTAGCCATAGTCCTCATGGCCCTGGCCCTGATTATATTCTTTAGGCAGAGCAAATATCCCATCCTGCCCCTGCCTGTGGTGCTGCTTGGCATAGTCTGGACCTTCGGAGCTATGGGCTATCTCAAGATCCCATTATCATTCGTTTCCATGGCAGCATTTCCCATTCTCATCGGGCTTGGCATAGATTACGCCATACAATTTCGTACTCGCATCGATGAAGAGCGTTCTTTAGGCCGGGCTGCCGATGAAGCGGCTGCGTCAATGACCGCGCACACCGCGCCAGCAGTCTTCATTGCCTTAATACTAACCGCGGCGGGCTTCGTCTCTCTAATGACCTCAACTGTGCCAATGGTCCGCGATTTTGGAAAGCTCTGTATTCTTGGAATTTTCATGTGCTTTCTGTCGGCTGTCCTGGTAGGCACCACCATCCTCTGCCACATCCCTGTGCAAAATAGCACAAATGGAGGGGGGAGGAAGAAGAAAGACATTGCCGGAGGCGTCGGCCCGATTTTGGCCAGGACATCTCGGGGAGCCGTGGCCAGGTGGAAAGCGGTTTTAGCTATAGCCCTGATAGTAGCTATTATTGGCATCCATCTTGACGAGAATATTCCCACCATTACCGACTACGTACGTGTTTAGCCCTCACCTAAATTTCTAAAATTTCCATCAAAATTCATTTAG
>CAZFFD010000031.1:0-28203 GCA_964518035.1 uncultured Methanotrichaceae archaeon | reverse complement strand
AACTCTTGACTTTTCCATATTATAAAACTCAAACCTATTAGAGGGTCACGACCGAATTTAGGTTCTTCGCTATTTTCAATGGCTAACCACAGGTTACTATGATTATCCATTTTTTAATTAATTGCTCTGTGCTTACTCTGTGAACTCTGTGCCTCTGTGGTGGAAATGTTGTCGGTCACAGGCGGCAGCGGAACGGACGACCACCACAGAGTCACGGAGCACACTGAGGACTCACAGAGAACTCAATTATTCCATTACGCACGTAAAACAGCGAAGAGCCAGAATTTAGTTATCCTGATGGTGCATGAGTTAAAGTATGTCGGGAAAATTGATTGAATACTTCAACAAGCAGCCGCGGCTCGGCGTGATCAGCACATCAGGAAAAGACGGGACTGTGGACAGTGCGGTTTACGGCTCACCGCAGATGATAGACGAGAAGACCGTTTTGGTGGCATTCGGAAGGGGCCGCACATTCTCCAATCTGCTGGAAAATCCCAATGCGGTTTACATGATCCTTGAGCCCGGAGCGGGAATCTTTGACTGGAAGGGTGTCCGGGTTTATCTGAAGATGAAGGAGCACGTCACATCCGGGCCGAGGCTCGATGAGTACAGGAGCCAGATGGCGAAGGTGGCGGGCGAGCAGGCGGCGCAGATGATTGCGGTGCTGGCGACATTCGATGTGACGGAGGTCAGGCCGCTGATCGACTTCGGGCAGGGGTGGGAGAAGGAGATCTGAAGCATGAAATGGGAGGAGGGTTCGCCAGCTTTCACGCATCCACCGCAGCTCCCCGCCAGTCCTGGCGACTGCTGGGGTCGCACAATACCCTCTGCAGCACATAGGAGCCTACCTCCTCTGGCAGGCTCGACCTACCAGGACCGGAGCTCCTCTCTTCTCGGACCGATCCAGGGCTTCGAGCTAGCAGATTAGCGCGATCTATCCTGGCCTTCAGCTCTCGGAGCGCTTCCAGCCTCCTTTTGAGGCCTTCGGAGTTGATGCTGTCTTGTGTGTGCTTTCTGGCAGATCAAATTAACCTTGGCGCATAAGACAAGGTGTTCCTGCGCCTTGTCGGTAGTGTGGATAATTTTGCTCGTATTTTCTAATAAGAAGTGAAATGTATATATACTATCCACGCAAGTTTGGACTGAATGCGTTTGAACCGAAACGAGATCAAAGCTCTGCTCCTGATAACCAGCTCAGAGAGCGTTCTCCGCCCTCTGGATATCAACATCCACCTTGGCCTGCGGCGCGGGTCAGTGTCCCGAATAATCACCAATCTCAGGGATAAAGGACTGGTAGACCGGGAGGATTCGGGGATAGTCCTGGCCAGGGCTCCTCCAGCAGATAGCTTCAAGAGGCTATATTATGCCCACCGGGCCTCTACCTTCCTGCTTCTTCTTGCTGACGGACGGATAAAGCTCCTCTCCCGGCTGGACCAGAGCACGAAGAGCGCTAAAGAGCTTCATGAAGAAACCGGCATTCCCCTCAAGACCGTATACTACTATCTGCACGACCTGGCCCGCCTGGGCGTGGTTGTTACGACCAGTAAAGGAAAACACTCGTTATACTCTTTCAACTATGTCTACTGGGGCGCTCTCAAGGACTTTGTCTCTGTCCTGCAGGAGTACGACAAGTCTCGCCTTGTTCCCAGAGACGCCCTGCTCATAAAGATCTACAAAGACAGCGTGCTCTTCAAGAGCCTACGAGTGCAGGATGCCACTCCCACATCCTTCAGTGCCTATATAGACTACGGGATTGAGCTGGGCCTGCGGGACAACTACTACACGTTGCCCAAGAGAGAGCTGTCTATTGAGGATGTTTTCATCCACTCCCTGGACTCGGCAGAAGGCCGCTCTCAAAGGCTCTTTTGTATATTGTTCTATTTGAGGAACAGGGATAAATTGCAGAGCGTCGTGCACCCAATGGTAAAGGATATAATGGCGGTTTTGCAGGGAGAAAAGGTCAAAGGCCATCCCTCGATGGAAGATGTCGAGGATAGGACGGAGATGTATGGCATCGAGCTATGACAGGATAACTCGGAGAGAGGAGGTCAATGAACTATTCGAGCAGCTCGGCCAGGTTCTTGATCGAAAGGTTCAGGTCCTGCTCATAGGTGGGGCCGTGCTGCTGGAGCAGGGACTTAAGGACTCCACCAAGGACATCGATGTGGTCTGCAGAAATGAGTTTGACAAGGAGACCCTTCTCCTTTCCGCCAGGAGACTGGGTTTCGAACTGGTTGGCCCGGAGAAGAGACATGCTCGATTGGGTGTCAACAGGCTGGCTGTGAAGGGCATGCGAAACCTGGACGTCTTCGCCGGCAGGGTTTCTTACGACTTCGAATTGAGTGAGCCCATGTGGCAGCGGGCCATCGTGTTCAGGACCTTTGGAGATCTGGTGGTTAGGGACGCCTCGCGAGAAGACATCCTCGTAATGAAGCTGATTGCAAACCGGGAAGGTGATGCCGACGATTGCGCCGCTCTGATGGGAGGAGGCCTCGATTTCGATGCCGTTTATGAGGAGATAGAAAGGCAGTACCGCAAGTCTGGCGAGCTGGAGCAAAAGATCTGGATAACCTATATCGAAGAGGGCATAGACAGGCAGGAAGAGGAATTCAGCATGAAGGTGCCCATTGCGGACAGGGTCTCGGAGCTGGCGAATGAATATCGGGAAAGGCTGTACTGTAAATTAAGCCCGTCTAATGCAGGCTAATGGCAGAGCTGGTGGCATCATGACCGAGCAAAATCGCAGGTATGTAAACAAGGAGATCGGCAAGCTTCTTTCCGAGATCTGGAGGATCAAGGGGCTGGCGGAGCAGGAATACGGCCCGCAGCACTCCGTGACCCGGAAGCTCGCCAGCATGCATGCAGATGCGCAGGCGCTGCTGCAGGAAAAACATAGTTGATATATTTTCAATGTGCAATGGCGATCTAAGTTTTGCGGGTGTAAATATCATGGACAAGATCTGGAAGCATATGGTCAAGATGGCGGGCGTCGAGACGTTGGAAGAGCTTTGATGCCTCCCGTTTAGCGTCTTTGAAGCAGAGGATCCGATATCATGAGATCGTGCTGCCTGTGGAGATCCGGCAAATCCCTCACTGCTTCCAGCACCTTTTTCGCCGCCGAGCACCTCTCAGCTTTGGAGTTATCCGCAGCCATTTGCTCCAGATCCTTGACATCGATCTGTCCCATCTTGAACTTGGTAACAAGAATGCCCGTCATAACTGCATCGCTATGCTTCGCTGCTTTCCTAGCCAATTTTTCCCTCACCTGACTCGCCTGCCCGGATCTCTCCAAGCCTGGCCCCTTACAGGTAGTTCATGGGGGTCTAATTATCTTGTGCTCAGCAGTCCGACCGCTAACTACAAATATCTATAACGATTACATAGATAGTTTGCCGCTTCATGCCATTGAATCGGGTGGCGGGCGTGCCGTGGGCTTAACGTATCTGATGATGCTCTGATGACAAGGGCCTTTGCTTCACCATGGAGCAACATGCCGACAGCTCCTAAAGGCTGACGGGTATTGATCCCTTGGTACAGGAGATGCATGCCGTCGTGGCATTGCATTTGGCTACGGGCCTGTGAGGCTGATATTTCGGCGGGCTGAAAAAGTTGCGCGCTGTAACAGGCGCAGTAATCCGTCGGATCTCACGCTAATACACGGTCGGGACATGTTGCGGCACAAGTCGTTGGCGAGAGGGCGAGCACGAGGCCCCATGAAATGGGTTCCGGTAATTCGGACGCTGTGTGAGATTCCAGCGCAAATGCTGCCTTCAAGCCCGGCTTAAAGTCGAGCTTCGGGCAGGGTCAGGCCGTCACTTCGCGGTGAATGGCTCCTTCTAAAAGAGCGCTGTGGATCGGCGTTGGCCTGCCTGGGACTTGATGCAGTCTGAACCTTTTCAGCTATCTCTCCCGTCCCAGCTCCGCAATCGCCATCTGCGCCCGGCTCCGCCTCTGGGCCAGCCGCTGTTCACCCGCTGCGATCCTGCTCAGCCTGTCCTTGATCATCCTCTCTGTCTCAGCCGGCGCCGGCCCGCCGGTGTTGGCCCGGAGGGCTACGTTGCTTTTCGGGTCCAGAGCCCTCTCCAGGTCTGCGTCAGAAAAGCCGCGCTCGCTTGCCCGATATCCAGCAATCTCGGCAGAGATCCTGTCAAGCTCAGCGAGGCTGGGCCTTTCGCCCGCGGCGGCGATCCGGCCCACGATGCTGTGAGCTGTTCGAAATGGCATTTTGGTTATCCGCACGAGCGAGTCTGCGATCTCTGTCGCAGTGGAAAAGCCTGCTCCCGAACTGCTCTCCAATCGCGGGAGATTGAACTTGAGGGTGGCAAGACAGCCGTCCAAAATCCGCACTGTGCTTCTCGCCCAGTCCATAGCTCTCCAGAGGTGAGGCGTGACCTCCTGAAGGTCACGATTGTAGCTCATGGGAAGAGCCTTGCAGATGGACAGAGCCGAGAAGAGGCTGCCGAGCACCGAGCCAGTCTTCCCCCGCGCGAGTTCAGCCGTGTCCGGGTTCTTCTTCTGTGGCATGATCGAGCTTGTTGAGGCATAGAGGTTGTCCAACTCCAGGTATCCGAACTCGGAGGAGGACCAGAGGATCAGCTCCTCAGCCAGGCGGCTGCAGTTGACCATCATTATGGACAGATCCGCCAGAACCTCCAGAATGAAGTCACGGGTCGATACCGCATCCATGCTGTTCTCCACGAGGCCGTCAAATCCCAGGAGCCGACAGGTACGGATCCTGTCGATCCTAAAGCCTGTTGATGCAAAGGCCGCTGCTCCCAACGGGCTTCGGTTGACACGGTTATAGGCGTCCTCCAGCCGGGTGAGGTCTCGCTCGATGGCATCAGCGTGAGCCAGGAGATGATGTGCGAGGGTAGTGGGCTGGGCGTGCTGGGTATGGGTGAACCCTGGGATTATCGTCTCGGTGTGCCCTTCCGCCAGCCGGACCAAAGTGCCGATGAGCGAGAGCTGCTCAGCCATCAGCACCAGCATCTCTTCACGGAGAGCCAGACGAATGCAGGTCGCCACCTCATCGTTTCTGGAGCGCGCCGTGTGCATCCGCCCTCCCTCTGGACCAACGCGGCCCAGGACATAAGCCTCAATGGCCTCATGCACGTCCTCGCCCGCGCCCAGGTCCACCTGTGATCCTCGCTTCATGAGATCATCAAGAGCCGCCATTATCCGAGCTGAAACCTCTGCCGGTATCAGTCTCTGCTCTTCAAGCATCACCAGGTGGGCTTTGTCCACCAGCAGATCGGCCTGAAAGATCCTCTCGTCTGCCTCCCTGCTCGATAGGTAATCTATGACATCCTGCCGGCTTTCGCCTAAACGTTGGTCGCGAAACATGTTAGGTCAGCTCTATCGTCAATTTTTCAGTTCAATTGCTTGGTTGTTGGATTTCTATGTCGTGTAGTTGGCATTAACATTCACATACTCGTGAGTCAGGTCGCATCCAAAGCCGCGAGCCTTGGCATTGCCCAGCCCCAGGTCGATGTCGATTAAAATGGTGTCCCCTTTCATGATCTCTTTGGCCTGATCCAAGACCCCGTCCACAATCCTGCCTTTTTCCACGAGCGAGACCTTGAGGCATCTTCCTTCAGTGCTCGTCCCCTCCAGGCCTAATGTGATCTTATTCGGATCCATCTCGGCCCCGGAGTATCCAACAGCACAGATGATGCGCCCCCAGTTGGGGTCGGCTCCGCAGACTGCAGTCTTGACGAGACTGCTCCTGGCCACAGCCTTGGCTGCGAGACGTGCGTCCTTTTCGTCGAGGGCTCCGGAAACCACGACCTCAAAGTATTTGCTGGCCCCCTCGCCATCCTGCGCCATCATTCGTGCCAGCTCCATGCAGACGTATCTCAAGGCCTCACGGAAATCCGCTTCCTGGCCCTTCACCTTTCCGGTAGCCGTGAGAAGAACTGTGTCGTTGGTGCTGGTGTCTCCGTCCACTGTGAGCATGTTGAAGCTGTCCTTCACAGCATCGGCCAGACACTCCTTCAGCTTTGCAGCTGGGAGGTCCGCGTCAGTGTAGAGAAAACAGAGCATAGTCGCCACATTGGGCTCAATCATTCCTGCGCCCTTGACGATTCCTGCGACGTGAAAGTCCTCATGCTCCACAGCCACCTCTTTAGCTCTCGTGTCTGTCGTCATGATGGCCCGTTCTGCTTCAAGACTAGCCTCTTTATCGCTTCGTAGCCTCTCTCTAGCTTGCTCGAAGAGCCGAGTGATGAGCGGCATGTCCATGTATCGACCTATGACGCCAGTCGAGCCGATGCCGATCTTGGTCTCATCCGACCCGAGATGCTTGGCAAAGAGCTGCGCCATTGCTCTCGCATCCTCCAATCCCCTCGGACCAGTGTAGGCATTGGCGCAACCGCTGTTGGCGATCACACCATCCAGATGGCCTCCTGACAGGTTTTGGGCGGTGACCTCTAAAGGCGCAGCCTTCACCCTGTTGGTTGTGAACATTCCAGCAGCCGCGCCGGAGGCAGCGATCAAGGCCAGGCCGTACTTTCCCTGTCGTACTCCTGCAGCTCGAACGCCGGGAACTGCACAGATTCCGCCCTCAATCCTCCGCATGTTTCATCCCCAGACCGGATATGATGTCGCCCCGGGTCACAATTCCAACAAGCCTGCCATTCTCCACAACCGGCAGCCGGTTGATGCGATGACGAGTCATGATGCCTGCCGCTTCTTCAATGGAGTCTTCCGGTCCTACCTCATGCAGGTTTCTGCTCATAACATTGCCAACATTCTTTTTTGGTATGTCGTCCAGGGCAGCGTGCATCTTCTCCCACTTGATCAGATCTCGGAAGGGAACCTCGAAGACCTCGAAGGGGCTGGGAAGCCAGAGACCGCCTTCCTTCTCCTCCACAGACAAAAGGCGCAAAAGGTCCGATTCCGATACAACGCCCACGAGCTTCTCTCCGTCCAAGACAGGCATGCCGCTTATCTTATTCTCCCTCAGGAGACGGGCGGCTTCGCTTACGGGAGCCTCTGCCTGGACTGTAACGGGCATAACATTCATAACATCTCTGACTTTCATATCCTTCACCTTTTTATTACTGAATTCAAGGAGCCATTCCTGCGAACCACAGGCCGGTCTTCTCGTCGAGTCCTGCCATGAGGTTCAAGTTCTGGATGGCCTGGCCGGAGGCACCTTTCACTAAGTTGTCTATGGCTGATATGACCACCAGCCGGTCGCTTCCCTTCTCAGGCTCGTATGCTATGTCGCAGAAGTTGGATCCGCGGACAGAGGAGAGCTTGGGAATGCCGTCTGCCATTCGAACGAATGGGGCATTCTTGTAGAACTCACGGTAGATGAAAGCCACCTGACTTTTGTCCTGCAGAGTCTCCTCAGCTCCCGGTCGGGCGAAGACATGTGCAGTGGTGAGTATTCCCCGCACCGATGGTATGACGTGGGGGGTGAAGTTGACCTTTATGCCGGGCGAGAGGCGAGACAGCTCCTGTTTGATCTCCGGGACATGCCTGTGGGTGGTTAGCTTGTAGGGTATGACGTTTTGCGACATGTTGGGGTAGTGAGATGTCTCAGTCGGCTCGACGCCGGCTCCTGAGATGCCGGACTTGGAGTCGTAGACCACTCGCTCTACCAGTCCGGCCTTGGCCAGAGGGGCCACTGCCAGTGTAGCTCCAGTCGGATAGCAGCCTGGGTTTCCCACGAGCTTTGCTCTCGCTACCTCAGGATGCAGCTCCGGCAGGCCGAAGACAGCCTCGCGTGGAGCGCGGTGCTTTGTGGCATAAGTCTTTTCAAAGACGTCTGTAGGCAGACGGTAGTCTGAAGAGAGATCTATGACCCGCGTTCCTGCGTCCAGGAGTTCGGGCACCCAGTCCATAGCTGTCCCGTGGGGTACAGCAGTAAAGACTATGTCGCAGCGCTCTGCAGCTTCTTTGGCTGTGAGGGCCTCAAAGTTCAGCGAGTAAATGCTCTTTAAGTGAGGATGAACAACGACAACAGGCTTTCCTGCCAGTTTCCTGGATGTGACGGCGACTACATGGACCTCGGGATGATTTGCAAGGAGGCGCAATAGCTCCCCACCGGTGTAGCCCGAACCACCGACAATTCCTACATCTATCATAAAAACCTCCACGAGCTAATGATATAAAATCACCACGCCTTAGCGGCAAAAGGATAGCGAAAGCTCAGACAGGCCGCGTGCAGCATCCTCGATCCGCTCTTTTCCCTCCAGGACAGCCAGCCATCGTTGTGGAATCCAATCTGACCCCTGGGCGGCTCCGTAGAGTGCACCCGCAATCGAAGCGATGGAGTCTGTGTCGCCTCCGCTGCTTGCAGCCGCAATCAGTCCGGCTTCTCCCTCGAATTTCATGAAACAGTAGAATGCAGCTGGGACGGTCTCCATAGCCAGCGGAGAGGTTCGAATCAGGCCTAGGGCGTCTTCTTGCCTCATGCCTAAAAGAGATCCGACCCATAGTAGCCTGTCAGCAAAATCTTCATCGAGAAGACTTGCCTGGGAGGCAGCATTTCTTAGTATGACCTCCTTTGAGAAGCCGTGCAGTGCCAGGGCCACAGCTACGGCTACGGCCACAGCTGCCGCCCGTGCAGCAGGAGCGGTATGTGTTGGCAGGCTCTGCAGATCAGCGTAGCTCTTGACGATGTTCAGATCGAAGTGATAGAGAAGGCCAATAGGCGACGCACGCATGGCTGAGCCGCATGTGGGAATGGCAAGGCCTGATTTCTGCCAGTCTGCGCCAGAGATCAGGCTCTCCACTGCTGAGCGGGTGACGAATCCCACTCCCCGGTTGAGCCTCTCGTCCAATGTCCAGGCTGTGCCCCAGGAGGCAAGCTTCTCAGAAAATCTGTCTGCAGAAAAGCCGGATGCCTCGATCAGCGACTCAGCCAGGAGGAGGGTCTCCTCGGTGTCGTCAGTGAACTGGCCGGCGGATAGACCAGTATGGAAGTGACCCGCGGGTGCCGGCAGCATCTCTCGGACTAGCCCGAATTTCGATTGGATCTCCTGAGCTGTGTAGCCTTCTGTGGGCATTCCCAGGGCATCGCCGGCAGCCACTCCGAATAAGCAGCCGCGGAAGCGGTCTAATAATTGCATGAGTCAGGGATGAGCATCGCCTGGAACTAATAATCATCGGAATTGGCATCGCAAAGTATTATTGCCGATCGTCAACGCTAGACTATCAGTGGATCCTATAGTCAGTTCATATCACAGAGCCTGGGACAGAGACTACGCCAGCCGCGGTCGGGTCTGGGGTGGCGGCGTCAAGGATCTGCCCCGGCTTCCTGCGTGCTCTCGCGTGCTGGAGCTGGGCTGTGGTGACGGAAAGACTCTGGCAGCAATGCCCTGCGGCTGGGAGAAGGTCGCCCTGGACGTGTCGCCTCAGGCCTTGCTGCTCGCCCGCAGGGCGGGGACAGATGTCTCATTCATTCTAGCTGATGCCAGCAGTCTGCCATTGCGATCTGATAGGTTTGATGCGGTCTTCGTTTTTCATGTCGCGGGGCACCTCCTCGCGGAAGGGCGCGCTGCTCTCGCTCGCGAGGTTGAGCGGGTGCTCTTGCCGGGCGGGCGGCTCTTCTTCCGGGATTTTTCCTCCGATGATATGCGAGCCGGATTGGGCGAGATGGTGGAGCCGGGAACCTACCTTCGCAAAAACGGCATAATCACCCATTTCTTCGATGAAGATGAGGCAAAAGGGCTATTCTCTGGACTTATGCCGGAAGCAGTGACCACACATCGCTGGAGGCTGCTGGTGAGGGGAGATGAGATGCAAAGGGCCGAGGTGCAGGCAGTATTCCGCAAGGCGTCTGCAAATATTTTAAATAGGTTGGGGCCGTGACATAATACAAAAATGGAGGTGATGCCTTATGGACTTTAAGTTGAAGTTGCTGGCTGCCGCCATGCTCTTTATGTCCCTGATGACTGAAGCTCTTGCCATTGTTGTCGTAAAAAGGTAATATAAGCTAAAAATTAATTTTTTGTTTTTATTCAATTACTGATGTCAGGAAACTCGAACTGACCTGGCATGTAGTTCGTGGCCTTTGCCTCATAGAGATCCAATTCCAGGATGGTGTACTCTATCTCGTCTCCAACGTCCTTCGTCTCGAATGTCATGGGTCTTTCGCGATAGTAGCCGTAGACTGTGTCGAACTTTCCAGCAGAGGAGTTCCAGTTGTCTCCGATTGTGAAATAGAGGTTATATTCGCCATCCTTGATGCCATCGATCTCCAGCGCGTCCTTAGCCCGCAGGTAGACTGCCAGCTTAGGCTTGACCTTCTTATCGGTGATGATAGCGACGGCATCCATGGTCCAGTTGTTATATATGACCAAAAGCCCGTAGCCGTTCCGGTTCATATCTTTGATGTATGTGCCGGTCTCAGGGCGGTTTTGATCTATGGCATTGCATGGAATAATAGATAGTAATAACATAAGAATGGCTATGCTAAGCAACCTTCGGCTCATAGCTCGGATCATCTCAGGATGCAGTTGGACATTCTGGTATTTATTCTTTTAACATATCGCTTTCCAATTCAAAAAAGAGGCAATAAGTGAATTATTTCTCGACCGGAAAATCCTCCTCGCTGACGGCAACCGCGTCAACATTTCCGTCCTGCACCTCAGCCAGTGTGATCTGTCCCCAGGTGTAGCGGAATCCTTCTGGCGTCTTCTGGGTTTCGAAGGCAAGGGTGCCATCCATGCGGCTGCTGGTGGCATTGACATCGAATCTGCCGGTGCTCGCATTCCAGTTCTCTCCTTGCCGGAAATAAAGTTCATAGCTGCCGTTGTCAATCCCGGTCAGATTGAAGTAGTCATCTCCTCGCACATATACCGCTGCCAAAATCTCCTTTTGCATGCTGCTCAGATATGCCACAGCATCATCAGCTCCGTTGTTGATTATGTCCAACTGGCACATGCCATTCATCTCGCTTGGTTTGATGAATGTGCCCGTCTCAGGTCGATCCTCCTGGGCATGAGTCGCTCCCAGGAATAGAATCATCGCTGTCAGAAATCCAGCCATCAGCCAAAATCGCTTTTGCATCGCATCTTTCCTCCCAGTTGCCCCTCTTAATTACGGATCGATTATATCAGCTTTATCAAGATCTACGGAAAAATCTACGGATGCAGGCCTCATCACGCCAAGTCGGACGTGGCCATTGAGCTTCTTCTCGCCATAACTATCAGCGCCAGACAGCCCAGGAGGCAGAGAAGTCCTGCGGAGATGAATGTCGCAGCAAAGCCCGCCTGGCTGGCGAGAGCAGCGCCCGCGGCTCCGGTCGCCGCCGTTCCCAGCCCAGTCGACGTTGAGTAGACTGACCACTGGAAGCTCTCCTTTCCTTTATCCAGATTGGCGGACCACAGACCAAGCCACGTGGGGTAAGCAAGACCGCTACCTAGCCCATAAATTGTCTCAGCAAGATAGACGTGGTAGATGCTGTTTGCGGACAGGTAGATGATGGGAACCGCAGCCATGAGCATTGTTCCCAGGATCAGCCAATTTGACTTGCCGGGCTGTTTGTCAACGTAATGGCCAAATGGCAATTGGACCAGTGACTTGACAAAGAGGAATAAGGCGCTCGCCATGCCGGCGGATAGCATAGTTCCTCCAGTTAGGCCTCCATCATTGATGTAAATGGCCAATATTGGCTGGATAAGCCCAAATCCTGTCAGGACAAATATGTCTGAAAGCATCAATAGCTTCATGGTGCGGTTCATCATAGCGAGTCACCTCCGAAATATTAATACTCAATTTTTTATAATTTTATCTATCTAGCGTTCATCCCCCCAATTTGCAGTCGGATTAATAATGCAGAGCGACAATAGTTCGCTTTATTGTGGGAAATTGTTTAAACTGTTTTTAGCCGGAGCTAAAGATTATAAAAAGGGCCGTTCTAAACCGGATTTTATGGTGATGCAGTAGACGATAGCATTCGACTTCATCAAGTATGTATCGAGTTGAGGATCTATATAAATCTGTCTACTTTAACCCGTGCTAATCGATATCATGAACAGACCATACATGAGCACCGGATCGACTTAAAAAATAATATAAATTTCTTACTCCTTCTGGATGTTGCTGGCAGGCATGCTTCGAGGTTTGCTGGCCTCGATGATCCTGTCTGCCAGTCGAGAGAGCGGCAAGCTTTGTAAGTAAACCTTCCCAGGCCCCTTCAACCTCGCCAGGAATATGCCTTCTCCACCCAGAAGTGCATTCTTGAAACCGCCAACGAACTGGATATCGTAGTCCACGCTTGAGGCAAAGGCTGCCAAACAGCCTGTGTCTACCATCAGCACCTCACCTGACTCGAGGTCTCTCTCTAAAAGAGTGCCACCGGCATGAATAAACGCCAGGCCGTCTCCCTCCAGCCTCTGCAAGATGAACCCCTCTCCACCGAAGAGCCCAGCTCCAAGCTTCTTGGTGAAGGCCACCTCGATCTCAATGCCTCTGGCGGCACAGAGGAACGAGTCCTTCTGGCAAATGATGCTGCCACCCCAGCGGGAGAGGTCAGCTGCCAGAATCCTTCCAGGATAGGGGGCAGCAAAGGCCACCTTCTGCCGGTCCCTGGCCGTGTTCAGGAATGTTGTAATGAAGAAGCTTTCTCCGGTGAGCATTCTCTTGAATCCCTTGAAAAGCCCTCCACCTGTAGAGGTCTGCATCTGTATTCCGTCGTTCATGTAGAGCATGGCCCCGGCTTCCGCTCTGACTCCTTCGCCGGGATCCAGCTCAATCTCCACAACCTGAATATCGTTTCCAATTATTTCGTAGTCTATTTCATCTGACAAATTGCCTTTCCCCCGTATCGCTCTTGGCTGAGGTAGCGCCCACTTCCTATAAGATTTTTTGTGCATCAGGCAGTTGTGCTCACGAACTGGCATGGATCAAAGATAAATACGGTCCCGTCCTTTGAAAATCCATGCACAAGCAGATAGAACGGGCACTGGAAAATATGAGCTCATCCAGCTTGCCAAAACAGGAGAAGATGAAAGCCATCTTGAAAAGATATTCTGATGGAGAGATGAGCCTTGACGAGGCTTACTACGAGCTTATCGAAGATGAGCTGATCCCGATGCCGCAGAGGTGCGCCGTCTCAGCAAAGATCCCGTTCACAGAGCAGGATGAGATAGGGCTCAAAGAGAAGATCAGAGGAATTCTTGCTCAGACCGGTGGATGATAATAATTGGAGAATCGGAGTGGTATCCCTTCCATCAATAATGAGATATAGTTCGATGAGAGTGCATACCCCATGAGCTTTGCTGGCGGCATCAGCTCTGCCGAGCTGAAGGATCTTCTTTTGTCTCTTGTAGCTTTGGTCATTGCCTTTTCCGTGATGATCGGCGGGAGGGGCATCCCCGGCATTGAGATGATTCTCATCGTTACCCTGGGCGTAGGGACCGGCTTCTTACTGCACGAGATGGCACACAAGGTCGTAGCCATGCGTTTCGGCTACTGGGCTGAGTACCGGGCAAATATGACCGGGCTTATTCTTGCAGTGGTCCTCGCCTTTGCAGGATTCATTTTTGCCGCTCCGGGTGCAGTCATGATCAGCAGGTCCAGAGCACCTCAAGAGTTCTACATGCATGACCCATTCGGCCAGGCTGAGCTGGAAAGGGAGATAAAAAAGGAGACTCTCTGGATATCTCTGGCTGGACCCGTGACCAATATCGTACTGGCTGTTGTCTTCTTCCTTTTCCTGTTGATTGGCCCGTCCAGTGGCGTTCTCCATCAGGCGGCCAATTTCGCCTTGGTCATCAATCTCACATTGGCGGCCTTTAATATGCTTCCTTTTGGTCCATTGGACGGCAAGAAGGTATTTGACAGCAACCGCGTGATCTGGGCAGCGGTCGGGGTGCCATCCATTCTGATGGCGCTGCCGATATATCTTGGCATGTTTTGGTGATAGATAATATATGGACCGATTATCCTTAAATAAATTGAGTGGCAAAGAGAAAACGATGCTTCACCTCACTGCAATAGTCACAGGCAGAGTTCAGCATGTGGGCTACCGGTCCCGGGTGGTGACCATGGCCAGGACTCTGGATCTCAAGGGTTACGTTAAGAATCTGGAAGACGGCCGGGTCTACGTTGTAGCCGAAGGGGAGAGGTCGGACCTGGATAGGTTCTGCCGGGCCATAAGGATTGAGGATCCCCTGATCAAGGTGGATGACATAAAGACGCGTCTCTCCCAGCCCAGGGATGCGTGGGACGATTTCTACAAGATAACTGGCGAGAGGGAAACCGACTCCCGACTGGATACCGCTACGGTCTTTCTCAAAGAGCTGATCGTAGTAATTAAGGACGGATTTAAAGAGACCAATTCCAGACTCGGAAGCATGGACAACAAGCTCGATAGCATTGACGGCAAGCTGGTCAATATCGCAAAGACTCAAGAGAAGATCGCTGATAGAATCGATGCAGCCAGAAAAGAGATAGTCTCTGAGGTCAAGGGTTTGCGTCTTGATATAAAAGAAGGCACCTTAGCCAGGTTCTCCAAGAAGAAGGCGGAGCCACCAGCCAGTTGTCCTGTCGATATCAAGCCCAGGGTTCACCTCAAACCGATCTGATCGCCGGGAGCGATAAGATCAACTTCATATCGCAATCACTTCAACTATTGGTGCGTAAGTATTTATTGAATGCTCGATCTCTATTACAATCAAGGTGATAACAGATGGTAAAGATGCCTGCGGAAGTTAAAGATACCTTAGAGAAGCAAAAGCCCATACCGATCGCCACAGCCAGCAAGTCGGGCGTGCCAAATGTGGTCTTTGTGGGCCTCTTGAAGATCATAGACGATGAGACTCTCATGCTTGCGGACAACTTTTTCTACAAGACCGCCCAGAACCTGGCCGAGAACCCTAAGATCTCCATCATCTGCTACAATGGTGAGACCAAGAAATCCTTCCAGATCAAGGGCAATGTTACAGTCACAAAAGAGGGCCCTGACTTCAATGCCATGAGGGCCTGGGTGCATGGTATCAACAACAAGCTGCCTGCCAAGAGCTGCGCCATAGTCAAGATCACTGAGATCTACAACGCCATGTGGGGGCCTGCTGCAGGAAAACAGGTAGCTTGATCCAGATGTCAATTCCTGCCTGGCAATATCTTGAGTCTACGCATCCCGGTGCAGATTTCGATGCTCTGTCCGAGAGCTACGACTCGCGTATGCAAAAGTTTCGAAATGTGCAGGGCGAGATCAAAGAGATCCTGGACTTTCTAGACCTTCAGCGAGACCAGGTCGTCCTTGAGATGGGGACGGGAACGGGCGAGTTTGCCCTGGCTGCAGCCCGTTGCTGCCGCAAGGTCTATGCGGTGGACCTCTCGCTCGGGATGTTGCGCTACGCAGAGAAGAAGGCTCAATCCAGAAACGTGTCCAATGTTGAGTTTTTGCCGGGGGGATTTCTTACCTATGACCATCAGGGCGAGCTGCTGGATGCTGCAGTAAGCCAGCTGGCCCTGCACCATCTGCCGGACTTCTGGAAGCAGATCGCCCTTCTTCGCCTGGCCGGGATGCTGAAGCCTGGCGGGCGGCTATGCCTGAGGGATGTGGTCTACTCCTTTAGTCCCGCGGATTACGTTAGCTTCTTCGATGAATTTTTGTCCAGTGAATCGGATAGGACCAAAGGAGATCGCGAGTTCGTTGGCAGCATCACAAGTCATGTGAAGAACGAGTACTCCACCATGGACTGGGTCATGCAGGGCATGATCGAGAGAGCTGGATTTCGGACAGAAAAGGTCCGGCACAGCCGCGGATTTTTCGCGCTCTACCTCTGTCGCAAGCTCTGAAGCGAACTGGAATCTTTTTGCTTTTGTCAAATGACAATATGTGTTTAAAAAATTAGATGATTTGCATTCAATTCCTGACACATTCTACCAATCATCTGGCAAGGGATACACAAAGACCCCTTGCTTGCGAACATCGAAGTCAAGGTTTAGGAACCTGGTCAGATATTCCTGATGAACAGCTATCGGATCCAAGTCCTTGAAGAGCTCAGGGTGGATCATCTTGGCCAGGTAGACTGTGCCAATCCAGCTATTATCTGAGAGTATATTAACGGCAATGGCATGGACGTTTCCATTCTTCACAGCATCGATGTTTCCAAATCCCTCCCTATTCATAAAGCCCTTTACCTTCTCCGTGGCAATTGTTGAGTTATCTACGTCATATCCCATCTCCTTATAAATCAGCTCTCTCACGACCAGGGATGGATTCTGCTCCATCACCCACTCCGGGTCCACCTCTATGTATTCTCCTGCCATTTCAGAGGCGATATCTTTTCCACCAACAAAGCTTATCAGAGGGCTGACTGCACAATCCTGTCCGCTGGTCCCCAGTGGGCCGTTCTCATCACCCCAGTTCCAGTAGTAGAATATCGTTGGCATCTCATCTTCTGAGAGTCCTTCCACCCGGCTGGAAATTTTTTCCAGATAGCTGCCATACCAGTTGGTGTACTCCTCTGCCTTATCGACTGTTCCGAAGATGTATCCCAGGCGTTTAGTGGCAGATATGAGGTTGAGAAGATTGCCGTGACACTCAGATGATACGACGACAATCCCAGCAGCTTCCAGCTTTTTTATCTGCTCGATATTCTCATACTCGTTGACCAGTACCAGGTCGGGTTTGAGTGAGATTATTTTTTCTGTATCCGCGTTAGAAAGGCTCGACCTGCCTACAGAGGGGAGTTGGCTCAATACAGGGAAGAGAATCCTCTGCTCAGCAGTGTCAGAGGCCACGCCTACAACTTTGTCTTCGGCCCCCATAGCCACCATAGCCTCAGAGATCGCGAGGCGAAGAGATATCACTCGCTCAACGGGCCTTTTTATAGTGACCGTCCTGTTGAGGGCGTCTAAGACTGAAATCTTATCCTCTGTCCCTTGCATTATCTGCTTTATCTGTTCTATGTCGTCCTGGTTGACTTCACCGTCCTGGTTTGCATCAGCTAACCTGGTGGTATTCTCAGATCCATTGATTACAGCACTCAAATACTCAATATCGTTCTCATCAATTGTCTCGTCCAAGTTAGCATTTCCAAAGACGTTCAAAGCATAATCCATCACATCGGCACTTGCAACTGCTCCAAAAGCCATTAGCATGAGCATTATAGTGAACGGTAGTTTCAAGATCTTCATTATCAGTACCTCCTCCATTGCGGATATGTGGCTAATATTTCTAGAATTAGGACATATAAAATATTAACTCTATACGGAATAATATACCAAATTCCGTAATCTTTTATTCTGTAGTCATTTTATATAAAAAGAGTTAAGAAAATCTGCAACTGGGCTAATCTGTATCCTTTAAATCTTTCTTCACCAAGTACCCTGCTTGACTGATCATCTTGATCATCTCGTCAAGGTCCATCCTTCTTATGAGCGAAGTGAAAACCTGGTAATCTGGATTTTAAAAAATAAAAATATCTCACTTGATCTTTCCCATGGCAATTCCCTTCCAGGGCACATAGCTGGAACTGTAGCCATGATAGTCGCCTGAGAGGGACTTGCCGTTCATGGTGAGGGTGAGGCGGAAGAGGGTCATATCGTCCGTGAGAATATCCATATTCAGCTTCTTTCCTGTGATCGTCCCAGTTGCTGAGACCGCTTGCTCCGAGCCACCTGCTGAGATCGTGCCCTTGCCGAACAGGATATCATTGGACTGGTACATGCCTATTTCGACAGATCGGTCCAGGTTGTCAATCAGGCTCAAGACATAGTTGCTGTTGGGGCTATAGAGCCTCGCCTTGGGCGTTGTGGACGTCTGGCTGGTCGTAGCGCTGGCAGCGTTCTTTCCAGTCAACACCGGAGTGGCATTACCCAACTGGTCCTGCTGACTTGTGCTGACGATCTCTTCGCCCATGGTATTCTTGATGTCCTCAACAGCTGCTGCACTCGCGTCAGATCCCAGAGGATCCACTTCTGCTGCGGCATTGGCCGCAAAAAAAGTGAGCAGAACACATGCTATCAGATATTTGGCAATGGTGCGCTTCATTTCAATCCTGCCCTGCTCTCTGCACCTCGATCTTATCGCCCTTCTTCATACGTTTGATGATGCGCTTGGCCATCTCCGAAGACTTGACTACCCGGATGTCTCCTCTTCTGCCCACAGTCGCGGTGAACACCGGATCCTCGCCGACGTAGACGTCTACCGATTCCCCTGCCATATCATCTAGCCAGATGATGAGGTGCTTAGAAGTCTCCTCAATCCGAGGTGCAGCCATCTTCATCTGGGGCTCCCCATCCTGAGTGCGCACGTCGATATGCAGTCCCAGGTTCTTCTCGATCAGATCGATATTCTTGCCGGCCTTGCCTATTACCCTCGCTGCCTCATCCTGTGGGACGTGGATAACCGCGGAAGAGTCGGTGAGCATCTCTACCTGGAAGGGACCGCGCACGTGGTGCGATATCTCCTTTTCAATCTCGCGAGAGGCTAGCTTCCAGGATGGCTTCTTGCTCTCTTTGGAGACTGGCATGACCACAATCTCCTCTCCGTAGGAGTACAGCTCATACTCGGCAAGTCCGCTCTCGAAGTCCTTGACCACAATGACAGGCCTCGCTAGATCCGCTTCCACCATGCCGGAAGGAACCTTGACCACGAACTCTACGTCCAGAACATGAGTGACTTCGCCCTTCTCAATGAAGACCACCGTGTCTACTACCTGTGGAATCATGCCCATATCCACCCGACCGAGAAGACGCTGGAGGGCATCGATGGGCTTGTTGGCGTGCACTACACCTATCATGCCAACGCCTGCCATACGCATATCTGCGAATACCTGGAAGTCGCGGGTTTTCCTAACCTCGTCGTAAATCGTGTAATCAGGTCTCACAAGCAGCAGTATGTCTGCCGAAGCCTCCATACTGCCCTCAAGTGGCCCGTACTGGGTAATCTCTGGGGGAACCTGCAGATCTCGGGGTGACTCCAGGGTCTTGACCACATAATTGCAGCTCAAGAGATACTCAGCCACTCCGGCGGCAAAGGTGGACTTGCCTGACCCAGGAGGCCCTGCAATGAGGATGCCTCTCTGGCCCTCCTTCAGCCGCTCCTTGAGCATGCCGCTATGTCGGTAGGAGTCAAAGCTCACCTTGGCCACTGGCCGCACGGCTGTGATCTCCCATCCGTCAGAGAACGGGGGCTTGGTTATGGCTATTCTCATGGGTCCTAGCTGGATAATGGATGCACCCATCTTCTCCATCTCCACATAACCCTCTGGATCCACCTTGGCCCTCTCGTAGATCTCGCGGGAGAGATCTCTCAATTCTCTCTCCGAGAGAGGCCTCTCACCCAAACGAACCAGAGAAAAGTCACCTACCCGGCCACGTTTGGCCATTGGGATGGCCATCTCCTTGAGGTGAATTGATAGCGTATCGTCGGTGAAGTATTTCTCTAAAGAAAGCGGCTTGATTGCCTCGCGTTGAGGTCGGACGTACTCCACATCCAGCCCCATGGCTTCTGCCACTCTGGACTGGACCTGATCGCTAGTGAGGAAGGAGGCGCCAAGTTCAAGAGCAACATCCCGGATCATGGCATCGATCTCGCCTCCTCCGGCCAGCTTGATCTGGTCCAGGTTGGGCCTGATGCCCACGTACTCCAGCTCGATCTTGCCCATCTTGGCCAGTTCCGAGAGCTTCCTTAACTCCTCCAATCCTCGCAGACCGATATCTCGTCCGTGGTTGGCCTGAGCTTCCAGCTCGGCCACCACTGCTTCCGGTACGACGATCCTCCGGCCCTGCAGTTCACCTGCTTTGATCTTGGCAGAGACCCTACCATCAATTACCACACTGGTATCTGGCACTAACGGTTGCGCCATTGTCTAAAACATCCTTAAATCATCAATTATCATCTAAAGCTCAATAAAGCTAGAGATATACTATATCCATCTTTCGTTTTTTAGCTATCCAGTCCAACACATAGTCTATGTCCAGTTGTCTTCTGGTCTGCAAGCTGGACTGCACTACCATGATTGGACCGCCCTTCATAGCCTCGGATATCTTCTGGGATGCCACTGCCCCAAAGCCGGGATCAAGCCTTCTTACGATATGTAGCATTATGTCGCTGCAGGCAAAGCCTTCGTCTGTCTGATGTCCCAATTCAATGCAGACCTTCCCTGAGGAGGGCTGTAACCTGAAGGCTACGCTGTAGCTAGCGAATTTGGTTCGATCATAGAGCTTTCTCTCTAAAAAGGCAGGCCTGAGATCCTCTTCCATGATGGCCTGGCCCAGGTTGACCAGATCCAAAGAGGCCTGTTTGGAATAGTGGGAGCAGCTGGCCAGCTTGGACGCAGTGAGGTTTTTTAAGGAGGCATGCCTGACATGACAGTATTCGTTGTCATCTACCGCCCAAAAATCCCGGTTCAATGGAAATGAGGCTGGCGCATAATTGTCGCAGTTTTTGCACTTGATCTCAGTGACAACTTCCTTGTTCAGGAAGGGCGCGATGCCCTCGAATATTGTCAGTGCATCTGCGACGCGAAAGTCTGCAGCCTCACCGAGGTTTCTCTTGGCTTCCCGGACTGCAAAGAGTATTTCGTTCTTGTTATCCATAGGCTTTCCTTCAATCGCCGGAGATTTCCCCGACGGTATGAACGCTATTTAAGTGGAGCATCTTACATAAGAACTTGCCGCGGCTCCGAAAGAGATATATTTACTCATCACTTTTTTGCGGGGAAGAGTAGATCTGCCCAGAGTAAATAGGAGGTCAGCCCTTGAAAGAAATACGCTTACATGGTCGTGGCGGTCAGGGATCTGTCACTGCGGCCGAAATAATAGCCGTTGCCGCCTTTGAGGATAAGAGGTTCTCTCAGGCATTTCCGGCCTTCGGTGTAGAACGGAGAGGCGCGCCGGTAATGGCTTTTGCACGAATTGCCGACAAGCCGATCAGGATCAGAAGCCAGATCTATGAACCGGATTACGTCATCGTCCAAGATGTAACCCTGCTCGATGTGGTGGATGTGGCAGGTGGACTCAAGCCTACCGGGAAGATAATCATCAATACCGATCGACCTAAAGGATCTCTCAAGCTCAAAACCGAGGCAGAGGTCATCACCATCGACGCCACCAAGATCGCTATGGAGATTCTGAAGAGGCCCATAGTCAACACCACAATGCTGGGCGCATTTTGCGGAGCCAGCAAAGAGGTGGGTCTGGAAAGCCTGAACAAAGCGATTTCTGAGCGTTTTAAAGGGGAGCTTGGCAATAAGAACCTGCTCGCCATCAAAACCGCCTACGAGATGGTGTCTTAATGGCAATTAAAGCCGGAAGCCTGGTTGATCCGTGCAGCACCCGCATAACGAAGACCGGTGCCTGGCGGACGTTCGTGCCCGTAGTCGACCACGGAAAATGCATAAAATGCAGCCTCTGCGAGATCTATTGTCCGGAGGGCTGTGTCCACCAGGAAGAGGGGCTTTTTGTCCCGGACCTGGACTACTGCAAAGGTTGCAGCGTATGCGCTAACGAGTGCCCAAGAATGGCGATTACAATGGTCCTGGAGGAGAAGTGATGAGCGAGAAGACTACTAATATGAAAGTGGTGGAGGGCTCTTATGCCGTGGCCCATGCAGTCATGTGCTGCCGGCCTGACGTGATCTCGGCTTACCCCATTACGCCTCAGACTCACATCGTGGAGAACCTCTCTCAGATGGTGGCTGATGGTGACCTTGACAGCGAATTTCTGACGGTAGATTCCGAGTTCTCGGCCCTGTCTGTTTTAATCGGTGCCAGCGCATGCGGTGCCAGAAGTTACTCCTCGACCACGAGCCAGGGACTTGCTCTGATGTATGAGGTCCTGTACAACGTCTCTGGCATGAGGATTCCCATTGTAATGAACGTTGCCAACCGGGCGATAGGTGCGCCGCTCAACATCTGGAACGATCAGCAGGATGCCATCGGCGCTCGCGATGTGGGATGGATTCAGATCTATGCTGAGGACGTGCAGGAGGCAGTTGACGCAACCCTCCAGGCCTACAAGATTGCAGAGGATGCCCAGGTCCGGACTCCGGTAATGGTCTGCATGGATGGTTTCGTTCTGACTCACGTTTACGAGCCGGTTCATCTCCTGGACAAGGAGCTGGCCAGGGAGTTTTTGCCGGACTACAAGCCAGCCAATATCCTGGACCCGGCCCATCCCATGACCTTCGGAGCCTTCGCCGATCCATCCACCTTCACCGAGTTCCGGTATCAGCAGTTCGAGGCGCAACAAAAGGCTCTGGTCAAGATCGAAGATGTTGCCCGTGAGTTCGAGGAGACATTCGGAAGGTACTACGGCGGGCTCTTAGACGGCTACTTCCTCGATGATGCGGAGACTGTAATAGTCACACTGGGCTCAGTCGTTGGGACCATCAAGGATGCCATCGATGCCATGAGATCTGTTGGCAAGAAGGTCGGACTCTTGAAGCTGAGAAGTTATCGGCCATTCCCTGTGCAAGCTCTGAGGAAGGCCTTGAAGAATGCGAATTGCATTGCTGTTATCGAGAAGGATGTAGCTATCGGTGGCGAAGCAGGTCTAGTCACAGATCTCAAGTCCGCCTTCTACAACAGCAACATAAGGACGCCGATCATTGGATTTGTGGCGGGTCTAGGCGGTCGCGATATAACCATTAAGGACATCAGTAAGATCGTAGATCGCGCTGAGGCTTCTCGCAAGGGAATAGAGTCTGAGTTCGAATTCCTGAATCTGAGGACGGAGATCCTTTAAGGAGGCAAAAAAATGGAAAAATCTTTGCTGGCACCAGGGCACAGGGCCTGCGCAGGATGCGCCATGCCCACAACCATCAGGCTGGTACTAGATGCCGCTGGACCCAATACCATCGTGGTCTCGCCCACGGGATGTCTGGAGGTTACGACCACTCCATTCCCTGAGAGCGCATGGTGTGTTCCATGGATACACTCCCTGTTCGAGAATGCTTCCGCTGTGGCATCCGGTGTGGAGGTCATGCTCAAGCGCAGGGGCAAGGACACCAACCTCATTGTGATTGGCGGAGACGGAAGCACCTTTGATATCGGCATGGGCTCTAACTCCGGAATGTTCGAGCGGGGGCATAAGATCCTCTATGTCTGCTATGACAATGAGGCTTACATGAACACCGGTGTGCAGAGAAGCGGCTCCACGCCGTTTTGCGTGAACACCACCACCACCCCATCAGGAAGACAGAGCCAGGGCAATCCCAGGCCCAAGAAGGATATGCCAGCCATCGCTCTAGCTCATAGGGTTCCGTACGTAGCAACGGCTTCCATTGCCTTTCCTGTGGATCTGCGGCGAAAGGTCAAGAAAGCTCTTCAGACCGACGGTCCTTCTTACATCCAGGTTAATGCTCCATGCATCACCGGCTGGACATTTAATGCCGGGACCATGGTCGAGCTGGCCCGCCTGGCTGTAGATAGCGGGCTGTGGCCGCTCACGGAATACGTGGACGGAGAGCTTGTCGGAGTAAAGAAGGTTCGCAGGCCAAAGCCGGTGCAGGAGTACCTCAAGCTGCAGGGCAGATATAAGCACCTCTTCAAGGGTGCCCAAGGTCCAGACCTTCTGGGCAAGATTCAGGCAATTGCGGACGCGAACATCGCCAAGTACAAGTTGGTTGACTAGATATGTATGTGGGCCGAATAGTTGCAGTAGGCCGCAGCAGTGGAAGGAGCTTTGTAGCCTACAGAGTCTCCTCCCGCTCTTTTCCCAACCGGCGGGCTGAGGCCAGGGGCGGAAGCATTCTGGTCTCGCCGATTGACCCTTCTGACTTGGCCCGAAATCCTTACATCGCTTACAACTGCATTCGTGCGAAGGGAGACGTTGCAGTAGTGGCCAACGGCACTCAGTCCGATATGATCTTTGAGAGAATCGAGGACGGAGCTAAGCCCATCGATGCTCTGGCCATCAGCCTGGTGGCTTACGGCTATGAGAGGGATGAGCTGGATACTCCGAGAATCGCGGGAGCGGTTCGAGGGGACAGGGCGTGGCTTGGCATTGCAAGGAAAAGCGAGTATAGGGTTTCTGAGTTCAAGTTGGATGAAGGCCAGGCATTGATGGTCGCAACTTACGAGAAGACCGGGTTTGAGCAGACGGCGCTTGGTGGCAGCGCGAGAGAGATTGCTCGGCAGGCGTTTGATCTGTCCTTTGAGAGGCCGGTCTGCGCGGCAGCGGCCCTGGCAGCACCTGATGGGAGCGGATACGATCTGGCGGTTTACAATCCGCATTAGTGGATAAAATCGAGGGATGTTATGGAGATTAATGGTATAGCGATCGAAGATACCTTTGCAGAAGGTTTTCCAATAAAGATGGCAAGGGTGCTGATCACAGCGGTAACCGAGCGCTGGGCTATTGAGGCGGCTCGCGAAGCCACCGGTTTTGGAACTTCCGTGATTGGCTGCCCGGCTGAAGCCGGCATAGAATGCATAGTCTCCGGAGACGAGACTCCGGACGGCAGGCCCGGCGTCAATATCCTGATCTGCAACATGGGCTACAAGAACCTGGAGAACTCGCTTCTCTTCCGGGTCGGCCAGTGCGTTCTGACTGCTCCGACTACCTCGGCTTTCTCAGGAATGCCGCAGGCAGAGAAGCAGTTTGATACCGGCAGGAAATTGAAGTTCTTTGGAGACGGCTTTGAAAAGCAGGCTGAGATGTTTGGCCGAAGTGTCTGGACAATTCCCCGCATGTCCGGAGACTTCATAGTCGAGCAGAGCTTCGGGGCGATGGATGGTATCGCCGGCGGCAATTTCCTGATTCTAGCCCAAAACCAGTCGGCAGGCTTGATGGCTGCCGAAGCTGCGGTCGATGCCATCGGGAAAGTCAAGGGCACCATCACTCCCTTCCCAGGAGGCGTTGTGGCCAGCGGTTCCAAGGTGGGCTCCAAGTACAAGTTCCTGAAGGCCTCCACAAACACAGCCTTCTGCACATCGCTGCGTGAGGACGGGGTCTGCACTCTGTCCGAGGATATTTCCAGCGTCTTTGAGATCGTGATTAACGGCGTCAGCAAAGAGGCAATCGGGGCAGCCATGAAGGCTGGCATCAATGCCGCCTGCAGGGTGCCCGGGGTTCTGAAGATCTCTGCTGCAAACTACGAGGGAAAGCTCGGCACTCACCAGTTCCCGTTGCATGTGGTGCTGGAGTAACCAAATTATTTTTTATATTTTTTATCAATGTTATTGAATACTCAATGTCAACTGTGGTGAGAATCAAGATGTCAATCAAGGATATCGAAGAGACCCGCGATAAGATCAAGGCCTGGCTGATGGAAGAGGGGCTGTTCAAGGAAGTGCGTTCGGAAGAAAATCTCTATTATCAGATCGCAGCCGAGTTTCCTGCAAAGTCAGGCAGACATTTGTCCATTATCCAGCCCAAGGATCATGAGGATATGATTGTGGTCTTCAGCCGCATCAGGCTTGCCGATGCCCACCACCAGGCGCTGTCAGCCATGCCTCCCAAGGATCGGGAGCGTCTGATCTGGCAGATGCGCTATGATCTTCTGTTTCAGGATTCCAGCTTTGAGATCGAGCCGGGAAGGGGCGATATGCGCAGCATTCGCTTCATGAGGGAGATCTATTACGATGGTTTGAACAAAAACAAGCTGATGGAAGCTGTCCGGGAGAACTTCAAATGCGAGCTCTATGTGGTCTGGAAGTTCCAGGAGATCTTTGGTGAGATGCAGGCCAGCCGTGTCTCCGGCCCGCCAGAGCCGATGTACTGCTGATATAAGGGTGATTCTGCCCAATTAAAAATATGGTTTAATTGGAATCCTCATGGATTATCATAATAAATGTCCGGGCACATCATTGACAGGTCTATTCGATCTCATTATGCCTCGTGGACGGGCTTCTTTGTGTTGACCTGTTTCTTCCCGGCTGCATTGCTGCATACTGCGTCTGTAAAAGAACGGGAAAAAGCATAATGAGGGATAGACTTGTTGGATTCGGGACAAGAGATTAAGGCGTTTTTCATAATAATATTTGGAATATCATTTATTTGTGGATGTCTCGACTATGGAGATGCGCCCCTGCCCTACCCCACCTTGACTTCAAGTGATGGGGCAAGGCACGTGATAACTGATGATGTACGTCTTGGGTCACTGGTTGACGAAGATACAGACGGCCTGCCGAGCCTATTGGCAGATGGAGATGACCTTAACTATAGCAGGTCTCCGAGTGGCATTATTGAGTATAGAAGTGACGAGGATGGCGTATCCTTCCTTGACCCATTGATTCCAGGGAAAGCAGCCCATGCGATAGTCACAGTCAATGGAACTGGATATCTTAATGCCTGGATGGATTTCGACAACAACGGCATCTGGGAGACATCAGATCAGATTGCTACGAATGAAGTATTAAACACCGGAGCAAAGACCATAACAATCAATGTGCCTGCATGGGCTCAGAACAACACCTACACCTATGCACGATTTCGCTTCAGCTCTGAACCCGATCTGCAGCCAGCGGGAGGCGCCATAGATGGTGAGGTTGAGGACTACCGGGTGTTTCTAAACCACTTAAACATCACTCTTACCAAGACCGCGAACATCACTGAAGGTTCAAAGTTTGCCATTCTGGGCTTCGAAATCAATGTATCGAATACTGGCACTGTCGATTTTGTCACGGTCGGGGTCGAAGACCTTTTGCCTCATGGTCTTGATTATCTCTCAGACGACTCAGGAGTGACACCCTCGCGGGTCGGCAGCAAGTACACATGGGTCTTGGGAAGTCTGAAATCCGGACGATCCAGCAGATTTAACCTCACAGCCAGGATCAACGGCGACAGGTTCGGAGATCTGGTCAACATAGTCAACGCTACCGGAGATATCGGATACGGCAATCCAATAAACTCCCAGGCGAAAGCAAGCGTTCTGGCAAGTGAGGCAGGCATCCTTGTCACCAAATCCTCTGATCCCGCATCCGGCTCGAAGGGCTCTCCGATCAACTTCACTTTGACCGTAACCAACAACGGTACAGCCACGCTTTCTCAGGTCTTCGTGAGCGACCTTCTGCCAGCCGGCCTGAAGTATGACTCATCCGGCGGCGGGACGAATAGCGGCCAGTACATCAACTGGACGAACGTCGGTCCCCTGGCCGCGGGCGCATCCCGTGCTCTCTGGATTAAGGCCACAATCGACGGCTCGGCCTACGGGACTCTCACAAACCAGGTGAACGTCACCGGTACTCCAGATCACGGCGATCCAGTCAACTCCGGTGCTTCGTCAAGCGTGCTGGCAGGTGAGGCAAGCATCCTTGTCACCAAATCCTCTGATCCCGCATCCGGCTCTAAGGGCTCTCCGATCAACTTCACTTTGACAGTGACCAATAACGGCACAGCCACGCTTTCTCAGGTCTTCGTGAGCGACCTTCTGCCAGCCGGCCTGAAGTATGACTCATCCGGCGGCGGGACGAATAGCGGCCAGTACATCAACTGGACGAACGTCGGTCCCCTGGTCGCGGGCGCATCTCGTGCTCTCTGGATCAAGGCCACAATCGACGGCTCGGCCTACGGGACTCTCACCAACCAGGTGAACGTCACCGGCATTCCTGAGCGCGGCAATCCAGTCAAATCCAGCGCCTCGGCAGACGTTGAATCGAGCAACATCTGCCTCTCCGGGCACAAGTTCCTGGCCAGCACCGGTGCACCATTGGCCGGCTGGACCATCACTGCCATAGACAGCACGGGCATAGTCTCTAATGCGACAACAGACTCCAGCGGCCTCTGGCAGATCTGCAATATTTCTGTCGGCTCCTATACGGTCTCTGAAGAGCTCAAACCCGGCTGGACCCAGATCTCGCCCAACGGCGGGTACAACGTTGTTTTAAAAAACGATAGCATCTCGGACCTGGACTTCACCAATGATCTATCCTGCAACCTCACTCTGACCAAGAAGGCAGACGTACCCGTAGCCCACAGGGGCGAAGAGATCACCTACTCAATCGCCCTCTCGAACCCCTGCGGTTGGGGCAGCTTCACAAACGTCACCCTCTGGGACATCCTTCCCAAGTCGGTCGAGCTGGTTTCGGTCTCGCCGACGCCGTCATCATCCTCATCCTCAAACCTGACCTGGCTCGTTGGCACTCTGGGCCCAGGCCAGGATTTTGAGGCGACGATCGTCGTCCGGGTTCCGATAGTAGATATCAACTACGACTCATCTCAGACTGTCCGGGGAACGGGATTCGTCAACGTCCACAACGACTACGACACCCACCAGGGCCCTGAATCAGTGACCAACTGCGCCTACGCTAAAGCCGATCTGGTCGAGACGATATCAAGCTGCGC
>CAZFFD010000030.1:13255-28562 GCA_964518035.1 uncultured Methanotrichaceae archaeon | reverse complement strand
ACACAATCTCTGCAAAACGCTAGAAGCTCCGCTCTTTAGGGCGGGGAGTGTTCACAAGGGAAATGCTATAACAACCCAACTGAATTTGAAGGAATTATGATGGAAGCCTTGCAAGCAATTAAGACTCGACGCAGCATAAGGAAATTCTTGGATAAGCCAGTCTCCAGAGAGATGATCAGAGAGCTTTTAGAGGCTGCAATGTTCGCGCCTTCTGCCGGCAATGAGCAGCCCTGGCAGTTCATCGTCGTTGACGACCCTGTCATTCTCGATACGATACCCAGGATCTGTGCCACTGCGTCAATGTGCCGGCAATCTCCGGTGACAATAATGGTCTGTGCTGACAGCTCTTTAAGCAAATATCCGGATTTTTGGGTGCAGGATTGCTCAGCCGCGGTGGAAAACATCCTCTTGGCAGCGCATGCTCGGGGTCTTGGAGCTGTATGGGCAGGAGTCTATCCGCTGAAAGACAGGGTAGCAGCTTTCCAAAAGCATCTCGGTCTGCCTGAGGAGATCACGCCCTTTGCCCTGGTTGCAGTGGGCTTTCCTGCAGAGACCCCGGCCACGCCACAAAGGTACAAAGAAGACCGGGTGCACTACAACGGCTGGTAGAGAGCTGGAGGCATCATTGACTGATGCCATTGACTGATGCAGGCGGCGTTGTAAGATGAGGCCTTCGTCATCCGCCCCTGATCATACTCTCCTCCTCAATGATCTTCGAAAAGGCCTTCTTTCTCTTCCTGTAGGTGGTATAGACAATTGTGGCTGCAATTGCAATGGACAAGACAAGAGCGGCTATTGAGAATATGATCGACGATAGCATGCCTTCAGCCATCCCTTTCCCGATAGCTAAAACTACCTGGGGTCCCTCCCTTCCAGAATATGAGGCATTAACCTGATAAATGCCCGGCCTGGCGACCTCAAAGGCCATGATGGAGCGCCCGCTGCGATCGCCTATGCTGTAGGTGAGGCTCTCACTCGATGCATGGACAGCTAGATCATTGCCTGTGGCCATCTCTTTCAAGGAAACATGCAAATTTGGTATTTCTTCGTCGGTGTTGTAGATCGTGCCATTGAGGTAGCTCTTGTTCTCGTAGAAGATCGTGTACTCCCCGGCCTCGGATAGATTCAGCTCTGCTGTGCTGGGAGCCTTCATTTGAAGGAGATCGTTTTGCATATTTGATATGCCCTGATACATGAATCCAGCAAATGCCGCAAATCCTATGACAATTACGAGCACAGCCAGGCCATAGTGCCAGACTGCAGGCGAAACATCATTTCTATTCATGAAAGTCTCCAGATGTTTATGTATGCCAGCACATAGAATTTGCCTTTTGCGCTCTCGATGCGTCAGCTCAACTGCATAAGAAGAGCCCAACTGTCGCGAACTCGCTCATCGCAATGAACTGATGATATTACTATATGCAGAGACGCGCAGGACAACTGAGTAGATGGAAAAGCGCAATAGAGTTGGATGTAAGTGAATCATTTAAATATCTTCCGAAAGACGTATATTCTGAATCAATCATCGATTTTAATCATGGGTAATGGCATTGCCGATCGCATGCAAATCGCAAAAGCCATCCAGGATGAACGACATCCATCAATGGATGACATGGAGCTTGACATCATCTTCGACCATGAATCCATCAAATCACTGATAGATGCTTTTTCCAGTCTAATGAACATTGGCATAGCGATTGCCGATAAAGAAGGCAATATCCTGGTCTCCAGCGGCTGGAGGGATATTTGCTCGAAGTTTCACAGGATTCATCCGGAGACCCGTGCCAGATGCATCGAAAGCGATACAAGTCTATCCAGAAATGCCAAGCCCGATAAATCCTGTTTATACAAATGCAAAAATGGCATTTGGGACATGGTAACTCCCATAATGGTGAATGGAAAGCACCTGGGCAACCTATTTCTGGGTCAATTCCTCTTCGAGGATGAGAATCCGGACTATAACTGGTTCAGCCTCCAAGCTAAAAAATATGGATTCGATGAAAACGAATACCTGAGAGCCCTTGATAAGCTACCGCGATTGAGCGAGGAAAAGCTCAATCTCGTTATGGACTTCTGCATCAAGTTTGCCGACGTAATATCGAATCAGGGATACAACAATATCAAGCTGGTTCGAGCACTTGAGGATAGAGACCGCCTGCTAAAAAAGCTTTCCGAGAGTGAAGCTCGCTGGCAATTTGCCCTGGAGGGATCGGGCGATGGTTTATGGGACTGGAATATAGATACGAATAATGTTTTTTTCTCTCACCAATGGAAGGCAATGCTGGGGTATGAAGATCAGGAGATCGGAGATAGTATCGAGGAATGGAGCCGAAGGGTTCACCCGGACGACCTGGAGGGATGCTACAGAGAAATCGAGAGGCATTTCAGGGGCGAGGTGCCGGTTTATCATTGCGAGCATCGCATGCTCTGTAAGGACGGAACTTACAAATGGATTCTTGACAGGGGAAAGGTCATTTTATGGAGTGATAAAGGAAAACCCTTGCGAGCCATAGGCACCCATTCAGATATCACCGAACGAAAGCGTTCTGAAGAAGCCCTCAAGGAGTCCAGGCGAAGGCTGGCCAATATCATCGACTTCCTGCCAGATGCCACACTGGCTGTGAACCAGAATGGAGAGGTCATCGCCTGGAACCGAGCTATTGAGGAAATGACTGGCATTTCCAAGGAGGAGATGATCGGAAAAGATGACTATGTCTATTCCTTGCCTTTCTTCGGTGAAAAGCGACCGATACTCATCGACCTCATCCTCCGGGATATGCCTGACATGGAAAAGAAGTATATCACTATTTCAAGAAAAGGAAATCAATTGATTGGCGAGGCCTTTGTTCCCAATCTCAATTGTGGAAAAGGGGCCTACCTCTGGGGCATAGCTTCTCCTCTTTACGATAGTCTGGGCAACATTGACGGAGCCATCCAATCAATCAGAGATATGACAGACAGAAAGCATAAGGAAGAAGCTTTGCGAGAGAGCGAACTGAGATTGAGAACCATCTTCGACACCTCCTCCGCAGGAATAATCATAGTTGACACCAGCGGAAGAATCGTCCAGGCTAATCGCCGCATGGCCGAGCTGTTTGCCTGCCCGCTCGAGAAGATAATAGGCACTCCCTATCCCATCCTGGTCCATCCTGACGAGCGCGATGAAGGTGGAGAAATAATGCTGGCAATGATGGAAGATCGATTAGATACAACTGCTAAAGAGCGGCATTACCAGCGCTCTGATGGAAGTGATTTTTGGGGATTTTTGAGTGGCCGGAGAATGGAAGAATCGGGAGGAAAGTTCACAGGCCTTTTAGGCATGATCTTTGATATCAGCGATAGGAAACGGGCAGAGAACGCTCTGCAGCACTCAGAACAGGAGAAAGCTGCCATTCTAAACGGCCTGCGGCATGTATGTGTGGAGTACCTCGACCCATCCATGAAGATCATCTGGGTCAACGATGCAGTTAGGGATTCCCTAGGGATGTCGGTAGAGGAGATAAAGGGCAATTTCTGTTATGAGATTTTGCAGGGGATTAATGAACCATGTAAGGGATGCACGGCCAAAAGTGCTGCTGAGACCGGAAAGACTCAAAAAGACGAGCTTGTGACCCCTGACGGCAAGACATGGCTCTCTCGAAGCTCCATCATCAAGAATGAGCAAGGCGGAATTCAAGGCGTAGTTCATGTAGCAGTCAATATCAGCAAACGAAAGCACGATGAAGAGGCGCTACAAAGGGCTAACCGACAGCTTCAGACTGCCATTGCCCATGCCAATGATCTGGCCATGCAGGCCCAGACCGCCAATGTAGCTAAGAGTCAGTTCCTGGCAAATATGAGCCACGAGATTCGCACTCCTTTAAACGGCATAATCGGAATGACTGGGCTCTTGGAAGATACATGCTTAAACGATGAACAGCGGGAATATGCCAACATCGCCAGGATCTGCGGAGAGAGCCTGCTCTCTCTTATCAATGATATACTGGACTTCTCCAAGATCGAGGCCAAGAAGATGGAGCTGGAAAAGCTGGACTTCGATCTGCGTGCCATAATGGATGATACAAAAGATCTTCTGTCAATCAGCGCTCACGAGAAGGGTCTGAAGCTCACGTTCTCGGTAGAGGGTGATGTTCCGGTTCATCTCAGAGGAGATCCGGGAAGATTACGGCAGATTCTGGTAAACCTTGGGGCCAATGCAGTAAAGTTCACGTACGAGGGAGAGATAGCGATCTCTGCCAGGCTGCAAAGCGCTGACGACAGGACTGCGACTCTTATGATCTGTGTTAAGGATACGGGAATTGGCATCCCGGAGGACCGGCAGAATATTTTGTTCACACCATTTACCCAGGCAGACGGCTCCACCAAACGAAAATACGGCGGCACTGGGCTCGGGCTCGCCATCTCCCGACAGCTCGTCGAGCTGATGGGAGGTCGGATTGGAGTGGTAAGCCGGGAAGGCGAGGGATCGACCTTCTGGTTTACAGCAGTGTTTGAAAAGCAGGATATAAAAGCCTGGTCAGCAGCCGGTCGATCCGACCAGCACGGAGCTGTCAGGGAGCAGGCGGTGGAGCAATGCCTTGCCCTGGCGGATATATCTAAAAAAATCGGCAGGAAGATACGAATACTGGTGGCTGAGGACAATCCGCTTAACCAGAAGGTGACAAAAGCCATGCTAAAAAAGATGGGGCTTTCAGCTCACATGGCTGCCAATGGCTTGGAGGCAATAAAAGCTCTCCGAGACATACACTACGACCTGGTGCTGATGGACTGCCAGATGCCGGAGATGGACGGATTCGAGGCCACACGATCCATCCGCAATGGCGGGTCGGTCATTTTAAACCCGCGCATACCAATTATTGCCATGACTGCTCTTGCCATGCAGGGCGATCGAGATATGTGCATAAAGGCGGGAATGAACGATTTTATTGCCAAGCCGGTTCAGCAGTATGAGCTGGCCGAGGTGCTGACCAGGTGGCTGGCCAGAGGGTTGGATAACGATTGTGCAGTGAACAGACTAAATCAAAATAGATAAGAATAAAAACGAACGAGCAAGAAGGGCACCCATGCAGTATTCCGAGGGCCGCATGGGCCGTGTCTTTGTGCTGAGAATAGACCACGGCGAGGATCTGATTGAGTCGCTGAATAAGTTCATTTCTCTGAAGAAGATTGAGTCTTGCATGGCGCTTTTTCTGGGGGCGCTTCTTGACGGACGGGCTGTTACCGGCCCGATTAAGCCTGAGATTCCGCCCAAGCCTAACTTCGAAGCTTACCAGAGCGCCTGGGAGGTCTTTGGCATGGCAACGATTTATCCCTCGAAGGAGGGACCGAAGATGCATATCCATACAGGTCTGGGACGGGGACGAGAGGCTCTTACTGGGTGCATCCGGGATCGGGCCGAGGTCTATTTGATTGTGGAGGCTGTGCTATTCGAATTCTGCGGCCTGGATGCTGAAAGGGCCTGGGACGAGAGGATGCAGTTGTTTCTGCTCTCTTTGAAGGAGAGGCTATGAACCTCTTCAGGCCGTTTCAAGACCATCAGATTTCTTCGTTCTTCTATGCTTTTATGTTTAGATTCCCGCAGCAGAGGGTTTAATTCTGGCTAGCTTCTCCTACGAACCACAGAGGCGAGAGAGACACAGAGATAATAAAAAAGAGATAATAAAAACCATTGCATCGCCAACATAAAACAGCGAGGAACCTTCCAAAGCAATCGGCATTATTTTTGCGGCGAAATAAGGAAGAAGTTATGAGAAGAAGAGAGCAAGATGGTGTCGAATCAATCCGAAAAAAAGGGGTATCGGATCAAAGGTAACATTCTGACCTGGCTTCGCGCAATGCGCACAGGGTATCAGTCCTGAAATATTCTAATGACCTATCATTTATGTCTAATTTAGTACATCAAACTGCTACAAATTCTCTTTTGTGAACATGTATATAGTCAATAGATGCTGTTATGTATACATGTGTCCAGTCAAAGTGTCTATTAATACTAGGAAATATTCTTTATCCAATTGGAGAATACATGAGACTTAGAGTTGTTAGTTCAAAAAATGAGATTCCAAATCTCAACCCCAATGAAAAGATGGTTCACCTAGCTTTTCGTGCAAGCAACGTAGACTTCCTCAGCTTAATGCAGAAATGCCCCAGATTGAGAATGATTCAGGTTCCACCCTCTTACAGGAAGACCATGTCAAACGCCATTCAGGTATTCCTGGACATGCAGGGCATTGAATTGCTGGAAGGAGATGTTTGGGGCCACAGAAAGGACCTGGACGAGTACTTCACTGTTGATGATGCGACCCTTGAAGAGATACGCATCCTCGTTGATGGCGGCTCTTCAATGGAGGATCTGGCAAACCAGGTCCAGAAGAAGGCCAGGCTCGGCCCGGACCTTATCAAGTATATAGCCAAAAGCAAGATCACTACGTAAAGCGATCGCGTCATCAGACGATTCCTGAATTCGCACAACGCGAAGAAGCAGAGCCGGGACAGCAATATTCCGGCTCAATGAATTTTTTTAAATCACTTCTCTCTCGGAGACTATGCGAACCCCGGCGTCCTTGATCTTGTTCTTTCTGGCAGCATTGAGGAGCATTGGCGTGAGACTCTCCACCAGAGATGATGCTGCTAAAGGCCCGATCCTCAAGGGCCGCAAGCTCTTGATCTCCTTGGCGAGCCCTGCCACAAGCTCCAGCGCATCAGGATCGTCGCCGCAAAGCAGCGTATCGGCTTTCAGCTCCCTATCTTTGGCCTGCAAAGCAGCCGCGCAGATAGTATGAAAAGCAGAGACAATCCTCATTCCATCAGGCAGCATGGACTTAACCCGCAGTGCAGCGCTTCCCTCCGCAGGAGGACTGTACTGGAAGAACTTGCCGTTGTAGTTCATGGGCACAACCGGCGAAATAACTACCTGAGTGCCATAGCATTCCTTCAGATCGCCTGTCACCGAGGTGAGATGCTCGTAGGGCACACAGAGCACTGTTACGTCCGAGGCGGCAATGGCGCTGCCGTTGTCTGTCCCCCAGACGTTTTCATTTTGACCAAGGATCTGAAGCACGGCTTTGGCACTCTCCTGAGCGCGATCGGCCATTCTTGAACCTATTATGATCTCGTGATTTTCTGCCCAGCGAACGGCAAAGCCCGTTCCGATATCTCCAGTTCCACCTACAAGAGCGATTTTCATAGGAATGGCCTCTTAGGCAATGGCAATCCTTAACAATTGTATTTATGGGTTGCGTTTGCATTCCTGTCAAAAGGATAATTATATATGCAAACATAATTATTAGTAATAGTCATGAAAGCCCTTGCCATTAACTCCAGTCCCAGGAAAGATAAGGGAAATACATCGCTTATCCTCAATCCTTTCCTGGAGGGATTAAGAGAAGCCGGAGTCGATGTGGAACTGTATTACACTTCCGACCTGTTGATAAATCCATGCAAAGGAGACTTCAGTTGCTGGTCAAAGCCCGGCGGCAGATGTGGACAGGAGGATGATATGACCTGGCTTGACCCTAAAATCAGAGATGCGGATATTCTCATCTTGGCATCTCCGGTTTACTGCGACGGAGTCACAGGCCCCATGAAGACTCTGATGGACCGAACTGTAACCCAGATTATGCCTGTCCTTGAGATCAGAGATAACCATACCAGGCATCCGCTGCAAAAAAATGTAAAGAAGAGCAAGATCGTGCTGGTTTCCAATTGCGGTTTCTGGGAAAGAGACAACTTCGATCCTCTTATTATGCATATTCAGGCCTACTGTAAGAACGCCAACGCAGAATTTGCCGGTGCGCTCCTCAGACCTCATGGTGAGGCCTTAAGACCCATGCTGGATATGGGCGTGCCCATAAAAGATGTTCTGGATGCTGCCAAAGAGGCCGGACGGCAGTTGGCGACGACGGGCAAGATCTCTGCAGATACGCTTAATGCCGTCAGCCGGGATCTGTTGCCAAGAGACATGTACCTGCAAGTTGCCAACGCCCGCCTTTCGGATTTTCTCGATAAGAGCAGAGCCGGACAATAGGACCGGATTTTTTTTTACTGAGCATAGATATCAGCCATCACACAGGAGAGAACGCAGTTGTAGCCGCTTGCCGCACCCATGCAAAACCTCTTTATCTCATTCCCTCCAACTCACAGCTTCAGGCAGGGTGTCTGATGAGAGAGGTATTGCTGGAATCCCGAGAAGACAAACAGCATGTCTATCTGCCGGATAAATGCATCGGCTGTGGATCATGCGTTTCAATCTGCCCCAAAGGTGAATTGATTATAGGCTCGGTAGGAGCCGTGGCCCGGGGGCTGATTGACAAGGACTTCATTGAGAAGAAAAGAAGTGGAGCTTGCGTTTTATGTGCTTTATGTGCTCGCATCTGCCCAACCGGGGCATTAGAGCTACGAACGGCAGGCAAGCAGGAGAAAGATGAATCCTACCTGAGCGTGGCTCTGAAGGCTACCTCCGTAAACGATAAGTGCGTTCATTGCGGGTTATGCGCTGAGGTTTGCCCGCAGTCTTGCATTGAGATTAGAGATCTTCATCTGGCGGAAGACGCGAGCCTCCGGGTTGAGGGAAAGACGATCATAGACCTGAACCGATGCGTCCACTGCGGTTGGTGTGCCCAGATCTGCCCGACGGGGGCCATAGCATTTCAAAAGCCGTTCGCAGGTGAGTTCTCACGGGACGACAAAATCTGCCAGGCCTGTCGGACCTGTATTCATACATGTCCTGCCAATGCACTGTTCAATAAAGAGAGCAAGCCTGGGGAGATCGTCGAGAAGGTGAGCCACAGAAAAGATGCCTGCATCTACTGCGGAGCATGCGAGTTGGCATGCCCGGTAAAAGCTATCACCATCTCCAAGAGAGAAATCGTCCCTGAGATAAAGGCCAAGAAGGCTCTGGAGAAGAAATTGGCGGCTCCCGCAGCCAGACCTACATTGACATCGATCCTCAAGACCGATGAGGAGGTGTGCCTTGGCTGTGGCAACTGCGTAATAGCTTGTCCGGTCAATGCCCATTTCGATCCTTATCTGGCTGCCGGCCACTTGAATGAGCTGGACGAAAAACCGCTCCTTGAGGTTTTAAACGGCACAGTTAGAGTGGTAAACCAGGAGGTCTGCGGCTCCTGTGCCACATGCAGCATGATCTGCCCGGTGGAGGCCATTTGGCTAGAGCGAAAGGAGGTGGCCTAGAATGGCTGCAGCTACTGGTACTACTAATGGTACTACAATTATCAGAAACGGTTACGTTTTCGATCCGCTCAATGGAATTAACGGCGATGTGCTAGACATCTTCATCCGAGACGGACGTGTGGTCACCGGGCTCACCAGCGCCGAAGAGAGGGACGCTTTGATCATAGACGCTCTCGGAAAGACTGTCATGCCGGGAGGCGTGGACTCGCATTCCCATGTGGCTGGCGCCAAGGTCAATGCCGGAAGGCTCATGCGCCCTGAGGATCACTACAAATCGACGCAAGCTAAGACCGCGATCACCCACTGCGGCAGCGGTTATACTGTCCCATCTGTTTACAAGCAAGGATACGACTATGCCGCTATGGGATACACTACAGTCTTTGAGGCTGCGATGCCGGCTCTTGAGGCCAGACACACCCACGAGGAGATGCGATCTACTCCAATTCTGGATATGGGCGCGTACATGGTCTTCGGCAACAACTGGTTTATCATGCGCTACCTCAAAGAGGGAGACATTGATCGCGCTGCAGCATATGTCGCCTGGATGCTGAGAACCCACAAAGCCTACGGCATCAAATGCGTGAACCCTGCGGGAGTCGAGAACTGGGGCTGGGCCAAGAATATAAATGGACTCGATCAGCCCAACATCCATTTTGAGGTCACACCCCGTGAGCTGATTCGGGGGCTCGCAGAGGTAAATGAGATGTTGGGGTTGCCCATGTCTCTTCATCTGCATGCCAATAACCTGGGACATCCCGGCAACTGGGAGATCACCAGGGACTCGCTCATGATC
This sequence comes from uncultured Methanotrichaceae archaeon, assembly GCA_964518035.1. Lineage (GTDB taxonomy): Archaea > Halobacteriota > Methanosarcinia > Methanotrichales > Methanotrichaceae > Methanothrix. The sequence continues at coordinate 18,583 of CAZFFD010000030.1, read as the reverse complement.
CCGTCAGGAATTGGGGCCAAGAACAAGTCGGATCTCTTGTGGGCTGAGACCAAAGAGAACGCGAAAAGAAAGCAGACGGTTTACCTGGCTCATGCCCAGTTCAGCGCTTACGGAGGATCATCCTGGAGGGACTTCTGTTCGGGTGCACCTGACCTGGCCAAGTACATCAACCAGGTAGACGATGTGGTTATAGACAGCGGGTCCGTGCCATTTGGGCCTGCAACTACAATGACCGGCGACGCTCCGGCTCAGCATGATCTTTACATGCTCACTGGCCAGAAATGGTCCAACACCGATGTCGAGCTGGAATGCGGATCAGGCGTTCTGTCGCTCGTTTACATGAAGAGCAGCCCGGTTCACAGCGTTCAGTGGGCCATCGGCCTTGAGGTCATGCTTCTGATCGATGATCCCTGGAAGACCATCATGACCACCGATCATCCCAACGGCGGCATATTCACTCAGTACCCGCTGCTTCTAACATGGCTCATGTCCAAGAAGGCCAGAGACGACACTGCCAAGGAATGTCATAAGTGGGCTTACGATAAATCAACTCTTGGCGGAGTGGACAGGGAGCTGTCACTCTACGAGATGGCCATAGTCACCCGCGCCAACCCTGCGAGGACCATTGGCATGGCCTACAGGAAGGGCCACCTGGGTACGGGTGCTGACGGAGACGTGACCATCTACGACATCGATCCGACAAAGCTCAACCTCAATGAGACGAAAGCCTTGACTGCGAAGCTGTCCCGCCCGGACTACACAATCAAAGACGGCAGGATCGTTGCCAAAAAGGGCGAGATAGTTTCCGTGCCGGAGGGCAGGAGGTTCTTCTGCCGGCCTTATGTTGAAGATGAGCTGGAAAAGGATATGCTCCGGGATGTTAAGGACTGGTTCAAGTACTACACAGTCGGGTTTGCCAACTATCCTGTGCCAGACAAGTATCTGAAAAATCCTGTGGCCATTCAGGTTAACAGGCCTCTTGAGGCCCTGGTGAGGAGGTGATGGCAATGGCTGAGATTCATCTGTTGACCAAGGGCAAGATCGGCATAATGATCGAGGCTGAGGTTATCAATCCTGAAGCATTTGCAGGAAAAAAGAAGGAAGAGATCGAGGGGCTCATCATCTGGCAGGGTGCGGCCCGAATTGCTCTGGCAGAGTTTTTTGATGTGGATGTGAACAGATCGGCAGGATCGGCGACACCAGAGATGACCAGAATAATCATTGAGGGTGATGTATCCAGAGTCAAGCGCATCGGCCAGGCCATGAAGGCAGGGAGCATTGAGATCTCCGGATCGGCTGGCATGCACCTGGGAGCCGAGATGGCTGGAGGAAGCATCTTTGTGCACGGGGACGCCGGGTCCTGGTCGGGCCGGGAGATGAAAGGCGGTCTTTTGCACATAGGCGGCAACTGTGGAGATCATGTGGGCTGTTCCTACCGGGGAAGCTGGCGGGGTATGACTGGCGGCCAGATCAAGATCGACGGCAACGCTAGAAGTCAGCTCGGTGGAGGGCTGGTTGGAGGCCAGATCGTGGTCGCCGGAAATGTAGAGAACTTCTGTGGCATTCGTGCAAATGGAGGGGCCATAGTTGTCAAGGGATCAGCGATTCGGGGAGTTGGTGCAGAGATGAACGGAGGCACGATCGCCGTCTGCAAGGATATCAAGCAGTTCTCGCCAGGATTTGTAGAAGCTGGACGGGAGGAAAACCCGAAGATTGGAGAGATTCAGCTTGAGGGGAAGTATCGCAAGTTCACAGGAGACTATGCTCTCGGCAAGAATCCCAAAGGCACTCTTTACTGCAGGGAGGTCTGATGGTATGATGGAGTTTTTGCTGAATACCGGTAGCACAATAGATGAGGGCAGGCTTGCCAAAGGTGGAAACAAGCTCACAGTGGATTATACCCAGGAATGTGCTGTTTGCAGGATGAATCCCTCGGATTTTGCAGCCCTCGGCTCTCCTCAAAAGGTAACGATCTCGAGCATGGACGGCAGACGCAAGGTGGCCGTCTTTGCGAGTGCCGCCAATTCCCTGAATCCGGGTCATATCTTCATGCCCCGGGCAATCTGGGCCAATGTCGTGGTTGACCCTGAGACGTTCTCTACTGGATCGCCGCTATACAAAGGCTCTCCTGTGCGGGCTGAGGCCACGAGTGAAGAGGTATTGGATGCAGGAGATCTGGTTAATATGCTATATCGGAGGGGGAAATGATGTCGGCCAAGAACATAGTCTGTCCGGTCTGCGGAGCCTCCTGCGATGATATTCAGGTGGAGCTTTCCGGCGACAAGATTGCAGTCAGAAATGCCTGCAAGATGGGCAACGCCAAGTTCCAGGAGGTTGTGAGCAGCCACAGAATCCGTGAGCCAACGATCAGGGAGGCGGGGGCTGTTCGGCCTGCTGGCTGGGATGAAGCCATCGAGAGGACTGCACAGATTCTGGCTAATGCCCGGCGTCCGCTGATCTTCATGGGAAGCGAGACCTCCTGTGAGGCAATGGAGGTTGGGCTTCATCTGGGCGAATTTTTGGGGGCGGTCGTTGACTCCAACTCGACGGTCTGCCACGGACCCACAGCTATGGGCATCCAGGAGGCCGGACGCGTGGGGGCGACAGCCGGCCAGAGCAAGTCCAGGGCTGACCTCACGATTTATTGGGGGACGAATCCCCTGGAGTCGATGCCGAGGCACATGTCCAGGTATGCCGTTTACCCGCGAGGCCACTGGACGAGAAGGGGCCGGTTCGACAGAACTGTGATCACAGTGGACCCGAGAAAGAGCATAACTGCAGAGAACTCGGACATTCATATCCAGCTTAAACCAAACACAGATTACGAATTGATGGCTGCCTTGCTCACGCTCCTGCACGGCAAGAGGCCTCATCCGTCTGTTGAAGAGGTGACTGGCGTCTCGATATCCCAGATGGAAGAATTGCTGGAGACTATGAAGAGCTGCAAGTTCGGGGCCATTTATGTGGGGCTTGGGATAGCCTCATCATTCGGCAAGCACAGGAACGCTGAGGTCGCTTTCAATCTGGTCAAGGAGCTGAACGCCCACACGAAGTTCATCATCGGAGCCCTGCGGGGGCACTGCAATGTGGCGGGATTCAATCAGATCGCAGGATATCTTTACGGCTTCCCGTTCGGCCTGGACTTCTCCCGCGGCATTCCCCGTTACAATCCGGGAGAGTACACGGCAGTAGACGTTCTTAGAGACCGGGATGTGGATGCAGCCCTGATCCTCTGTGCCGATCTGGTATCCCATTTCCCGGCTACCTGTGCCGAGTATCTGGCAGAGATCCCTGTGGCCTGCATCGATATTGCTCCATGTCCGACTACAATGCTCTCTGACGTCGTCCTTCCGGGAGTGATAGACGCAATGGAATGCGATGGGACCTTCTACCGCTTGGACGATGTCCCAATCTACTTCCAGCCTTTCACCAGCTCGCCATTCAGCTTCACAGAGAGTAATGTTGATACGATGAAGCAGATATTCGAGAGGGTCAAGGCGATAAAGAAGGGATAAACAACGGAGCCAGCCCCCAGGGCGGGGCATTTTATATCTTTTTTGATTTGATCATCTGATGTTGATTTCAATTGGCTTTTCGCCAGGATTTAAATACCCATTTGCATCCAAGGATCTCGCGAATGAACCCCCTCTGAAAGAACCATCCATGCGCAAGATTTAAGCCAAATAAGCCCTTTTAGGCGGCTGTCACAAAGCCAATCCCGATGAAAAGGGAACTGAAAGTTCGCAGCCATAACAGCAATCTGACCCCCGGGGGATGTCACAAAGCCAATCCCGATGAAAAGGGAACTGAAAGAAGCGGTATCGTGTGACAGACTACGACGGAAGCGAGCCGGTCACAAAGCCAATCCCGATGAAAAGGGAACTGAAAGATTTTCCTTTTTTCCACTCAGATTCAAATTCGTTGTGCGTCACAAAGCCAATCCCGATGAAAAGGGAACTGAAAGTTATAGTAGTGCTATCCAGATCTCCGCACTCGTTTAGAAGCTTTGTCACAAAGCCAATCCCGATGAAAAGGGAACTGAAAGGAGGTGTATTTGCCCTGTATGCGGCGCGAAGGGAATGTCACAAAGCCAATCCCGATGAAAAGGGAACTGAAAGATCGGCCCGTCTGCCAGACCTCAGCACGGCTTATGCCGAGTCACAAAGCCAATCCCGATGAAAAGGGAACTGAAAGCGTTCTTGTTCATTAGTGGAATTTACACTAATTTGTGTCACAAAGCCAATCCCGATGAAAAGGGAACTGAAAGGGGCGAGACCTGGTAAGGGCTGATAATGAAATGAAGACAAGTCACAAAGCCAATCCCGATGAAAAGGGAACTGAAAGCAAGGTAGGCACCTAGGAGTGCTTCCACATATCCATAGTCACAAAGCCAATCCCGATGAAAAGGGAACTGAAAGCGACTAAGATGGCCATCTCATGTGACCCGGTGCCTGTGTCACAAAGCCAATCCCGATGAAAAGGGAACTGAAAGGTAATTTGGCAGCGTTGGTCCCACCCATGATGGTAGTCACAAAGCCAATCCCGATGAAAAGGGAACTGAAAGAATACAGCGGGCCGAGGCTACCAGAGGGAGCTACAGTGTCACAAAGCCAATCCCGATGAAAAGGGAACTGAAAGGCGGTTCTGCTTGGCGCATATCTATTTTCATCATTCGTGTCACAAAGCCAATCCCGATGAAAAGGGAACTGAAAGGGAGGTTCCTGAGTGCTCCAGAACGCCACTCGATGGGTCACAAAGCCAATCCCGATGAAAAGGGAACTGAAAGGACACTTACGAGGACACCACAAGCGGCGGGGCGAACGTCGGTCACAAAGCCAATCCCGATGAAAAGGGAACTGAAAGAAAATTAAATCAAGGGTCCAAAAACGCTTGAGCTAAGTAGTCACAAAGCCAATCCCGATGAAAAGGGAACTGAAAGTGCTACTCGCCTTCCATGATCTCCGCCGCGTCGGCCAATGTCACAAAGCCAATCCCGATGAAAAGGGAACTGAAAGTTTCTTCTTAAGGGCCTCCTGAAAATAATACAGTCCAGAGTCACAAAGCCAATCCCGATGAAAAGGGAACTGAAAGTACACATATGACGTTACGCTGCGGCCAGATGGCTACGTCACAAAGCCAATCCCGATGAAAAGGGAACTGAAAGTTTCTTCTTAAGGGCCTCCTGAAAATAATACAGTCCAGAGTCACAAAGCCAATCCCGATGAAAAGGGAACTGAAAGAACCATGCGATCGGGGAGAAGTGCATCATCCAGGAGTCACAAAGCCAATCCCGATGAAAAGGGAACTGAAAGTACACATATGACGTTA
>CAZFFD010000030.1:0-13155 GCA_964518035.1 uncultured Methanotrichaceae archaeon | reverse complement strand
CTGCGGCCAGATGGCTACGTCACAAAGCCAATCCCGATGAAAAGGGAACTGAAAGAGTAATACAACAGGTGGGTTCGAGGGATCATCATCAGTGGTCACAAAGCCAATCCCGATGAAAAGGGAACTGAAAGTTTTCTTGCCCTTCGCATTGAACCCACACACCGGGCAAGGTCACAAAGCCAATCCCGATGAAAAGGGAACTGAAAGCTGGCTTCAGTGATAGATGGCTGACGTGGCTAAAATAGAAAAAACGTGTGCTTATCCAATCACATGCTTGGCTAAACCACGCTTGCAGGCGTATTCATCGAGGTCTTCAAGCTCGTCCTTGTGCAGCTCATAATAAGCCCAAATGTCATCAGAACATTCTGTTTCCTCGCCTTCTGAGATCACGCCTTCAAGTTCCGTGTCTTCAAGTTGTTGCATCGTATACCTTCTATGCTCTTTGAGTATATCCGTTTATCTGTAATCCGATTTCTGCTTCTTCATGAAAACCCTGAAAACTACGACCATCTGATCATCAATGATATACTCGACTCTGATTCTTCCAATTTTCAGACGATATGCAGGTGGCTTCTGTTTGCCCGCCACTTTGTCTATGTTCATCCCTGGCCGTGATCTAAACGGGTCTATCGTGAGCTGCTCTATGTGGTCATAGATCCTTTGCGCCTGGTCTTTGTCCATCTTATCCAGCTCTTTTTTTGCTGGTGGGAGCATCTTCAGGGAGAGCAGCACGGCATACCAGCATCACTTCCAAGATTTAATCTTTGGCGCTAAGAATCTCCTCGATCTTTGCCGGCATGGGCCTTGTGTAGATCCTAACTGACTTCATCTCACGGCGCGTGTTCTGGTTGGATATTCCGAGTTCGCCCAACTTTCGGCTTATGCCTACCTGAGGCGTTTGGACTCTCTCGGCAACATGTGCCTTGGTGGGCTTTCTCCCCGCGCTCAACTCCGATGGTCACAAAGCCCATCCCGATGAAAAGGGAACTTAAGGCGCAGAATCATCAATTGTCTTCACGCCCCCTTTTCGCAATATTTTACTACCCACCAATCCATCCCTCTGTCATGGGTGATCTCTCTCTATCCCAGTTCGAAGCCAGAATAAAGTTTGACTCCGACGCCGATCTCTCCCACTGGTCTGGAAATACCCTGAGAAGCAGCTTTGGTGCCCACCTCCGGGCGCTGGTCTGTGCAGTTGGGGCCAGGGCAGGAGCTGGCGGGCCGGGCCAGTCCGCAGGAGTTTGCAGCGATTGCCCGCTTCGTACTGTTTGCGTTTACGATTATTTTTATAATAGCAGCCCCTCGGAAGGAGCAAAGGTGCTGCGAAAGCAAAGCGACATTCCTAGGCCGTTCGCATTCGATCCGCCGTCCCCTGGCAGGCACTCAGCCGGATCAGATGCTGTCTTAAATTTTACCTTAATCGGTCGGAGTGTCGAATTCCTGCCCTATTTCTTGCTGGCGCTGAGGAACCTGGGTGAGAGCGGCATGAGCCGGGGCTATCGACTGGGCTATGGAAAGTTCCGCCTGGAGGCGGTGGACTCTCTGGGATATGGAACCCGAAATAATATTTTCTCTGGAGACACGGTCTACAACCGGGCCATTCCCCTCAACTTTCAGGAGATGCAAAAGGCCTGCACCGATCACCGGGGCGACCTAACGGTGCGATTCCTTACCCCGGCGCAGATCAAGGAGGATGATAGGTTCACGGCCACTCCGACCTTTCGCGGCCTGATGTCAAGGCTGCTCTTTCGGGCCAACGCCCTCGCGGAATTCTACGGCTCTGGAATGCTCTACGATAACGAGCGGGTTTTAGCTATCCTGGGCGAGTGCCGGACGGCGAGCACTGTCAGTGCACGCACCGAAGAGGTCAGGGCAGAGAGGTACTTCCACAGGCAAAAGATAAGGAAGCAGCAAATCCCGCCGTTCTTCAAGGGTGAGATAAAATACCACGGGGAGTTCTCCAGGGATGTCATGGCCCTGTTGGAGCTGGGCCGGCTCATCCATGTGGGAAAGATGGCAACATTTGGAAACGGGCTGTACGAGATCGAGGTTTGAGTCGAGAGGAGAAGGCAATCGACGTCTGCGTGCGCGTGCATGTGCGGGAGAGGGCTGGGGCGGGGCTGCCCAGGCGGGCCCACGGGCGCGCGCACGGGAGGACGCGGGGGCGGGCGAGGGGGCGGGCGAGCGCGGGAGCAAGAGGGCACTTGGCATCTACAAGTTCTCTGCAAATTCTTCGGGATCGACTTTCGCCAGTTTCAGAACGTTTTTTAATGTTCCCGGCTTAAGCTCATCATGCATCGGGACGACTGTGCCTATCTTGCCTTGTGTTGTGACTTTCGAGAGCCTGACATGGCTTCCCGATTGTCCTGAGATCATGAATCCGAAACGGTTGCATAGGACTTTGATAACGATTTCACCAGAGATGCCTCTAAGTTTCGGCAACTTCGATTACCTCAAAGGTGGTTATAAAAGATCTCTCCTTGCGCTTCAAGGGGAACTCTTCCAAATAAAGCTCAGTAGCCTCCTTTAAGTTTTTAGCGGCCTCTTCAATAGTCTTTCCCTGGCTTGCCGTCCCCACCTCCGGGCACTCGGCAACATACATGTCTTCTTCTTTGCGGATTACTGCAGTAAGTGTAAGCATACGGATTTATTATTGACTCTGCCCGCTTAAATGTTCTTTGACGGGCAGGCACAGGTCCTGAGTAGGGCGGCCTCGCTGTGAGGGCGGGCCCACGGGCGAGCGCACGGGAGGCCGCGGTGGGTAGGGGGGCGGGCAAGCGCTTGGGAGATGTCAGGGTGGCGTTTATTTCGGGGTGATACTGTGGCTTTGCAATCATCCATTTTTTCCCCGTAAATCAAGCCCGAACTCGTAACTGTAATTTGCATTTACAACTCTAATTTTTCTCTCCTTATCATAATAACCTAATCCGTTTCGCTCTAATTGCGCATACTGCCCCCAGCGAACTGAAACCAATAATTGGCTGGCTTCAAGCGGATTATCTTCCAATCCAGTTTTATACTCTTCTTCAAGACTCATTGGTAAGACTTCCAGGCTATCAAATGCCTGATAGAACGCCTCTTCTAGGCTTTCGTCTGAGTTGAATGCTCTCAGGCTTAGAATTGCACCCTCCCAAAAATCATCATACGCTTCTTGATATTCTTGTTTCCAGCTTTCTGCAATTTTTCCTGTGTAGACTTCATCTAACCAATCTGATATCTTGGATTCATCAATCATCATGTCGTCATTTTTTTCAAGAACGGCTAAGGAAGAACGTACAAGTGCTTCGTTGTAAATCCTTTGTCCATCTACAGGTTCTCGAAATACATAAACATATGCGCATGGCTTCGATCGGCGTCTATTTATTCTGCCGAATCTTTGCAATAATGCTTCCAGGGGAGCCGGATCAGTGTAAATCACATCAAGATCAATATCTAAACTGACCTCAACAACCTGAGTGGCAATTAATAGAATCGGTTTTCTCTGATCTGATTTTGATCCCGTGGCCTCTCGCACAATCTTTTCTTTGGCCAGCCGGTCTTTGCCGTTGAAGCGACCATGAAGTAAAATGATCTCACTCACTAAACCAAGTCTTTTCTGAAGCTCAACAAATGCACCCTGTGCTCTTTTTACTGTATTGCAGCACACCAGTACTGATTGCCCTCCCTGAAAAGCATAAGCAATTTCATCTAAAGCCCCTGGCTTCATCATATCTCCGTCCTTCAACGAGAGGCGATGGCGCTTAAATTGGGAATAAAGATCATGAGCTGCCTGCAACAGCGCATAATCACCGAGAGCATCCTTCAATTGCTCTTGCAGAAGTGCTGGCAGGGTAGCAGACATCACAAAAAAACTTGCTTTGAAGTTTTCTCGCAGATACTTTACAGTTGCAAGTATCAATGCCAATCGTTTGGCCTCATAGGCATGTACTTCATCCAAAATAAACACAGCATTAAAGCAGTCTGAAAGCAGCGATTCATAGCCTTTCAAGCAATACGGAGCTTTAAGGATCTGGTATGGACTCAATACGCGAACCGGATAATAATTTAACCGTGCCAAGTTGCTTAACCGTTTAGCCAAACGAGCTGCTTTTTCAGAATCGTCTTCGAGCATGCTTCTGTAATATGCCAGAGTGCTCCTGCTGTGTTCAAGTCCTACCTGCCCAGGAAAGGCTCCTGATTCAGGATCATTCAATCGATCATACATGGCGTTCATGCTGGCCTGAAAGGGCAATGTGTAATAAAGCCGCGGAACAGGTTTACCTTTCTCAGCTTGGGCTACAGCCCAAAGCAACGAGGCCTCAGTTTTACCGCTGCCAGTGGGCGCCATCAATACCGCAGAACCTTTGGTTCTTATGCAATCTCGCTGATGGTCGTAGGGATCATAAGGTCTACGAGAAGCTGTGCTCCATCTTTCCAGCAATTTTTCAGGTTCTGATAATCTCGACAATGGCAGATCGCCAGTATGGGCCGATGCAAGATGATCTGATGATATAATATGGCCCCGAAGCACAATTGAGCCTATTATCAACGCCTGCTCTTCGCTTTTGTTAATTTTCCTAATCAAGCGTTGATATTCATTCAACCACTTTCGTGTATTATTAGAACCATTGTCTTTAATTATATTTATTGCTTCTGATGTTGGTTTCAAATTTGCGAATTTAATGCCCATATCGCTGAGATCTAAACTTTCAATCCAAGCAAGCTGGCATTTTTCGATCCATCTCCTAAGAGATATCAGTGTGGTTTCGTCTAATTCGTTGATTCTTTGAGCCAGGATTTTATTGCCCGGATCGCCCCTCTCGCTATATGCTAGCTGAATCTCCTTTGCATCTTTGTGATGAGATACAATTGCTGCAGCTACCCATGCGCGTTCCTCTTCAGATAGTGAATCGCCGATCCAATCCAGGAAGGACAATGAGAATACCTCATGACGATGAGGCCAGCGCGGCCCTCCACGAAGCATTTCCTGAAATCCCCTGGCAGCTTTTCCAAAATCATGCAAGAAACATGCCCAAAAAAGGCAATTCCAGAGATTAGGAAAACCGATCTGTTCAGGCAATGTAGGACGCAATCGGATAAGATCTCCTAGACGCTCAAGCACATTCCAGGTGTGTTGGGCTAAAGTCTCTGGTTTTTCATTCTTGCCTTTCGAAGCGCTCTTTGCCCAAATATCATCCAATTCATCAGGCCAAACTTGGGGTATCATTATGCTCTCCGATGAAGGAATGGAACCACAAGCCCAGATTAGAATTGCCAACTTTAGGAGATGTTGGATCGATCAGGAAATTCTTGTCTTTGGATTCGGCTTCATATTTAATAAATTCTGTACTATCTATGCGTCTATTTAAAATAATGTATCTGGCAAAAGTAGGCTGTCTGCTATTAGTATAATCGAGATAGCGAGGCATTAGTGTTGCATACCCTCTTCCCATTTTCAGCATCATGCTATACGGTGCAAGAGTATGCTCAAAGTAAGCTTGTGGACTGTATTCTAGCTCAACGACTTCAACACTCTTGTACATAAATAGATCTTGGGAGCGTCCCAAAACGACTGGATAATATGGGCTTTTAAAAGCCGATTCCCATTCAGGTTTATTGAGATACAAAACCAGCTTGGGCTTGAAGAGCATCCTCCGCTTAAATGGGTTTACTGCGCCTTCTAGCACCTTCGGTATTTTTGTTCCCGGAAGTTTCCCTGATGATGCAGCTACTACATGAACATGCTCAACATCATCAAAAGCTCCCTGATGCGTGAAATGATAAGCGAATTCCAACCCTTCTGGATTTACCCACTCGCCTAGCGTGCTGCAGATGTGACCATAGATTGTAGCTGGAGGCGGAAGCTCGAATGTGGGATGAATGCCCAGCATGAAATGCGGATAACGAAAGGAGGTAGTTATCCCTTCCGCTACCACTTTTAGCGCTTTCATTTCCTTTTTCCTCTAGTCAAGCCATGACGCATTTTCGGCTTTCTTCATCGCATCTATGAATGATAGGAATGACTCGCGCGGGTGGCTAACCGTTATTATCTTGCCATTACCGATCTTGGCATCTTCAGTTTCGATAAATGCATCAAGCTTGGCTCGTTCTTTTTCAGCATAACCCTTGACCCAGCCAATGAAAATATCCGAAAGTATTTCATCTTTGAAGACGCGCAAGGATTCCTTCAGTGCATCCAAATTTAATTGAGGCAATCCTTCACTGGTTGCGTTGATCACATGGCTGAAGATATGGTTGCCGCCTTTTGTGACTGCCATGATTATTACTGCGGGAGAGACATCAGTATAATGGAGCGTCTGTTTGGCTCCACCTTCTAATTGTGCCATCCCTTGAAACAATGCCGTCAACCTCTCTATACGCTCATCTTTCGGCAATCGGTATGCTTTTTCATCCTTCAACTCATCGAGTCCCTTGGCCTTTGCGATTTCAATTCGAACATCATCCAAGTTGCGAAAACCAGTCTTCTGCTTATACCAGAATGTGCCGCTTGCTTTCAAGTTGAGTGAGAATAAACCCTCGAGGGTAGTGCGGTAGAACTGATGCTCATGTGGCACAGGATCGCCTTCATGCCTAGACATAACTCCAAAATCATTTATAGGGCGAAATGGAGCGATTGAGACAAGTGTGCTCACCCGAAAAGGCGATGCACGAGTAATAGTATCTGATGTTTCGGTCTCCCCGGCTCTTGAAGAATCAGCCTCCCGTTTTGCTTTGGCGGATTCTTTTTTAGAGGGTGCACGCATATAGCCAAAGAGGTCGTCATCCCACCATTCGATAGGATTTGCATCTGTGTATGCGATTTTCTCCTCTCGATAAATCGGAGCTGCCTTCCAGCCAAAATTCCCCTGCTGGAGAGTCTGTCGCAGCCAATATCTGAATGCCTGCGCAGAGACATAGGGATAAAAAGCATTATTGGAGCGGATTACCTTAACCCCTGTGCTATTTTCATAACGCTCACCTTCAATTGAACCCAAGTTGTTTAATGCTGATGCATTGGCATCAATCAAGAATAATCCGGTTACATATGCCATAAAACAATTCACCAACTAGTTTTCAGCTAAATCTTCTTTCATTGAAGCATCATTTGACTCTGGAAGAGCATCTGTATGTTTTTCTATCCATTTAAGATCATAGAGACGTTCGATCATACGGATAAGAACGAGATCACGGGCAAGACGCCAATTGGACCATCCTTTTTCATCTAATTCTTCAAAAACCTCGACAAAAGGTTCAAATCTTATAATTGGTGGTTTGCCTTGCTTGAGTCTCGCATGATTTACTCGAATGAGAGCATTTCTGAGAACATCATAGCGGCCCTGCTCGCTGTAGAATGCAGAGAAAAACTTTTTGTCGTTTTCCTCGTTCACATAATCAGCTAACTGATCGCCGATTTCACGAATGAGTTTTATTCGGCTTTCTTTCACATTCATCACCTTATTCAGGAAGAGTTCAGTAAGTTTCCATGAAACTAAGCTTGCATCACTTTTTAACGAATAGGCACGTCTTGGATCATCATTCGAAGGATTTCTGGTTGGGATGCGAAGAAAATAGCTGCGCAAAAATCTATGAGCGTCTTGGGGCAACCTGAAAAGATCCTCATAAAGATAATTTCGTCGCATCTTATTCTCGCCACTCACAGATGGTTCTTTATCTTTCTTTCCTTTCTTAGGATGATCCAATTGCCAGGCACGTTGAGCTATTGCTTTCCATTCATCACTGTATTCCGGATTTTTTATCGCTGCTAAGAAATCTAAAAGCTCCATTGGCAAATGGTAGATCTCAAGCGGTGGATTGCGAGAATCAAGAGCATTTGATTGTCCGCTATTGCTGAAATGGTAGGCGGTTATTGATGCGGGCTGATTGTCTTCCCTGGCATGCGCTATGTCTTCGTCGGCTTCAAGAAGAGTATCGATTATGATCGTTCTTGCGGAGCCAAATTCTTTAAGCTTGCTTTCGTTTGCCTGATGCGCTAGCTCGATGCCTTTTCGATTTTTTTGCAGGAATTTTTTAGCAAATTTCTCAATAATTTCAGGATTGTCTGAATGTACTGCCAAGAGCTTTCCACCACACTTAGCGCATCCCAAAGGCATAGCTTGGATGCATAGAAGGGCTTTGCCAGAAATGGGCAAGCCGGAATTACCATTTGCAAAGAAATTAATTTGGTTCTCACCTAAAAGGAGAGGTACATGCTGCCTGAATACTCTTCCCTGAGGATATCCCTCCTTATCACTCAATGCTATACCTATGGCAGGATCTCCAGAAAATACACAACGATTCGTGCCCGAATTTATATTCTCATGAAAGCTTCTCGTAACACGTCTGGCATAATCAAGCCTTTTTTCGGGAGTCTTTTCAAAAGCCGGCTGAGTAAAACCTGAATTAGGAAAGGCTACGGTTAAAAAGGATTTAAGCGGATTAATGACATACTCTTTTGATATATAATCCGCCATCTCGTCAAGATCTGATTCTGTCAACTCGGAGATCTTGCGTTTATGGCTGAAGGCAAGAATGACTGCAGCACCTACATCAACTAGCGGATGGCCTGTATAGTCCAACATATTCTTTCACTTATTATTACTGCTTCTCGTATATTGTTTTTGAATTTCTGATTCAGGATATTTCTTCTACGCGTTAAAGTTTTCTGTATGCCACGAAAGTAATCTCCATTCCCGCCCGCATCTCCCCCCAAATCCTAAAATAAAAATAGTAGTACCCCCTCCTACTTTCCTAGGTTTCTTTCCAATGTCCCGCATCATCCTCTCAGACCGGGGCTCATTCCTCGGCAAATCCGGCGAGCAGTTCCGCATCACAAGAAAGGACGAGCCGGAGGTGCTGGTCCCAGCCCGAAAGGTCGAGCAGATCCTGGTCCTCGGCAGCGGCATCTCCGTCTCCTCCGATGCCATATGGATGGCCGATGAACTGGGCACAGAGATCGTCTTTGCCAGCTACTATGGCAAGCCCCTAGCTCGGCTCATCCCGGCCAGCCTCGGAGGCACCGTCAAGACGCGACGGGAGCAGTACTACGCCTAGGATGACGCCCGCGGAACCGATCTGGCCAGATCCTTCATCCGCGGCAAATTGAAAAACCAGCCATCGCTTCTCAAGTCATTCTCTCAAAATACTATGAGGTCGTAGAGCAGCCGCATCCGTCCCGGATGCAGACCTCGCTTTCCCGCCTGAAAGAGCCAGGAGCATCTCCATTCCTTCCTTCTTCTTTCTGGCAATATCTGCTCGACCATCCTCTCCGCCTCTATATTGCGCCGGCATACAGGGCAGATTCGGATCCATTCGAGACCGGTTGCATCCTTCTGAATCACAGATGGAAGCGACGACTCAATCCTCTGAAGCATGGGCTCGGTGGCGTACCGTGATCCGCAGATCTTGCAGGCTACCAGATCAAAAGAGACCTCGCCCTCTGGCTCAGTCTCATCCCAGGGCATCAGAGTAAGAGCCTTGGTCGGGCACATCTTCATGCATAGATCGCACTTTTCTTTGCACCTTTTCCAGTGAACCGTTCTCTTCCCATCAGTCTCGCTTCTGATTATATTCTGGCTGGGACATACATTGGAGCAGGATTGGCAGCCCAAGCATCTGCTGGTATCGACTCTAATCATCTTATGCCTCCAGGAGCTGCGGCTGATCGAGCTGTACACGAGCGTGCCCTCTGCAATGCCAGATCAAAATCATCTGAAAGAGCCTGGGCCGGGCAGGCAGCGACGCAGGCAGGCCCATCCTCCCGTCTCTGGCAGAGATCGCACTTGTGAGCGATCTTACCTGCCCAGACTACTCCAAAAGGACAGGCGAGGGTGCACAGGCCGCATCCATTGCATTTCTCCTCTTCAAAGATCGTCATCTTTCCTTCTTTATGCAAAGCTCCCATGAAGCAGATCGTGATGCAGCAAGCCTCCTCGCATTGATGACAAAATATGGGAACGGCTGCCAGGTCCTCCACGTAGTGCACATTGATGTGTCCTCGCCCATCATGCTCCATCTGGCAGGCCGCCTCACAGCAGCGGCAGCCAATGCATCTGCTGATATCAATATAAATCGTCATTTGATTTCTCCAGGATCTGTCATCTACGCGGCGAGTTATGATTCATCTTCCTCGGAACACTGGAACCTTAAATGTATTGATTAAAAAAGCTCCCCCGGGCCAAAATCCAGGCCCGGCTAAAACTCCCTCACGCATCTGCAGGGGCGTCTTCTTTCGCCATCTCGTAGTAGCTATCCGGCACTCCGGCGAGCTTTCCATCGCCCTTGATGAGCGGCGGGTAGATGAAGACGCCATGCTGATCCAAATCGTAGTCCAGACCCAGGAATCTCTTGATGTACTCCTGATGCAGTTCCTCCGGGTCAAGCTCAGTATCCTCTGGATGGAAGATTCGGGCGAGGTAGGCAGCGCCTATCAGGCCTTTGCTTGCATCATTTCTCAGATTGCCGCTCAGGATGTAGACACGACCACTCTTAACAGCTGTCAGGTTGGAATACTCCGGGCGGCTCATGAATGCCTCACGCGCCTGCATGATTCCTGTGGCGTTATCGGCATCATAGCCGCTTGGCGGGTCGAGAACCAGACCGCTGTAGGTGGTGGCAACTACCAGAAGAACTATGTAATCTGGATCTTCTGCAATAACCCACTCCGGGTCTACCTCAATCCTGTAGGTGGACTTCATGAAGTCGGGCAGATCTGCTGCAATGCTCCTTCCTCCGGCCAGCTCCATCATGCTGGTCAGGGTGTCAATCTGGGCAAAGGTGAATAGAGTCTTCTCGTCAGCATCCGGATAGGCGGCAACGAGGACTGTCGGCTTCTTTTCATCCGGAATCTTTTCTGTGGCCTCCCTGAGCCTATTGAGCGAGTCAATATGCCACTGGATGTACTCTTCCGCCTCCTGCCTGGCATCGAAGATATAGCCCATTTTCCTCACGGCATCGGTGAATGCCGAGGTCTCAGGATTCCGTAAATCCGGATAGTAAAGGCCGGCGAAGAGAACCGGGACTCCCGGGAGATTTGCTTGCTTGTCTTTGGTGATATTAGAGAAAACAAGCAGAATATCTGGATTCAGACTCAACACCTTCTCGTAATCCGGCTCCTTGTGCATCGCCCCCACATTCGTCCTGCTTGAGAGTTCTGGAAACTCTGCTGGGGATTTGGCAACAGCCAGATCCACACCCACGACTTTGTCGGTCTTCTTGAGGATCTGCATCAGATCTGCGTTGTCCAGGTACTCAGCTACAATCCGTTCCACCGGCTTCTTGATTGTGATGGGCTGATTGTTGCCATCCAGGACGATGATGTTCTTTTCTGTTCCGTTTATCGTCTCCTCTACCTGGGCGATGTCCGCCAGGTCAACTGTGCCATCGAAATTTGCATCAGCCAGAACAGTTTTATTCTCATTTCCGTCGATCATAGCTCTTATGGAGGCTATGTCGGACTGATCGATGGTCCCGTCCATATTCGCATTGCCAAATACATGCAGCACATATCCTGATGCGGATACGCATGGCAGCGCCAGGGCGCATAGCACCAGGAAGGCCAGTGGAAATCGAATTGATCTCATTTCTTCCTGACTCCTTTTTCCCGGCCATGAATTGCGAAAAGCCAGCTTTCCATCTCGGAGCAGAAGGCAGTCATCGGAAATAGGCCGGTAGAATATAGTTTTAGCGCATTTAGTATGCTAAAACAGTTTATGAGTTATAATGCTTTTGGGAGGAAATGCTTATAAATATGAACTTAGTATTAATTATTGCCTAAAGGCATTTTAATATTTATCCTTGAAAGCGCTAAGGTCAATCAATTAGGGAGGGACATGCGATTTGGACCAGAAAGATTCTGCATGCAAATACACCGGCCTAGACCGGGTTTATTCAGTCTCGGACCTGGCGGCATTTCACGGCCACCTGGGCCCGTATATCGTTCTTGGCTACAGGATAGGCAGATATGCAAAAGAGAGCTTCTGCAGCGATCCATTTCAGATGAAAGCCGTTGTATTCTGCCAGGGCGCACCTCCTCAGTCCTGTCTGGCAGACGGCATTCAGATAGGCAGCGGTTGCACTCTCGGCAAGAAGAATATTGAAATCGTTGTGAGCAATGAGATAGCAGTTGAGTTCTCTCAAGGCGAGAGAAAGACAATCATCCGGCCGAGGCCAATCTCCTTTCTGCCTCTGGACGGCGAAGGTTCCGACCGCCTTATCGAGAAGCTGGCTGAGGAGATGTATGCGACAATTTCTGATTCAGATCTATTCTCAGTGGAGGTCACAGGCGATATCGCCTCAGACCAGGAAAAAAACCCTTGAGTGTCATCGATCTTCAGGGGATCTTCACTGCTTATGAAGGTGGAGATAAGTCGGTTATCAGAGATCTGTCGCTTCATGTAAATCGTGGCGAGTTCGTGGTTATTGGAGGGCCAAACAGCGCCGGAAAGACCACTCTGCTGGAGTCGATAAACGGCCTGGTCAAGATCACTCACGGAAGGGCAAACGTCCTGGGCCTCAATGTTCGAAAACAGGGTGATGAGGTGCGACAGAGGGTTGGATATGTAATTCAGAACTTCTATTTCGACCCCTTCACCCCGTTCACTGTCCAGCAAGTGGTGATGATGGGGCGATTTGGCCACATGGGACTCTTGAATCGTCCAAATAAGTCTGATTATGAAGCTGCAGAGAGGGCACTGATGCTCGTAGGCATTGAGGATCTGGCGGACAAACGAATCGGGACTCTCAGCGGCGGCCAGCAGCAGAAGGTCATGATCGCCCACAACGTTGCCAAGGCCCCGGAGGTCATGATGCTGGATGAACCGTTCAGCAACCTTGATCTTTCTGCGAGGGAGTTCCTGCAGGGCGTTTTTTCCGGGATGGCAAGAGATGGAGTTCCAATCCTAATGGTGGCCCATGCCTTTGATGGGCTGCCGGATATGCCAATTCATCTCGTCGTCATGAACCGGGGACAGATAACCTCCGACCGGTTTTGCGGGGCAGATGAGGTTGAGGAGGTCGTCAGAAAGGAGTGCCGGGTGGCGGGAAATGGAGGAAGGAAGAGGGATTAGGCCACCCGGCTTGCGCGGCTTATTCCGCGCAAAATTGCATGGAGCCATGGTAATCTCTATCCCACATTTCGCATTAACACTCCAATCCATAATATTTTTTGCAGTCATGCCC
>CAZFFD010000029.1:24895-28829 GCA_964518035.1 uncultured Methanotrichaceae archaeon | reverse complement strand
GTTCATGGTTGCTCGGAATGTGGCTTATCTATGGATAGAGATCTCAATGCAGCGACCAACATTCTGAGATTGGGAATGCAATCTCTTCGCAAGAGCGATAGAAGCCCCGCCCTTTAGGACAGGGAGCGTTCACAGTTCGTAGCATCTTTAATAAGATCTAACTTAGACATCAAGTCTTTAAGATTCTCAACGTAGGCCTTCCATTCTATAAAATCATCCCAGCGCTCAGAATCCTCAGGCTGCTGCAACATTTTATTCTCAAAGGCTTGAAGACCGCACCCATATTTCCGCTCAAAAGATCGGATTCGCTCTTTCAAATGAGCGATCTGAGATATGAGCTTCAACTTCTCAAAAGCTCTCACATCATCAACGGAAACAACAACACAGGTATCTTCACTCATCCAGAACATCTAGGCATCTTTTAGTATAAAATTCTCACCTCACTCGACGAAGAGTTCCGTAGAGAGAGAAGACTGCCGAGGACCGACGCAGGACAAAAAGCGTCTTTCGGAACGCCAATTTGGTCTTGAGCTACGGCAAGACGGCTGCGATAGCGCTGGCGAGCAGGGGGCTAGGACCTGAGACAGCAGCGCGCGTCGTCGGAAAGCGGCAGAAGGACGAGCTGGAGTTCTACCAGGACATACTGAAAGCGGAGAGGGAGTACGCAAGGACGAAGCGGTTTTGGGGATGAGTATCTATAAATCTCATAAGTGACAAGGGCCCGTCTGCATGAAATATTTCAAAAATAGGCAGAGGATCAGAAAGGCATTGATCATATTGTCATTCGTGCTATTGCCTGTTACCTTTGCTTATATTTCCTGTCCTATAATAATTGAAGCTGCATCCAAAGGGATTGTAGCAGGCGGCCTGGTAGTATTCATCCTTCTCTTTGTGAGTTCATTATTTTTAGGGAGGCTCTGGTGCGGGTGGCTCTGCCCGGCAGGTGGGCTGCAAGAAATTTACTTTGATATAAATAATAGATGTACTAATATAATGCGGCTGAACTGGTTTAAGTATTTCATATTCCTTACAATTATCTTCATCCCCCTCGTTTCTGCAATTCACTCTGCTGGAGGACTAACAAATATTGAGTTTTTTTATAACACCTATCATGGAATCTCTATTGCAAAGCAGGGAGCATACATAATATTTTTTGTCCAAATCACTTTTATCACAATATTTGCCCTGCTGGCAGGAAAACGTGGCTTCTGTCATTATTTCTGTCCGATTGCGGTGATTATGATCATAGGAAGGAAGATCCGAAATCTCATCAGTTGGCCCGCGCTTCACCTGTCAACGGATGCAAGCCGGTGCATGGACTGCAGGAATTGCTCAAAATGCTGTCCAATGGGGCTTGATGTCAATGCTATGGTCCGGCAGGGACGAATGGAGAATGCTGAGTGCATTCTCTGCGGTTGCTGTGTGGATGCATGCCAAAAGCATGCGATCCGATATTCAATGACCGGATTATCGTCTTAATGCGATATGTTTATATCTGACTACGTTTCAGTGTCCATCTGAAATGACAGATAAATCCGTCCTGCAATTGCGTGCCAAGATCCTCGCCGCCTTATCCGACCCAATCCGCCTTGAGCTGCTGGATTTTCTCTCAGACAAGGAGCGCTGTGTTTGCGAAATCATTCCTGCCTTCCCCAGATCTCAATCCACCATCTCCAAGCACTTGAACATCCTTTACGAGGCAGATATCCTTGAGCGAAGGATGGACGGAAAGAGGACTATCTACAGCATTAAAGATCCTCAAATATTCAAATTGATCCGTCTAGTGGACTCTATCGCCCTTCAGCAGATATCCGAGCTAGCAGAAGCTGGACGAATTTTGGAGAGATCAGTTAACAAAAGGAGCTGATTACAACGGTCGATTATTCAATAGTCGCAGCCTTACAGGCAGGAATGACAACCCTGCTGGAGTACCTCTCTGCCCATGTCTTGACCTGCCTCGTTCCCGCAT
This sequence comes from uncultured Methanotrichaceae archaeon, assembly GCA_964518035.1. Classification (GTDB taxonomy): domain Archaea; phylum Halobacteriota; class Methanosarcinia; order Methanotrichales; family Methanotrichaceae; genus Methanothrix. The sequence continues at coordinate 26,860 of CAZFFD010000029.1, read as the reverse complement.
TTTTCATAGCAGGGGCCATCGCCTCACTTCTGAACAAGGAGACGGTCCTCAAGTACTTCGGAGCCGACGCTCCAAAATGGCTCTGCTATAGCGTGGCAGCAACATCCGGCACAATCCTCGCAGTCTGCAGTTGCACAATCCTTCCCATGTTCGCAGGAATCGAGAAGAGGGGCGCAGGAATCGGCCCTGCCACGGCGTTTCTCTTCTCAGGTCCGGCCATCAACCTCATGGCCATCATCCTCACAGCTCGGGTCCTGGGACTTGACCTCGGAATGGCCAGGGCTGTCGCAGCAGTCTGCATGGCCGTAATCATCGGCCTGATCATGGCAGTCATATTCGAGAAGCCTGACAAAAACTGCAAAACGATGTCAAGCCCGATGCCAGCCAATCAACCAGATGCCGATGCAAAGCCAAGCCGCCCCAAATATGTTACAGCCGCTTTCCTGGCGGTCCTGGTGGCCATTCTCTTGACGGCTACCTCTAGCATCATAGAGCTCTTGCCAAAAGCTATAATTTCAGGAATCCTGATAATCATAGCCGCTTTTCTGATGAAGAGCTACTACAATTCCGATGAGAGAGAATCATTTCTCTCTGAGACCTGGTGGCTGACCAAGAAGATCTTTCCACTGCTGGTCGTCGGGACATTTGTAACAGGAGTCATCGGCTACTTCCTGCCTGTTGATTGGGTACGTACACTATTCGGCACGAACAGCTTTTTCGCCTGCTTTGTGGCATCAGCAATAGGTGCTCTGCTTTACATGCCTACCCTGCTGGAGGTCCCAATTGTCGGAACACTTTTCGGCTACAGCTCCGGCATGACTGCAGCAGGCCCGGCTCTCTCACTGCTCCTGGCCGGCCCGTCCCTGAGCCTGCCCAGCATGATCGTGATAACAAGAGTCATCGGCCTGAAGAAAAGCGGCGTATACATAGCTCTTGTTGTCCTTATGTCTACCTTGGCAGGGATGATCTATGGAGCAATCGCATAGCCGAAGAAAACAGATGGAAACAAGAGAATTCAGGTGATAAAATATGGTTAAGATTGAAGTCCTTGGAACAGGCTGCGCCAAATGCAAGAGCCTGCTTAAAAACGTAGAGAAGGCTGTAGCAGAGTCCGGTATCTCCGCCGAGGTGATCAAAGTAGACAGCATCCAGGAGATAATGGATAGAGGCGTGATGATGACTCCCGCCCTTTACATCGACGGAAAGTCGGTCATGATGGGCAGAACTGCTACAGTAGACGAGATCAAGAGATATCTTAAGAGCTGATTAAAAGAAGAACAAGAAAAACGAGGCGGCAGCTATGGAAGAAAAGAAAAGATGCATGTGCGGCTCTTCAGATGTGCGCGTTGTGGCGTGCTCCGGGGCCTCGAATGTCGGACAGATCGCCAACCAGGCGGCAATTGAGCTTGCCAGAGAGAAGGTAGCAGGATTCTTCTGTCTTGCTGGAGTTGGCGGACAGATCAAGGGATTTCTCAAATCTGCCAGGGAAGCAGACCTGATGGTAGCTATAGACGGCTGTCCGGTCCAGTGTGCCACCAAGACATTGCAGCACGCTGAAATTGAGCCTGCAATTCAGATAATCGTAACTGATCTCGGCATCGAAAAATCTCATGATATAATCCTGGATGAGAATGTCTGCAGAAGAGTCATAGAAAAGGTTAAAGATGAGCTTGTATCCTAGAACCCATGGGGAGTGAATTGAATTTGATAAAATCTAAACTAATACAGATCATCGTAGCTGGCGCGGCCCTTTTAGCAGTCGTGCTCCTGTCAATGCAGAGCGCATATGCCGGAGGCGAATGTGCATCTCTTGGAGGCGCCTGTGATGATGGCGGATGGAGTGGCGCTGACAAGCTGGATGAGATTGGAGATCCTACCGCAGGCCAGGTGCAGGCATCTACCAATTGGCCAGCGAAGTCGAGAGAAGTTAGATGGAACATGAATGCCTCGACTGATTCAAATGCA
>CAZFFD010000029.1:0-24795 GCA_964518035.1 uncultured Methanotrichaceae archaeon | reverse complement strand
CGAGAAGCGATGAAGCCAGAGTCATCATGGCTCCATTGGAAGATGTAACAGACGCCGACATTTTGCTTGATGTGAGCGAGAACTCCAGCACCCATATCTCCGGATCTGTGGTCTTGCCTTACATGGAGTTCGATGAATCAGCAGGAATATTGAAGCCCGTATCAGAGATATCCAGAATCCTTGGTGACGCCGGTATATCCCGGAATGATTCGGTGGTAATCTATGGGCAGTGCCTGCCCTGCGGCGGAGGTCCGTCTGTAGCCACTTACATATATTGGATGATGAAGGGCCTGGGCCACGAGAAGGTTAAGCTCCTGGACGGGACAGCTGAAGACTGGGAGGCATCCGGACGGGCTACAACATCCGAGTCCAATGTTCTTCCCGCCAAGGTCTACACACCAGCAGAGACTTACGACTTCAATGCTACTTACGATTTGGTCGAGGGCGGCCAGGTCCAGATCGTCGATGCGAGGACGTTACAGGAGTATGGCCAGTCAACCATACCCGGATCAATAAGCATACCCTACACTAGCGTTCTTTATGGAGACCGGATCAAGGATGAAAGCCAACTGAAAAAAGTCTTCATGCTGCTCGCCAAGGATAAACCCGTAGTGGTCTACACAAACACTGGCATGAAGGCTTCGGTGGTCTGGTTCGCCCTTGAGATGATGGGATACGACGCCCGTCTGTACAGCTATCAAGATTGGATGGCCCATAAAAACCTTCAAGGCAATGAAGGAGAATAAGAATGGCCTTAAACCACAGCAGGTTAGGATCGATCCGAGCAAATATTAGACAGAGAGATCTGACTGCCAGGCTAATGCCCGTGTGCGGCCTCATCTCGATGATCTCTATCCTCTTATTAGGATTGAGCACAACCGCTGTTGCACAGGCAGAGGCGGAAAACAATGCCACTAATGCAACCGGTTTTTCCGGGACGCTTCTGACTTCCGCAGAGGTCTCGCTTACCCAAGTCTTGCTGGACATAAGCCCCAGTGCATCCGGATACATCGAAGGAGCGGTGAGCATCAGCTACGACGACTTTTTTGCCGAAAGCGGAAAGCTCAAGTCTGCTTCCGAGATAGCGGCGTTGCTTGGTGATGCTGGGATAAAGAGCAGCGACTCGATTGTGATCACAGGGGAGTGCCTTCCCTGCGGCAATGGACCAACTCCTGCCTTCTTCACCTACTGGCTTCTCAAGTACCTGGGACATGAAAATGTCAGCATCCTTGAGGGCGGCAAGGATGATTGGGTGGCTGCCGGGAGAAACCTAAGCGATAGGCCGGCTATCAGGCCAAAGACCGACTATATCACCCATCTCAATCCAGAGCTTCTTGCCACCTATGAATTCGTAGCTAACGGGATAGCTCAAATCGTTGATGCCAGGCCCTCACGTGATTATGAAATTGGCTCGATTCCCGAAGCGATAAACATACCATACGAAAACTTCCTGACGGATGACAAATCCAGGCTAAAATACAACCCTGACAATGCCTTTGCCGGACTGAAGAAGGATCAGCCTGTCGTGGTTTTCACCAATATCGGCGTCGAAGCATCCATAGTCTGGTTTGCCCTCAACAATTCGGGTTACGATGCCAGGCTCTATACCTGGCGGGACTGGCTTGAAAACCAGCCTAAGTTCGGATATGAGCTTGTTGATATTGTGGCAAAGCCGAATCCTGTCAGATCCGGGCAGTCTGTGGCCATAACTGCCAGCTTCCAGGAGACTGGAACTGCACAATCTGAGGGCAGCTTGGACGAAAGCTCGCCTGAGAACGATAATTCATCTGAGGAACGTGATGAGGTGCTGACGATAAAAGGATGTGCCACCTGCGGATTCGGCTCGCCTCAGGGCTTTGCCAATATTGACCGCAAAGATGGTTTTGTGCAGATTGGCTCAACAGGTAAGACCTCTACAACTGCAACGGGGGTCAAGACCGGAAGCACAGATGGGACGCTACGCTGCACTGCAGTAATCAACGGCCCTGATGGCTCCGAGGTTTCCAGGACGAGCCTGCTGCACACATCCGGTGAGAAATATTCAGGTATCTGGAGCGCAGACGTTGCACCAGGAGTCTACAAGGTGAGCATAGTAGCAACAGTTTCAGCGAACTCCGAGACGTTTGTCGATGTCCTGGACATTGAGGTAACAGGCTAAGCCGAAAGGCCTGCCTGTTTTTTTGATAGAGTCTCTGAGATCCACTCGCAAATCTCGTCTCTCACCCTTCGATAAGCCATAAGGCGTTCTTCATCCGATCCCGTAACGGATGCGGGGTCGGCAAAGCTATGATGAAGAATCACACGGGCCAAGGGAAAGCTGCCCGGATGATCCAAATCCGTGCTGACAATGGGGCAGGCTTGCTTTGCATGATCGCAGACAGTTACCGCCAGGTCAAATATCAAACCCTGAAACTCCTGAACAGTCTTGGAACGCTGGTGGGATAGGTCTATTCCGATCTCTCTCATGACCCTCAGGGCACAGGGATCTACAGACGTGGCCACAACGCCCGCACTGTAGGCCTCGAATCGATCGCCATGCATGGCTCTCAGGAGCCCTTCAGCCATCTGCGATCGGACCGAGTTGTGGGTGCAGAGAAATAGCACTCGCTTCTTATTTCGATCTCCTGCATTTGAGCTCATCGGCAAGCGCCCGCTCACAGCTCCTCCGATATCCCTTCCACCAGCACCTCACCGTCTTCAGTCACGAAGATCAATGCATCTCTTTCCAGAGCCCTCTTTTTAAAAAGCCTGGGAGCCCTTCTGCGCAACTGCACAACAATGTCAAGAGATGTGATTGGCAGACGAATGCCTTTTTTATCCGCCTCGGCAAAGATGCCCTTGGGCAGCTCGAAGACATCTGTTCCGGCCCTGGCATGAAAAGATATAGGGGCACGCAGCATCATCCATTGCTGAAGGGTTCGCGCTGCTCGATCTATGTTCTGATGGGCCCTCTTCTCAAGGATACTGATATTGGATCGGGTGGTGCCGAGCCGCATTGCTACCTCCTGCTGAGACAATCCGGAAAGACGCATCTGCAGCACTTTGATCTGCCTCTCAGTGAGAAAAGAATCCAGGGATTCGTCTTCACCGCATCTGCTCTCATCTTCAATGTCTGGCATCATCTCGTCGCAATTAACAATGATCTCTGAGATGATAAAAGCATCCACTCCAAGGTCGCCAGGGAAAAAAGTTGTTGCCAGCTCAATTGCTCGGCAAAGGGAAATCCTTTTCTCTTTTCATAGCCTGTTTGAGATCGATGCACGAAAGGACTCCTATTCTAGTCACCGGCGGAGCTGGTTTTATCGGCAGCCATCTTGTGAAGAGACTGCTGCAAGATCATGATATGGATGTGACTGTTCTCGATAACTTCAGCTCAGGAAAAAGGGAATTTATCACGGCCTACAAAGACAACCCTCGTTTCCATCTAGTCGAGGCGGATCTGCTTACCAGCAGCGATCTCCAGGAGGCAGTGGCCGGAAAGGAGATGATCTTTCATCTGGCCGCCAATCCTGATGTGAAGCTCGGGGAAAAGGACACTGCGGTCCATCTGGAGCAGAATGTGATGGCTACCTACAAGCTTTTGGAGGCCATGAGGGAGTCCGGAGCCAGAAAGATAGCTTTCACCTCAACATCCACAGTCTACGGCGAGGCTGCGATCGTGCCCACCCCTGAGGACTACGGACCACTTCTGCCGATCTCTCTTTACGGCGCCTCCAAGCTGGCCTGCGAGGCTCTTGTCTCATCTTACTGCCATACCTTCGATATGCAGTCCTGGATCTACCGATTTGCCAATATCGTAGGCGAACGGGGCACGCACGGGGTGCTGGTTGATTTCATAAGAAAGCTTCGGGCAAATCCAAAAGAGCTGGAGATACTGGGCTCAGGCAAGCAGCAGAAGTCCTACCTGGAGGTCAGCGACTGCGTGCAGGCAATGCTCACCTGCGTAAAAGGCTCTGCAGAGCAGGTTAATGTCTTTAACATCGGCTCAGAGGACTCGGTGGATGTGACACAGATTGCCGATATCATTGCGCGGCTGATGGGCCTTTCAGGCGTGCGATACCGTTACACTGGCGGAGTGGATGGGAGGGGTTGGAAGGGCGATGTCAAGGTCATGCTGCTCTCAATCGATAGGATAAAAAAATTGGGATGGCGACCAAAGATGGGCTCGGCGCAGGCCATTGAGTCTGCCGTGAAAGCATTAAGCAGAGAGCAGATGGTTGGCATGACAAGTTAGGTTAAAAAGAGTTTATTTGCCTGAACCAGCGCCGATTTACGATTGATTCTCCTCGATCCATCCCTCGACCTCAAGGTAGACAGCTCGAAGATTCTCTTTCATCTCGTCAGTTGCCTGCCACATCCCTCGTTCAACTGCCTCAAGCAGACGCTCGGTGATGTTTTGAAGAGCATCCGGGTTGACATCCTTGAGCCATTCCTGCATATCCTTGTCCAGAGCGTACTTTTTTGCCAGCTGTTCATACATCCAGTCCTCCAAAACCTCGGCTGTTGCGTCCCAGCCAAAGGCTATGTCAACCATCCGGGACATGTCGCCCGCCCCCTTGTAGCCGTGCCGCTGCATGCTTTTGATCCATTTTGGGTTGAGAATACGGGCACGAAAGATGTGCTTTGTCTCCTCGACGGTGCTCCTCGTCTTCACACGATCCGGATCTGAGCTGTCGCCGCAGTATGACCGCGGCAGCTCGCCCTTGAGGGCCTTGACAGCTGCGATCATGCCACCGTGATAGGAGTAGAAGTCGTCACCATCCAGCATGTCATACTCGCGAGTGTCTTCGTTTTTGACAGTCAGGTCGAGCCGGCTCAAACGCTTGCGAAATTCATCCGGCACAGTCGCCCCGAAGTTCTTTCTGCTATAGGCATAGCCTCCCCACTTGACATATATTTCTGCCAGGTCTTTTTCATCCTTCCAGTTCTTTGAGTCTATGGCGTCTGAAACTCCTGCTCCGTAAGCTCCGGGCCGGCAGCCGAAGATGCGATAGCTTGCCTGCATCTTCGCCTGCTCTCGATCGATTCCGGCAGCAGTCATCTCAGAGATATCCGCAGATATGTGCTTGGCCAGGAAGTTCTGCATAGAAGGCTCTTTGAGTTCAGCCACAAGCTCTACAGCTTTATCGATGAGATTCACAATATTGGGAAAAGCATCACGGAAAAAGCCGCTGATGCGCAGCATCACATCGACGCGGGGACGCCCTAGCTCATTTATCGGTATGACTTCGATATCTGTGACCCTGCCGCTTTTCTCCTCCCAGACCGGACGAACTCCCATGAGGTACAGTATCTCGGCAATATCATCGCCCTTGGTGCGCATTGTGGGACTGCCCCAAACCACAATTCCCAGTGACTCTGGATAGCGGCCCTCATCAGAGAGATATCTCTTGAGAAGAGCGTCTGCCTGGGCTACGCCCACCTTCCAGGCAGCCTGAGACGGTACCGCCTGGGGGTCTATTGAATAAAAGTTCCTTCCCGTGGGCAGGATATCTGCCATGCCTCTCGTGGGCGCTCCTGAGGGGCCGGGAGAGACGAATCCACCATCAGCAGCGCATAAAACGTTTGTAAGCTCATCTGTTGTTGCTCTTATGCTGGGGACAAGGGCAGAAACGATGAACTCGAGCACCTTTTCAACCTTGGGGCTTCTCCTTTTCAGGATATCATCTTCCAATGCTGCAATCATATCTTTGGAAAAGCCATGCTCGTGAAGCCCTGCCACCAGCCGGAGGGCGAGAGCATTAGGCTCCTCGATTGCCTGGCCGCAGGTCCTCGATCCCTCTATGATCCTTCCGCGGTTGGCCAGGAGATAATCATAATCGTAACCCATAACCTCTGCCAACGCTTGCCTGAGCGACGGTATCCCTCCGTTTGAGAGCCTTGTGAGTGAGACCAGAAACTCATCCAGGCGCGAGCCCTCAGGCGGTTCTCCAAGAATATGCAGCCCATCTCTGATCTGGGTGTCTGCCGTCTCATGAAGATATTCGTGAAGCTTCTCAAGGAATTTATCAAAATCCGTTAACGCTTTCTCTTCGGTCGTCTCAAGGTCATGATCCAACTTGGCTTCACAGACCTTCTCCCAGATCATCTTCTTCTGAGTCGGCAGCTTTGCCTGATCCTGCAGAGCTTGCTGATAGTAATCGTTTATCATCACCTCGATGCTGGCCAGCTCATCGTAGGCATCGGCATTGTGCATCACAGGAACCAGGTGATCGATGATACAGCAGTAGCTCCTTCTCTTGGCCTGAGTTCCCTCACCGGGATTGTTGATGATGTAAGGGTAGATATTCGGCAGATCAGATATGGCAATGTCCGGAAAGCAGCTATCCGAGAGGCCTACAGACTTTCCGGGAAGCCACTCCAGCGTGCCGTGTTTTCCGATGTGCATGACCAGATTAGCGCCAAAGACGTCTCTGATCCAGCGATAATAAGCGTAGTAGTGATGCGGAATGGGATGGTCTGGGCTATGGTAAATGGCTGCGGGGTCTTCAAGAAATCCGCGTGGAGGCTGAAGGCCGATGAATAGGTTGCCATTGATGATTCCAGGGATTATCAGATTTTTCTTGTGAACAAAGAGATCGCCAGGCTGCTTTCCCCAGGCAGCAGTCATCTTGTCTTGCACTGCGGCAGGTAGATCGCCGAACCATTTCATGTAGGTCTCTTCTGAGACTGAGTCGATTGCCCTTCTGGCCAGCTCCTCCGAGCTTCTCCAGCGTCGATCAAGTGTAAGACGGCTCTTCACTTCCTCGATCAAGGCCTGGCCAGTTTCAGGCATTCTCTTTATTGCGTATCCCGCTTCTTGCATGCTCTTCATTATGTTCAGAACCGAAACCGGAGAGTCCAGGCCGAAGGCGGTACCAATACGATCGTCTCTTGGAGGATAGTTATGAAAGATTATTGCCACCTTCTTTTGGGAATTGGGAATGTGCCGGAGCCTCGCCCAGCTCAAGCTCAGGCGTACAATCTTGTGGATCCGTTCAGGGAGCGGCTCAAATCTAATTATCTTTGCGCCCGTCAATGGGTCTGCGTCCATTCTCTCTCTGGCAGCTACCGGAACTGTGATCAGCAAACCGTCAAATTCGGGCATTACAATTCCCATGGAGATATCAAGGCTGTTGCATCCCTGCAGAGATTCTTTCCACTCTGCCGGAGTGTTGTAGGTCACAATGGCCTTTAGGACCGGAACATTCAGCTTCTTGAGGAACCAATCTTCTGATCTTGCAGCAGATTCCTGTACAGTGCTTTGCCCATCGCCTTCCCAGGGCTTGATTGAGAGCGAGAACATGAGGGTGCTGATCAGAACGTCTATGATGGGCTTGCCGTTTTTCATGAAGAAGTTCTCGATAACCCATTCTGCACCCATTGTCTTTCTTTCTGCGTCTTTGTGGGAGTTAAGAAACACCGGTATGACGTTTGCACCAGCTCGCTCTATCTCCTCAATCAGCCTGTCTATGAAGAGGATGTTTCCTGCTTGCCATAGGCTCTGGTAAAACCACAGCCCGACTGTTGGTCTGCCTGCAACATATTTTCTCATCAAATACTCATCCATTTCCGGGACATGATCGAAGTCCGGATGGTAGATGCCTTCCCAGATGGGCTTTTGAGGCTGAGAGAAAGCATGATCAGTTCCAAGAAACCGATTGGCAAGGTAGAGGATCAGGTTATAGAAATTCTGCTTTCCTCCGTAATTCAGATACAGGGATATCTCTCGATAGACCTCCTCTTCTACAGTCGACTGCATGATGAGCTCAATCTCCGGCTCATTTGAGGCAGCTTTGGCAAAGACCTGGGCATCTGTCATCTTTATCCTTCTGATCAGGTCATCAAAGCATGGAAGGCTCTTCTTTCCGCCGTGCAGATTGAAGATGACCATATGGCTGCCCTGAGCAATTCGCTCGAACTCCTCCAACCGGCCTAAGTCCTTCAGATCCTCACCGGATCGGATAGCAACTTTAGCTATGTTTCCATTCTGTTTTATAAGCTCCCTGAATGCTGAGATGAGAGGAAAAACGTCGCTTGCTTCCTGGGTTGTGAGATAGGCAATCTTAATTTTCTTCGTATCAATCCATCCTTCTTTTGGCATCTTTTTTTGAGCAATTTCTTTTCAAGCGCCCAATTTACAATTGAGTTAACGAAACATTTTTTAAGTTAATGTTAGTTAAGTTGATTTAATAAAGCTTTCGAGAGGTTATATGAATCTTGCTACAATATGGGAAGAGCAAACGAAAAGATAGTAATAGCTGATAGACAACATACGATAAATTCATGAGTGCTCGCTATGGATAGATTAATGCTTACGAATTATACAGATAATGTTAAAAAAGCATCCTGCAAAGGACCAATGGTCGCCCTCATTCACGCCGGAGTCTCCTGGAATGACAAAGATAAGAACATATCCAAACTACTATCATTAAACGACAGGGCAGCCGGAAACGGTTGCCAAATCATCGTAAATACAGAGCTTGCCACAACAGGCTACGCTTTCAAGAGCAGAAGAGAGATCGCCCCCCTTGTCGAGGCCATACCAGGCCCTACGACTGTTGCCTTCGGCGAGATCTCCCGGAAATATGGCTGCTACATCTGCATAGGTCTGCCTGAGAGGGACGAGCGGACCGGAATATTCTACAATTCAGCCGCGCTGATCGGGCCGGAGGGATGCGTTTTGGCCCGATACAGGAAGGCATCTCCGGCCTTCAAGGAGAATCTCTGGGCAGCAAAAGGCAATCTTCCTGTGCCGGTAGTGGAGACAGAGTTTGGCGCTATCGGGCTTATCATCTGCGCGGACTCGTATTCCTACAGACAGGCGAGAATTGCCGCGCTGAAAGGAGCAAAGATCTTGCTTGTGCCAGCCAACTGGCCTCCTGAGCATCATAATCCTGAAAAATTATGGAGAGCCAGAGCGCTGGAAAACAGCATGTACGTCCTTGCCTGCAACCGCACGGGTGTTGATAGAGTCATGGACTGCAACCATGCGGAGTCATTTATCATCAATCCTCAGGGCCAGGCGATAAAACAGGTCAGCTCTTTAAAGGACATCATCATCAATTGCGAATTGCTCATTTCGGATGAGACGACCGGGAAGAGACCACAGAATTTCTTGGACTTCAGGCGGCCTCAATGCTACGGAAACATAACTTTGGATCCATACTCTTATATCAATCTGGAGCTCCTCCTCGATTTGCCGCACAATGCTTATTTTGCCGCTGCTACCCTTCAGTTTCGCTCGAAATTCCCGGACCCTGCAGCCAATGCATCAAATATCAATATACAAAATATGCTACGGCTGATCGATGATGCAGTTTTTAAGGCTGCAGAGCAGGGGCAAAAGATCGATCTCGCGGTTTATCCGGAACTCTCCACTTCAGGCCCCATTTTTAGTTCCCAGGAGGCAGAGAGGCTTTCTGACACAATCCCTGGGGCGATCACAGATATCTTTGTCGAAAAAGCAAAAGAGAAGGATGTCTTTGTAGTCTTCGGCATGGCCGAGCGAGATGAAATGGATGGTTGTGCGTTTTACAATAGCAGCGTCCTCGTCGGTCCGGATGGAATTGCAGGCAAATACAGAAAGGTCCATCTCAGCTTGTTTGAACGAAATTGGGCCATTCCGGGCGACGGTGGTTTTGCTGCATTTGACCTTCCCTTTGCCAGGATCGGCATGCTCATCGGATGTGATCTGATGTTTCCTGAGTCCTCAGACTCCCTGGCAAAGCTTGGCTGTGACATGCTCTGTGTGCCTGCTCTATGGGAGAACGCAGGCAACAAATTTATCTGGGAGGCAAGGCTGGCAGAGCAAATGCATCTGGTAATTGCCAATCAATGGGGCAATTTTAAAGGTCTCAAAGCTCTAGGTGAGAGCCTTTTATGCAATTATTCCCGATATCCTGAAAAAATTTCGAGGTTTTGGTCTCCTTCTGAGGGTGATGCAATCAACTTCATGAATTTTGGAACGAAAGACTCCAGAGAAAAGAGGTTTCTGGAAAATGTCGATTACGAAGCATTGCTGGATTTGAGAAGCTAATTTTAGGGTGTTAGAGACTATGACAAGTGAATTTGCAGATCAACATGATTTAAATTATGTAACATATATAAAAACAAATGTGCCCATCATCATCTATCCATATAACCCATTGTGGCCCTGCCTCTACGAGAAAGAAAAAGAGATCATAAAGAGAACTGCAGGACCATGCCTCTTGAGCATAGAGCACATCGGAAGCACCAGTGTTCCGGGACTAATGAGCAAGGACATTATCGATATCATGGCAGGCGTCGCCGATAAGACAGCTGCGGAAGAGTGCCAGAAGCTGCTCCTTTCTGCAGGATACGATAACGTTAAAGATCTGGATCACCCAGAATGGTTCTATCGACTGGGAAAACGCCTAAGCGGTGCCTACTGCCATCTCCATATCGTCAAGGAGAACAGCGAACACCAAAGGAAGCACATTGACTTTAGAGACTGGCTTTACAATCATCCCGAGGATGCCAAAGCCTATGAACAGATTAAGATAGATCTAGCGAAGAAGTATCGAAATGACAGACTTGGGTATACCAATGCTAAATGCGATTTCATCGAGAGAATTCTTGAAAAATGCATGATGCATTATAGCGTTGCGATTGTTGCATCAAGGAGGCCAGACGCTTGAAGCTTGCAGAATTTTACGGCGGCATTGAAATTAACCGGGAGGAGAAGATAGTTTATGCCCGGCTCATATCTCCACACCGGGTTTTGTCAACCTGTCGCAGCAGTACCGGTGGACTGCATGACGATCTCTTGTATATCTTCAACCATCAATCTTGTGAGCCGAAGGGAGATCATATGAATACAAGGATGCACAAGGTGATAGACAGGCCTGACGAATACAAGAAGGATGTCTCTGACCGCTATAATCTCCCTTCCCAGAAATGCGCAACGCTTGGAACCGCAGCCAACATGAACAACGCAGCCATTTGCCACGAAAGATTTTGCGATCTTGAGGTAGTCACCGTCTGCACAGGAGGCGTTGAGGGAAATGCAGGTCGTGCTGGTGACCCTGCATCTTATTATGAGTCGCAAAAGGATAATGAAGATTCCGAGAACGGTCAGAGATCTATCTCGATAGTGGGCACGATTAACGCCATGATATTCATAAACCGGGAATTGACACCTGGCGCAATGGTCACCGCAGTCATCACAGCAACAGAAGCCAAGACAGCTGCACTGCAGGAGCTGGAGGTTCCTTCTCGCTACTCTGATGAGCTTGCCACTGGCACAGGAACTGACCAGATAGCTGTGGCATCAAAGCTTGGCGGTGAGGCAATATCTTATGCAGGCAAACATTCAAAGGTTGGAGAGCTTATCGGCCGCACCATGCACGATGCAGTCAAGAGGACTCTGGCTCTTCAAAACAGCCTGACGCCTGCCGGTCAATGCTCCTCGTTTTCCCATCTGGAACGCCTCGGAACCAGTGAGAAGGAACTGTGTCAGAAAATTGGCGAATTCCTCTGCAAAGACGATGCCGATGTCCTTGAAATGAACTTCTCAAATATCGTCAAAGATCCACTCACTGTTGCGGCTGTTGCAGCACTGATGCATTTGCGTGACAAGTTCCTCTGGGGCATACTCCCCGATAGCTGCATTCCTGAGGTTCTGGCTGCATACGGAGCGCAAATATCTGCAGCAGTATCTGGAAAGAGCAATAGGAGCCATGCATACATGCAGATGCTGTCAGCTTCGGATATGTCCCTGGAAAAGCATGCCTTTCTGGATTTTGTCTGCAAGGCTCTCGCCCTGGGATTCAAAGAGAAATGGAGCTATCCGGAAAGCCAGGCATGAAAAAGGCCCAGGCCTTCTGGATGCAACGCCACAGAACGAGCATCATATCCCGTGAAGCTCTGATCTCTTTTTTTGCTTAATCATTTCGCAAAGTTTGGCTCGGATTCGACCCAACCTAATGCTTAAATACAAGTTAATTTGTTTTAAAGCTAATTGCATTGATCTGAGGAAATGATATCATGATAAAGAAAATAATTTGGGTCCTGGTAAGCCTTAGCATACTTGTCATAGCAACAAGCGCTGAGAAGATAACAGTTGTTGATTCCACAGGACGCTCGGTGAATGTGGAGGCTCCGGTTCAAAGGGTGGTCTCACTGGGGACTGGTGTTGCAGAATATCTCTTTGCCCTGGACGGGGGAAAATGCCTTGTGGGCAGAGACTCCTATTCTCACTTCCCACCGGCCCTTGAGAATGTGGACGTCGCAGGAAAGAGCTCCTACGCTCCAGATCTGGAGCTTATAATGCAGCTTGATCCTGATCTGGTGATAGCGGATACAATGCTTTCAGATGACGACCTCAAGGAGCTGGAGGATGCTGGGATTCCGGTAATGATCGAGTCACTTATCGATCCCACCAAAGACATCGAAGTAATGAAAAGGCTAAACAGCCTCGTCGGAAATGAAACGAGAGCGAAAGAGCTTATCGAGTTCATCCAAAAGTATCAGGATTTGATACAGGAGCGCACTGCTGACCTCAAGGCCGATGAAAAGCCGAAGGTGTTCTTTGAATGGGCCGGGAAGGATTACTATACGGTTTCCCAGGGCAATCCATCGGATACCTTAATTTGCCTTGCCGGTGGAGACAATATCGCTAAAGATCTGGGAAATAGCACTCACACTTATCCCACAGTCAGTCCGGAATGGGTGCTCGATATGGACCCTGATGTCATAATCCAGCAGAGGTCCAGCGATAAGCCATTCACTGATGACGAATTAACGAAACTGAGAGACGCGATACTATCTCGTCCTGAGCTTCAGGATGTTATGGCCATCAAAGATGGGCGAACATATTTGATCTCCGGCGAAATCAGATATGGACTTCGATCGGTAATCAGCGAGCTGTACATGGCCAAATGGTTCCATCCGGATATCTTTGCAGATCTGGATCCAGAGGCAGTGCATAAAGAGATGGTCAAGGAATTCTACGGAATTGAACTGGAGGGGGCTTATGCCTATCCCTCCAGCCCTTAGGGAAAACGAGTCCAAGAAGGAATGGACAAATATGAGCCAACGTCATTTCTCAATTTTCGTTAAAGGCCACGCGGGACCAAAAACTTTAAATCAAATTAATTTGTTTTAACTCCAAGTAGTTTTAACTATTGCGCAGAAAACACATCAGAGGCGAAAATGAGATTAAGCTTGGTCGTCATATTACTGGTCTTTATAGGTTCTTTTTTTGCAAATAGCTACGCTGAAGAGATAACGTCAGTATCCTTGACGGATGATATGGGACGAATGGTTACCGTCTCAGAAGCTCCCGCGAAAATTATCTCTCTGTCCCCATCAAATACAGAGATCCTCTTTGCTCTTGGGATGCAAGATCGTGTGATAGGTGTGACAAAATATTGCAATTACCCGCCCGAGATCGAAGAACTGAAAAAAAGCGGAAAGATCGTGGAGATAGGTGGATACAAGGACCCGGACATCGAAAAGATCATTTCGCTCAATCCAGACCTCGTTTTAGCCAGCAAGATTCAGAGCAGCAGCACTATTCCTGGTCTGGAAAATGCAGGCATCTCGACTTTTGCAGTCAACTCAGACAACCTCTCACATGTCCTTCAATCAATCAAGAACATTGGAAAAATCACAAGGAAAGAAGAAAAAGCAGCCGAGCTTGTTCAGAGCCTGGAATCCCGGATAAAAACGTTATCTGAAAAGGTCGATCCCCTTCAGAAAAAAAGAGTCTTCTATGTCTTATGGCATGATCCGCTTCAAACGGCTGGCAGAGGGACTGTCCAGGATGAGATAATAGAGATGGCAGGTGGAGAAAATATATTTCATGATCTTTCCGAATATCCTTTGATCGACCCGGAATCAGTGGCGTTGAAGAACCCGGAGATAATTATAACCGGTGTGGGCAGTGGGGAGAGAAGAGATGATCCACTGAATTGGGCCAGAACAGAAGACGGAATAGAAGATACGGATGCAAGAAAGGATGATCGGATATACCAGGTCCAGGGCGACATCTTAACCCGCGCAGGCCCTAGAATCGTCGATGCCCTGGAAATGATAGCCAAGATCATTCATCCTGAGGCATTTTTATCCATTCTTTCGGTCTGTCACCATCTTCTTCCGTGGGGTGCTCGCTAGTGTCTTCCGGTGAGTTCACCTCTCAAGAGACGTCATGGTTAGCAAGAATTCGAGCATTGGCAGCAAAAATGAAGGGACGGTTAATCGCAACATCCAATCATGATTTAGAATCTGCCTCGGCAGCAAATGTCCACAGGCACAAAGCCTTAAGGGGGCTAACCGATGAGTATCGGAAATTTGTGGGCAGGAAGATGCTCTTCTTCATGATGCTCATCATTGGAGTCATCCTTCTGGCGGGCTTTGCTGTTACTCTCGGATCGGCAAACCTCAGTGTGAGTGATGTTTACGTCGCCATTGCAGCCAAATTCCTGCCTGAGCATTTCCAGACGACGCGCTTTGCTAATACCATCGTCTGGGGGCTGCGCCTCGAGAGAATCCTCATGGCAATCGTTGCCGGCATGGGGCTTTCCATTGCCGGCGCTGCCATGCAGGGAATACTTAAAAATCCGCTGGCCAGCGAGTTTACCCTCGGAGTTTCCTCTGCAGCCTGCTTTGGTGCAGCATTGGCCATCGTAATGGGTGCGGGCTTTGCCGGCGGCGAATATTTGGTGATAGGCAATTCCTTCATATTCACTTTGATCGCCTCCTTCGCAGTCTACGGCCTGGCCAAGTACAAGGGAATCACACCGGAGACCATGATTTTGGCAGGAATTGCCATCATGTACCTTTTCTCTGCCATGACCTCATTTCTGCAATATGTCGGCCATGCAGAACAGGTGCAGGAGGTCGTCTTCTGGATGATGGGGTCCCTTGGAAAGGCCACATGGGACAAACTTTGCATAATTACCCTCGTTCTGATCCTTTGCCTTCCCTATCTTGTCATCAAGTCTTGGGATATCAACGCCATCGGTGCAGGAGATGAGACTGCTAAAAGCCTTGGGGTGAATGTGGAGAGGACTCGAGTAATCTGCATGATGGTTCTGTCACTCATAACTGCCAGCATCATATGCTTTACGGGAACTATTGGTTTCATTGGTCTTGTCGCACCTCATATTACCAGGATGGTCGTCGGAGGAGACCACCGCTTCCTTTTGCCAGGATCGGCACTGGTGGGCGCGCTTCTATTGTTAGGGGCTGATACATTGGCCAGAACCATATTGGCGCCCGTGATATTGCCTGTAGGAATAATGACATCTTTCTTGGGAGTTCCGTTCTTCGTTTATCTCTTCATGAAGAGGAGGAAGGTGTTTTGGTAGAAATCCAAAAGGGATCAGTCTTCCCGATCCCTCAGAATTTCCAGGGCCCTTTTGGCGCTTTTCTCTTTGTCTTTGATCTCCAGCATTATATCAAAATCAAGTCCAGATGTATTTTTTATAAATTTCTTGAACTCCGCTTCATTAATGGATGTTGCATGCTTTCCAGGCCTCTCACCTTGCGCCTGATTGCTGTAGTCGATCATAGGAACTCCGTCATCAATGCTCCAGGTCTTTTTAAGCTCTTCAATAGCCTCGATAAATGATTCTCCATTATTGAGGCATTCATGATGCAGAGTATCGAAGACTACAGGAATTCGTATATTATTATTAATTTCAAGGCAGTCTTTTATGCTATAAAGTCTATCATCATTTTCTATAACAAGCCTTCCTTTAATGCTTGGGCTTAGCTCATCATAATTATAAATAAATCTCGATAACGCTTTTCCCTGATCATTGTAAATTCCTCCAACATGAAGCTGAATCTTTGCACTTTCATCGAGTCTCATTGCATCAAGTAGCTTACAATGATACTCAAGCTCAGCAATGGACCTTTTCACAATCTCCTGATCGGGTGAATTCAGAACTATGAACTGGTCCGGATGCATGGATATTCTGAATTCGTGACATTTTATAAATTGACCGATGCTCCGAAACCTTGAAGCAAAATGATCAACCCAATCAAATTTGCATACCGGATGGGATGCGAAAGGAATAATATCTGAGCTGATTCTGAAAAATAGGAAGCCATTATGCAGATTATAATCAAGGATTCGCTCAAGGCAGTAGAGATTTTTTGTAACTGTTTCAATCAGCTTCGCTTCTGAATAGGATGCGAGACGAAATGTATGGTTTGGTGTGCACCCTAGACTCAATGCAAATGCAGGATATCCGATCTTCATGATTTACAAGGCCAGCTAATTGCCTCTCATACTTCAAAAAGCTTTTCTCAGTCTCATTCCTCGAAAAGCTGGGCAATGAAGCTAGGAAAACCACAAGAGTCACTTTTTGCCTTGACTCATTGCATCCTGATCCGAAGATCTTAAATACAAGTTGTCTTGTCTTAAATCAAAAAATTATGTCTTGGAAGGATACTGAATGATGCGAAAAGGACTTTTGCCGTTTCTAATCTGTTTATTTCTGCTGGTTTCCCAATGCAGCGGAGACACATGCAGTGTGGTTGATTATACCGGAAAGCAGGTGAATCTTTCCCTGCCAATCCGTAGCATCGTATCGATATCAAACATGGCCACAGAGATAATCTGCGCTCTTGACGGGGGCGAGAGGTTAATTGGTCGACCCAATTCTGCTTTTCCATCATACATAGAACAGGTTGAAATTGTTGGCGAAAACTCGAGGTCACCTGATTTGGAGCGAATAGTTGAGCTTGATCCCGATCTATTAATTGCAGACGGTATGCTCTCTGATGAGAATCGCAAAGAGATTGAGGATGCAGGAATACCTGTAATTATAGACAAGTTCACTGATCCATCACGGGCGATCATTGTAACTGAATACCTGGGAAAGATGCTGGGAAATGAAACGAAAGCCAAGGAGATCGTGGAGTATGTCGAGAAGTATGAAAAGTTGATAGATGAACGAACTGCAGCCATCAATCCAAATGAAAGGACCCAGGTATTCGTCGAGTGGAACTCCCCATATCGTGCGGCATCAACAAGCAGTGGCTACAACAACTATATCAAAAAAGCTGGCGGATCTAATATCGTTAGCAATGGGTCAGTCCAATACTCTACAATCGATCCGGAATGGTTGATAGAACAGGACCCCGATGTGATCATCAAACTGGCTTCGAGCACCAAGGAATACACGGAAGATGATCTGCAGAAGGAATATAATGAAATTGTTGGGCGATCCGAATTGAGTTCTCTAAATGCAATCAAAGATGGCCGTACATACGTAATAAGCGGAATTATTGTCGGAGGAATACGCTCCGTCATTGGAGAGCTTTATTTCGCAAAATGGCTTTACCCTGAAGAATTCCGAGATATTAATCCTGAGGAAATTCATAAGGAAATGCTGAAAGAATTCTTTGCCCAGGATACCATGGACTCCTATGCCTATCCATCCAGCTCATAGAGCATGACGGCTTGAGGGGAAAATGAGATCACATATCTTGCAGATCACATACATTAGCGTCAACGGATCCGATATTTCCCCATTGACCTCGGCATTCCGAGAGCTAAAGAAGGAGTTTGGAGATTTAGCCGCAATACATCTTGTAACAGGCAAATCCCTATCAGAAACGGACCAATTGAAAGCACTCGCCACGAGATCCGATGTCGTTATAATCAGATTGCATGGAGGAAAAAAGAGCCTGCCGGGCTGTGATAGCCTGGTATCTGCCGTGAGAGGGTCACAGGCTCTCCTTCATGTCCAGGACTCTTCTTGCATTGACCCGGATCTTGTCAGGGCATCAACGATCGGAAACGATTATCGGAATGTCTTTCAATATATCAGCTTCGGCGGCAAGGAGAACTTAAAGAACCTCATTCTTTTTTTGATAAACAGGCTTGGCAGAACAATTATTGGCGTGAAGGAGCCAATAATGCCACCCTGGGAGGGGATTTACCATCCTGCATTCGATCATGTCCCATTGCGTGACGAATATCTTGAAAAGAGAATCAATCCGGAAAGGCTCACCATCGGCCTGTGGTTTAATATCAGCATGTGGCAGGCGGAAGATCTTGAAGTCATCGATTTGATCATCTCGGAGATAGAGGCAAAGGGCGCCAATGTCCTCCCTGTGTTTTTGCATACCAGAAAGGATGCCCAGATAGGAAGCAAAGGCTGGCAGAAGGCCGCATCAGACTATTTTATTAGAGAAGGTCGGCCAATAATCGATGTATTGATCAGCACCCTCATGTTCTCGCTTAACGTTGGCCCTCAATCTCGATCCTCAGAAAAGGAGGCGGCCCAGGATTGTCTGACCCTTAAGGAGCTAGGGGTTCCTGTCATCAAGGCAGTTCTCAATTACTACAGCACGAAAGATGAGTGGACAGACTCATTTAAAGGATTGACTGCAATGGACGTGGCCGTCAATATCGCCCAGCCTGAATTCGATGGAATGCTGATTAGCGTGCCTGTGGGGTTCAGGGACCCTGCCGGAATCGATCCACAGACCGGCGCCAGCCTTTGCCGATTCGTGCCCAATAAGGAGAGAATAGAAAAGCTGGTGCGGCTTGCCATCAACTGGGCCCGACTGCGGCGTACTCCTCCTCAAGGGAGAAAAGCTGCCATAATCTTTCACAATTATCCTCCCCGCGACGATCAGATAGGAACAGCTCTCGGCCTTGATTCACCTGAATCCGTCTGCAGGATCCTCTGCAAGATGGCAAACGAGGGATACAGGCTCGACTGGCTGCCTGAATCCGGCCGGGATTTGATGGAGAGGTTGCTATCGGGAGCGACCAATGAAAGGAGATTCTACAGCATGCAGAGCATCCTGGATAGGGCTAATGCCCGGGTCGGCTGTAAGCAGTATGAGGCATGGTTCGAAGAGCTTCCTGCAGGTGTTCAGGAGCAGATGACATCTACCTGGGGAATGCCTCCAGGAAATATGTTCGTTCACAATGGATTTTTAATCATTGCAGGCATCGTCAACGGCAATGTCTTCATAGGCATGCAGCCGCCTCGAGGCATGCTGGAAAATCCGGCTGCCATATATCACAGCCCAGATCTGCCAATTCCTCATCACTACTACGCTTACTATCGTTGGATCAGAGATGTCTTTGGCGCTCATCTGATCATGCACATCGGAAAACACGGCACACTGGAGTGGCTGCCGGGAAAATCTGTGGGCCTCTCGGAGAGCTGCTACCCGGATATTGCCATATCAGATCTGCCCAACATCTACCCTTACATAATCAACAATCCTGCAGAAGGAACTCAGGCCAAGAGAAGGAGCTACTGCTGTCTGGTCGATCATCTGGTTCCTGTGATGCATAATGTCGGTTCATACGAGAAGATGGCTGAGCTTGAGGTTCTGATAAAGGAGTACCGACAGGCATCTGTCGAGGACCCAAAAAAGCTGCCGGACTTGAGGGAGAGAATCTGGAATAGGACGATAGAAGCGAAACTTGACAGTGATCTTGGTCTAAAAGAGGGCCCAGATGAGCTGGGGTTCGAAAAATTCATAGAGAAGCTCTGCGACTACATTTATGAGCTATCGGACACAGAGGTTAGAGACGGATTGCACGTCCTTGGAAGGCCTCCATCGGGAAAGATGCTGGAAGAGTTTCTGGTCTCCCTAACCAGGCTCAAGAATGGAAGCGTCCCTTCCTTGAGAGAAGCCATATCGCGCCTTTTAGGCTACGATTATGATCAGATCTTAGCAAAAAAGGCGAAGACGTTTGACGGAGCGAAAACTGGAGGAGACATCATCCAGGAGGTTCACCTTCTGTCCCTTCGGCTGATGGAGGCGCTCCATCTGACAAATTTTTCCCTTAACGATATCGATAGAGTGCAAATCGAGGTTTTAGGAAGAGCAAGCCCTGAGGTGAGTGCCGCATTGGTTTACGTCTGCAAATCGCTGGTGCCTCGGCTGGAAGAGACCGCAGGAGAACTGGACAGCATCCTCACGGCAGCGAAAGGCGGCTACGTCCAGCCGGGACCCTCAGGATCGCCCACCAGAGGCATGGCAGACATTCTGCCGACGGGAAGGAACTTCTTCAGCCTTGACCCAAGAGCTATACCCAGCAGGGGCGCATGGAAAGTTGGCGTTATGCAGGCCGAGTCTCTTTTAGCGAGATATCTTCAGGATGAGGGACGGTATCCTGAGAACATCGGCATAATACTCTGGAGCACCAACACCATGCGGACCCGTGGCGATGAAGTTTCAGAGATCCTCTATTTGATGGGCATCCGTCCGATCTGGGATGATAAAAGTGGAAGAATCGATTCTCTGGAAGTAATCCCTATCCAGGAGCTTGGCCGGCCCAGAATCGATGTCACTGTGAGAATCAGCGGGATTTTTCGGGATGCTTTTCCCAATATTGTGGATCTGATGGACGAGGCAGTTCAAATGGCTGCGGCCCTCAAGGAATCACCGGAGGATAACTATCTGGCTCATCATATCGATCTTCGAAGGAGAGAGTTGATAGATGCCGGCGCTGTTGAGACGAAGGCGGAACGAGAGGCAGGATACCGAATATTCGGCAGCCGGCCCGGAACCTACGGGGCAGGAGTGAGCGCCGCAATCGAATCAAGGAACTGGAAGGACGAGCAAGATCTGGCCGAGGTCTACGTAGCTTGGGGCGGATATGCCTATGGACGCGAGTGCTTTGGGGTTACAGCTCCTGAAGAGTTCAGGAGACAATTGGCAAGCCTTGAACTCACTGTAAAAAACGAGGACACTAGAGAGATAGACATGCTAGATGGTGACGACTTCTACTCCTACCACGGAGGCATGATAGCAGCCGTCAAAGCCCTCAAGGGCGAGCTGCCGAGGTCATACTGCGGCGACAGCTCCGACCCGGAAAGGGTCAAGACCCGGAGCACCGTCGAGGAGACAAAACACATCTTCCGTGCCCGTATTCTC
Source organism: uncultured Methanotrichaceae archaeon (assembly GCA_964518035.1). GTDB lineage: Archaea > Halobacteriota > Methanosarcinia > Methanotrichales > Methanotrichaceae > Methanothrix. Next base: position 3,927 of record CAZFFD010000029.1, on the reverse strand, counting down.
AACCCAAAATGGATCAAGAGCATGCAGCGTCACGGCTACAAGGGCGCAGCAGATTTTTCCAGAGCGGTAGATATCGCCTTTGGATGGGATGCCACAGCCGAGGTTCTGGAAGATTGGATGTATGAACAGCTGGCAAAAAAATATGCCCTGGACAAGCAGATGCAAGACTGGCTCGGAGACGTTAATCCCGCTGCGTTGCAGAACATTGCCGAGCGGCTGCTTGAGGCAGTTGAACGAGGTCTCTGGCAGGCTTCTCCTGAGATGAAGGAGGATCTTCGAATGGTCTATCTGGAGGTCGAGGGAATGATTGAAGATGATCAGTAGGCGATTAAAATGCCTGAAGAAAATTCGGGACTTCTTGCCCTCTCCGTAACAGCAGACTGCAACTTGCGCTGCAGCTATTGCTACGCCTGCGGCGGAGAAGAGAAAACAATGATGAGCTGGCCCATAGCCAAGAGAGCCATCGATGTCATGGCAGAATGCTTCCCGGCCTTCAAGGTCCAGTTCACTGGAGGTGAGCCTATCCTCAATCTGGATCTCATAGAGAGAGCTGTGAATTATTTGGATGATCTGGGCTTTTCATCTCTCTGTCAGATTCAGACAAATGCCACACTCATCACCGCCGAAGTAGCGAGACGGCTCAAGGGCCTCAAGCTGGGAATCGGAGTGAGCTTGGACGGGCCGGCCTCCGTAAACGATGCTCTCCGTCCTTTCTCTGACGGACACGGATCGACTGCATCAGCTCTTCGAGGCATTTTGGCTCTGAGAGACGAGGGCATTTTGGTTGGTGCGACTACTGTTCTCACGCGGGTTAATGCGAGCGCATTGAACAGTCTTGTTGATCTCTTCAGCTATCTTGGAAATATTGATGGAGTGGCCATAGATTTCGTTAGACCAGTGGGCAGAGCCGGCCCCTCCATCCAGCCAGACCCCGCTCAAGCCGCAGAGGGCATCGAGGCGGCCATTTGCCGGGCCGAGCATCTCTATTCAATTGGAGCAAGAGGTATAAAATTCAGAGAGCTGGAGAGGATGAAGAGCACAATTGATTTGGGAAAAAAGAGGCAGCATCACTGCTACTTTGACTCATGCCGATCTCTTGTGGTTTTGGCTGACGGTCTCTCTTACGTCTGTCCTTCATTACTGCGTCCGGAAATGATGCTCGGAAGAGTCGAAGAGCGGCATTTTGCCGATGGTCTGCGGGATAGAATGGTCAGGGCTTGCTCTCTTGTGACCCGCCCGCGGGAATGCGTTGCCTGCCCTGATCTCTGGCTATGCGGAGGGCCATGTCTGGCTCACTACCTGGCGGGCAGAAATCTGAGCATCGAGTGTTCTGTCAAGAGGGTATTTATGAGGCACGCAAGAAATGTGATGAATGACACCTGAAGATGATCGGGCGGGGGTAGTGGAGTCATGAAAAGGTTATCTCATTATATTTAAGTTATATCAAGCTAATTTGCTTAAGGCTTCCAGTTGGACAACAGGGGTGCTGGCGGCAGACCTTCTAAAATAAGAGTATGAGACATCTTTCATTCCTGTTTGAGTGGCAATTTTTTATATTTTCATATGATAGTTAGCTATAAATATAGGATATTGTAACTGAATATTTCATATTAGTTCAATAATTGATATGATTTAAAGGCAATTAATGGTTGTGAATGTATGAATATAGATTTGAAGGCTTGTTTCGTTGCTTGGATTGTCCTGGCAACATCATCCTTGGCCTGGGGCGCTGCATCGGACAGCCAGAATGATGAGGGCTTTTCTCTTGGCATCTATGGAAACGCCAATATGGACGATACCGTTGATGAGCAGGACATCGAATATCTGAAAGGAGTGATCGCAGGAATAAGTCCGGCTACAAACTTGAGCGACGCAAATTATGATGGCAAGATCGACGAGGACGACATAACACAGGTCGATCTGATCATAAAAGGGGAAGAGAAGAAGCTTACGTTAGTGGATTCTGCCAATAGAACCGTCACGATAGAAATGCCTGTAGAGGCGATTGCGGCGCTGCATACCAGCCCTTGCAGAGAATTCTGTATGCTTGAAGCCAAAGATCGAGTGGTAGGCGTGACCGAGTATCTCTTCGACGACCCGGATATGTATCCCGGTCTTGGAGAAAAAACGAACATAGGCTCTTCAGCCACCCCAAATTATGAGAAGATTGCCGAGATCAGGCCTGACGTACTGATCTGCCAATTGAGCAAACAGTACCTCGATCCAGTTATAGCAGCATGCGAGCCTATTGGCATTGGTGTGGTATCATTGGACTTGCGACCACCACAGGGGGGTCGGGCCCAGGAATTGAAGTACGACCTAGAGCTAAGGATGCTGGGATATATCCTCGGAAAGGTGGATAGAGCTAATGCGTTTATAAAATGGAGGCAGGACATAATGCATCTTGCCGAGGAGCGCACAAGCGAACTGGCGGATCAGGATAGAGTCCGGGTATTATGTCTTGATTTCACATCTGTTGCTTCTGGAAATACGGAATTTTACTATGGTTGGGGACAGCGGTTCATAAATTTATCCGGCGGCAGGAATATTGCCGGAAGCCTTCCAAGTTCTGGAAAGATAAGCGGCGAGTGGATTCTTGAGGAGGACCCGGATGTAATTATCCTGGCTAGCTGCTATCCCAGCGAGGGATTTGGCTATTCACTTGCTAATTATACACTGGCAAATGAGTCATTGAGTGTTGTCCTTAAGAACAGCATTCTCGGTCAGACAAATGCGGCTAAAAATGGGAATGTATTTTTGTACAGTTACTATGGGCTTGGATCGGGTGGACAGACTCAATTGGGTGCTCTATATCTCGCAAAAAGGATCTATCCGGAGCTTTTTGAAGACATTGACCCAGTACAATTCCATAGAGAATATTTCGAGGAATGGTTTGGCATCCCGTATCAAGGTGTATGGTTCTATCCCTAAAGGACTGATGCAAAATGAGACAGCTTGTATTTATATTGTCTGTAATGTCGTGCCTATTGCTGGCTATTTTGCCTGCAAACGCAGATGGTTACATATTAGAGATCTTTGGCAATTCAAATATGGATGAGACTATTGATGAGGCTGACATAAAATTTACTCAGGGCATAATAAACGGGACAACTCCTGTGACCGATCTGGCAGATGCCAATCATGATGGTGTGATCAATGAAGACGATCTCACTCAGATCGAGCGGATCATGGATGGAGAAGATATGGAGATTACGATTATTGACGATGCAAAGAGAGCCGTTACTGTGAAGAAACCGGTGCAGAAGGTCGTTACCCTCAGCACCCACCATACTGAAGGAGTCGTCGTCGTTGGAGCGATCGATAAGATAGTCGGAGTGAGCCCTTATGAAAAAACATATGCTTATTATTTTCCAGAGCTGGGAGATAAACCGGTAGTTGGATCGTATTCGAGTCCGGACTATGAGAAGATAATAGAGATTCATCCAGATATTATCGTCACATTAGGTAGATCGATTGCGGCGGACGAAGAAAAGCTCAAATCCACAGGTATCACTTTAATCGGGCTGAATATCACAAGCCCCTACTTTGTAAAATCGGACATCCTCAAATTGGGATATATTTTGGGGCAGAAGGACAAAGCAAGAGAATATGTCGAATGGCGAGAAAGATATGAACAGAAAATTAAAGACCACGTGGCCAATATCAGCGTTGAAGAGGCACCTAGAGTCTTCATTGAGTGGGGGACGAGCAAGAAGATGACCTTTGGAAATGGTTCTGTTGGCGATGATCTGTGCATCATGGCCGGTGGCGAAAATATAGCTCATGGCTTATCCAACCCCTGGCCGGAGGTGGACCCTGAGTGGGTGATCGAACAAAATCCGGATGTGATATTGACTTCCGTTTCTTTAGATTAGGACTTACGCAGTTGAAGTCCTAGGTAATGAATAATTCGGATTTTTTATATAT
>CAZFFD010000028.1:0-29434 GCA_964518035.1 uncultured Methanotrichaceae archaeon | reverse complement strand
TGGGGAGGTACGTCGTAAACAGTTGTCAAATCCTTCAATCCTCCAAATGATAAGGAACAAACCAGAACCCTTACGCCGAAACAAGTATAAATGCTTTTTCCGAGGATTGGGGCATAGGCATGGCAAAGAAGCGTTCGGCATGCTCTTGGCTGCACCTCACCTGGTAGCTCGGCTGGCAAAAAGGCGGAAACCCCCGCATCCCAATAAAACCCAAGCTCCTTATTCTATAAACAGAAGGGCATAAACGTACCAATGAATATTGGAAGAAATCAGCCAAAAAGAGTTCTGGTCAGTGTTGCTAGGAATAGACCGAACAACAGCCAGCCAAAGATCCTCTCAATAGTGACCAGATACTTATAGTCGCCTAAAGGAGATATATCGGAATTGCCCGATATAAACACCGTTGTGCTAAAATATATGCATTTAAATAGGTAAATTGATCTAATCTTCTGGAAAAATACTGATAATTTTGAGGGATTCTGTTTGGGTTCTTCGGATTTATCCACACCGTCCCCTATCCAGAACAAGAATCCAAACAGAATGATCATCCCTAAACATACTGCCACCGTGCGAATAGGACGCACTCCGTATCCGCAGGATATCCATTTAATGGAGTCTATAGACCTCTGCCAGATGCTGGGGCTCTTGGGCTTCTTGACCATATACTCATAATAGCAATCGTTTGCGTCATCTGTTCGGCCCAAGCTCTTGAAATTGTCTATAAGAGATAAGTATAGAACCTCTCCAAAAACCAAGCGTTCGCGGATATTCTCCCATCTCACAATAAAGCGTGAAAAGCTGGAGCCATGAAGATATATATCATCGAAAAATTGGGCATTCCAGAAAATGGCGTCGCTGCGAAAACTTGTATCATTAAAATCGATCATATACAGAAACCTGGATTCCTCAAAATCTACGTCTTTCATAAAGGAGGTTTTCTTAAAAGTAGCATCTCGTACAAATGTGGTATTAGAGAAACTTGCGTCATCTTCAAAATTTGAGCCCAAAAAATTTATGCTGCCTATAAGTTTTTTATTTTGGCTGCCATTGAATGTGGTTTCATCAAATATTGCTTTTTTTTGGAATCTGGAGCCATCAAAAAAAGACGATCCGTTAAATATAATGCGATTAAAGCTTGCAGCATCTTGAAATTCAGCGTTAGTGAATATCGCAGAATTCCCAAAAAAAGCATGTGAAAATACCCCTATACATATATTTGAATTTGCAAAATTGGCTATTTTATGAAATCGAGCGCTACCAAACATGGCAAGATCGCTAAAGTCAGCACATTCAAATCTTGCATTATCTGAGAATCGGGCAAATCCGAATTTGGCATCTTTTTTAAATTGGGATCTATTAAAATTTGCCTCCTGAGTGAAGCTGGCATTGGTAAATATTGCGGTATCATGAAATATCGTGCCTGTAAAGAGAACTGCATTGATGAAAACCATATCGCTAAAGTCTGCTGTACCCGTTATTTCTGAGTCAATTATCTCAATTTTTATATTGGCTTTGTTGGATTCATTTAAAAAAGCTATCTCCTTGAGATTAATGCTTCCATTTATTATCTTCCCGGAATAAATCACAGGCTTTCCGCTGGCCAGTTTTTCCAGAACCTCACTGACAGGGACCTTTGATCTCGTTGAGCTGGCGGATTCGCAAGATGGTTCTCCTAATGCTAACATAGTTAATGAGGCTATGACCAACAATGCTGCCAGAGCTTTCATCTTAGCGTTACAATAGAGATTCGCCACTATTTAAAATATATGTTACTACCGAAATCTATTTCCGCTCTGAATAGAGACAAATAAATATGAAAAAGTTTTTCTTGGTTATTATGTATATCGGCATTGTTGGCGGAATTGCAGCGGGGCACAATACCGATACTATAAAAACAAAACTAGATAATGCAGAGTCTTTCCTCGGTAATGATTCTCCAGAAAAAGCAATAAAAATCATAGATGATGCCCTCCAAGCTCGATCAAAAGATGAACGAGCTCTCTATCTGAAAGGTCAGGCTCTAAGCATGATGGGTGATTATTATGAGGCAGTAGAATCCTATGATTTAGCTCTCAGCATAAACCCAGATAATGCAGAAGCGATGGCCGGGAAATGCAACGCTTTAATTGAGGCGAAAGAATGTGCAGAGGGAGAGAATTGTTGCTGCAATCTCGTCAAAATGGATCCAGAGTCTGAAACCTACCGAATAATAGCTGGCAATGCCTTAAAAAACCCTGCTTGCTTCGAACCAGTCGCAGGTAATGAAAGATCAGAAAGCGAATATTATAATAGGTCTGTAGCGTACTTTAATGAAGCACTTTTATTAAACAACAACTCTACTTATGCCTGGAATAATAAAGGAGTCGCGTTGGGTGAGCTGGGAACGACAATTGGTGATTCAGAACAGGTTAATGAGTCGCTTGCATGCTTTGATGCAGCCATCAGAATCAACTCCTCCTTTGCAGAGGCCTGGAATAACAAGGGCGTAACCCTGGATCGCTGGGGAAAGTGGGAAACCAGCCACTCGTTGAGAAACAGGGCAGAAGTCGACCATCAGAATGCCTTGAAATGCTATGATAATGCGCTTGCAATCGATGCCGATTTAGCAGAAGCCATGTTCAACAAAGCAGAGACGTTAGGCCTAAATGAGTCAACTTCCGATTATGCTCAGGAATACTACAATAAAGCCATAGAGATAAAAACCCAGCTTAAGAAAGAAATGGGATGGGCTTATATCGAAATCAGTCCGGAAATTTCGCGGATATAAGCTCATGGAAAAACTATTTATTTTCAGGGAGCTTTTTTTTGGATGACATCCATGCGTAAATATCTGGTTCATTGTATTATCGCCGTTTGCCTGATTACCTTGCCTTCTTTTTGTGAGGAAATCGGGTATGTATTTTCTGATAAAGCCGATTTTGAGGTCAGCAATGCTACGATCTCAGTGCCAAATCTCACAGATACAGTGACATTCACAACTGCGGGCCCTAGCGGGTCAGGAAGTAGCTATGCTTCCGAAAAGAAGATCGCGCAGCTACAGGAGGTTTTCGATCGGAGGATTGAGCCTGAGAAGGTGGTCGATGACGCCCAAGACATGATTGTAGGAGTCTCACCTGGAGAGCATACCATAGGGCAAGTATGTGTGATCTACGAAAAAATTAAGAATAACTGGAACATAAGCGGCGACCCGCGAGGAACCGATTACTATCGTTTTGCAAATGAAACCTTGCGTCAGGGAAAGAAAGCCAATCTCATAGGTGCAGGGGACTGCGATGACTTTGCCCTTTTGATGGCTTCCATGATAGAATCCATTGGAGGCAGCACTAGAGTAATTCTGGCATACAGTCCCTCTGGAAGCCATGCTTACGCTGAAGTATATCTGGGAAAAAAAGGATCATATAATGTAAACGAAATAAAAAAATGGCTGATGCTTAAGTATGGCGTGGACCAGATCAATACTCATTGGAATAAGGAAAATGGAGATATATGGCTAAACCTGGATTGGGGAAAGAATATTGCAATTGCTGCATATCCAGGAGCATCCTTCTTCGATGCGTCAGAGCATATTCCAATTTATATTAAAAATAGTACTACAAGAAATCCTCTAAACCCTTCGCCGATGGCGCTCTTTGAGAATCCTCCTCTGATCAATGTCGGTGAGCCAGCGAATTTTAATGCTTCGCGAAGCCTGAACATTGATGGAATTATTGAATTTGATTGGAATTTTGGAGATGGGTCTGATATACTTAAGGGACCTGAGTTCAACGTCAGCAAAACATATTATAGCAATGGAACTCATTATGTAACTCTGAGTGTGAAAGATAATCAAGGGGCTGTAAGCTCATTCACTTCAGCCATTGATGTAAATAAACCTCCTTTTGCGGAGTTTAATGTGAGTCCAGAGAAGCCAAAAGCAGGTGATCTTGTGATATTTGACTCATCACAGAGCAATGACCACGATGGAAGGATCGTTGAACGCCATTGGTCCATGGATAATCGGCCCAATTCTGTAGATGAGATTGCATATAAAAAATATTCCACTAGTGGAGTCTATTGGGTAAATCTAACAACTATCGATGATAGAGGTGCAAAAAGCACAAAAAGCCTTCATCTGAGGATAAATAGCCCCCCTATTGCTCGTTTTGTCCCAGGTCGATATGAGGTGAACGTGGGCGAAGCTATAAGCTTTGATGCAACAGACAGCCAAGACACAGATGGCGGAACTATAGCCAGCTATGATTGGGACTTTGGAGATGAAGTTCATGGTGAGAACAAGCTTAAAGTGGAGCACTCCTTTTCCTCTCCCGGTGAGAAAATAGTCACGCTGGTTGTGAAAGACAATGATAGTGCACAAAGCGCTCCCGTTTCCCATAAGGTTAAAGTAAATCGCCCACCAGTAGCGGCATTCACTTATGAGATAAAAGAAGGAAACAAAGTTGAATTCGATGCGAGTTCAAGCAAGGGCGAAGATGCAACCATAGAAGATTACTATTGGGATTTTGATGACGATAGTGGTATTCTTAAATCTAATAGCAAGATTAAGCACCGATACGAGGATCCTGGTCAATACAATGTTACACTAACGGTTATAGACGAAAAAGAATCAACAGGCACTTCAATTCAGCAAATCAATCTTGAAGCCGATAAACCCACAGAAAAAGCTGGAAATAGTGCACCTATTTCCATAAAACCTCAGCTAGGAATCGATGTATCTGCATTAATTTCAAACATGGCTTATGAAAATGTAACATCCAATGCATCACCAGCATTTGCAGACATGGCCGGATATGAAATCATAGAACCTGTAGGAACGGCTGCTCATCAAAATATTCATGCATCTGGCAAGCTGGAGATGGGGCAGGCGCAGACTGCTGATCTGGATGAGGGTATTGTAGGTGTCGGAGGTGACAGCGACATATTCTTCCGCGCGGTCAGCCAAAGCAACCGATACATAGAGCCATACTGGAGTGGTGCACGCATAATTTATGCAAGCGATGCTTCAAGGTTAGGAGAATGCAGCTCTTTTGGACCATCATCATCATCATTGAACAGAATAAATGTTGACCAACAACTGGTAGGAACGTACATAGGAGTAATCACAGATAAAGGTCGCTGTGCAGAGGTCCATGTACTTGGCGTGGACGATCCAAGCCCAGGAATTATTAGATTGGAATATACGACGCTGTCCTAGATGGAATAGGAGAGACTTTTTCACCTTTTCGAGAGATAATCAAAAACATGGAAAGTCTCCAGAAGATAACATATGTCCAAGATTGCATTAAACGACGAGGGATCTATTATGACCAAACAGGTATATATATCCAGAAGAAAATGGATAATCAGGGTATTGACGATTATGGCAATATCTTTGATTATCCTTGCGGCGGCACCAGCACAGGCAGCAAAGATTGTTGGAACAATTTATTATAATAACCGCCCTATTGCAGATTACTCAACAGCCTATGCCGAGATAGAGCTGAGAAATGTCGATACAAATGAGTGGCTGCGCACCAATTATGCATATGATAACGAGAAAGGCACCTTCACAATAGAAAATGTGCCGCCAGGGAAATATTCACCCTCGATCACTATCCAATCAGGCTATCCCTTTGATCTCGGAAATGATTCCGCTTCTAACGCAGGCGATTTCATCTCATATATTAGTGGGCTGAACGATGATATAGTCGTACCACCGCACCTTGATGAAATCCAAAACGACCTCAAAGTCGTATATTCGATCCATTTATTAAGGCCAGTGGATAATGAGAAATTGAGAACTTATGCAGGCGATCCTCCTGAGAAACTTTATCAGTCATTTTATTATCCATCTGCAGATACTTTTGAATGGGAGCCAGTTCCGGGGGCTAGCGGATGTAATGTCAGGATTCTTTTGAAGGACGGAGAAACTGGATCGACTACATCTTATTATGATGAATATGTAGACGGTACCCAATGTTCGCCCAATCTTGAAATCAACTCAGGAAATGATTATTACATGTTTACCATTGAGGTCCATAATTCCAACGGAGAGTTGATAGCAACCTTTGACAACTTTTATAAGAATGGATTTGGAGGATGGTTCGAGTTCCAGATTATTCCTCATCCATAATTTTTTTGCCCAACCAAATTACGTTCTCTCACTTTTTCGGCCTGCCACCCTATGTCCTTCAACGAAATTCCTCCCTCGTTAGAGAAGAAGCACCCGTGGATTGATCATGCCAAGCAGAAATGCACAGTCGTACCTGGCAAGGGCAGCGTTGGCCTGGCCAATGAGGGCCACTTGTATCGGGATCATATGGCTTTATCATTTCGCCTCCGCTTCAGAGGTGTTCTTTGAAATTGCTAAGCTCTCCCTCAGACTGCCGATCCAGTCCTTCATGGCCTGCCTGGTCAGATCCAGGTCGGCCAGCTCCTTTTCCTGATGGGCGATGAACTCGTTTCTGAAGGAGTAGATCCTCTCCACGGAATCGGGCAGATTCGTTTTTACAGTCGCTGCAAATTTCATTTTCACGGCATTGAAGATGCCTCCAGGCGGGGTCCTGGGACTCTTTGCATATTCAAGGCACCAACGGAGGAGGCCCATAGGCATTACCCCGTCGTTTTCAGCCAGAGTTCGCTGGAGGTTTTTTGCCTGTCTTTCGTGAAAGCTCCGATCACGGGGAGATAGCATGGAAAGATCCGGCTCAAAAAATCGTTCCCGTTTCTTGGAATCTTGGGGAACGGAATCCTTCATTGTGGAGATGATGAAGGACCTGGCGGCCTCGTCGATGGGACCAAGCAGGGGCGTGAAGACGGCGGCGAAGGAGACGTCGCTTTTTCCCTCCAGGAATCTGAAGAGGGCGATGGCTTCCTGAATTGCTTTCTTGCTTTTAGGTGGCAAAAGGTTCAGGTCTCTCTCGGCTATGAACTCGTCTGTCGTCAGCTCCTCCAAATTGCCTTTCTTCAGACTTAGGGGTGCCTCGACCTTCTCTTTGATCAGGCTGTTTTTGGCCGGCTCGGTTGCCGAGATGAGGCTCTTGAGGCTTGTATCATCGATTTTCGCAAAAATGTCCTGGGGGACGTAGGCATAGCTCCATTCCAGGCTGCTTGTGGACGCAGCCCGGCACCAGGCATCTGCTGCCTGGATTTTGATGGGCACATCTATGTCCACCCGGCCTTTGGTCTCAAGCATGACGTATCTTCCGTCTTCCTGGAGGATCAAAAAGTCCGGGATGTAGTGAGCCAGGCGGCCTGTGTGGGTCTGGTAATCGATTCGCACCGCCTCCGGGCCCGCGTTCTTGCAGAAAGAGGCGACATCCGGGGCGCGGTTCAGGAAAAGGGCCATCTCCTTTTCGAAGGCATTGACGCACGGCACCAGGTTGAAGGCAGTCTTCGCGGCTTCAATTGCCGGGTGGCGTTCGGAGTGGTTGGCTTGGTAGGGCTTCCATTTAGCGACCGATTTTTCCTGTCCTCGGTTTATTTGCTCTAGCTTGATGGTGCTTCTTCTTAAGAGAAGAGGAACAAAAATCGCTCGGACATACTCTCGCACATCATCATTCGATAATCGACTCAAAAGACGCGGATCAGATAGAGACACCTTTTGATTGAAGAGCATTTCTGTGAGAAACGTCTCGATCAGTGGAGCAAGTACAGAATGAAGACCATGCAGATCGGCGATCTGCTCTAGCTCATTCACATAAAAAGAAAGGGCACCGTAGCCACTTTCTAAAAGAGGGAGCTTTATTTCCATACGTTCAACGATTTCATTTGTGAAGAGAGTCTCTCCTTCATAGATTAGGTCTACAATGGATGTCTCTTTTAATTTAAGCGGGATTAATCCGGAGAATTGCTTCCTAACATCATCAATTATCAGCCCATCCAGCTTAGCGATCCTAGTATAGCCTGGTGAAACGGAAGGAAGCAGAATATCAAGCTGCTCTAGATCTTTATTCTCAGCATCGGGAAAGATAGTTACCGTAGTACCTGTGATGTCCTTAGCTGGAATTATAGGCAACTGCAACCCTTCTTTGCTCAGCTCATCATTATAAAGATCTACGAATGAAGGATGCTCGACTACAGTCAGTGTCTCAGATGGCCCTCCTGGAAAGGTCATTCGCCGCAGGCCCCTACCCAAGGTCTGCTCTGGCAGGATTGTAGATACAAAGGCTCTCAGAGGTACAATAGTAGTAACATTCTTGACATCCCAACCCTCTCGGAGCATCAAAACTGAGACGATGCAACGATAGGGGCTTGTCCCCAGATCCAATTCACGAGAAAGCTTTCTTAATTCACGCAGATCCTCATCCTTAATATCACTCTCACTCTCTTCAAAGACGGGAGTCCCAATCTTTTTCCCACCGATCCACTTTATCTTTCCTTTGAGACGTGTGTGGAGGTTGATTGTCCGGCCACATAGTTCTGGAAACTGTTGGCTGTCTGTGTTCAGGAGATGAGCGATTCGATCGGCGGCTTTGGTGTCCTCAGTCATGACGAAGAGCAGAGCTTTCTTGCCGCTCTTTTCCCATTCCCTCCAAGATAGCTTCCAGCGTTCATATCCGATCAAAAGGTGATGCAAGTATCTAACTGAAGCATCATCATTCGCCTGTTCAACAAGTCCTTCGCATCGTCCGATTATTGGAACTTTGACGATACCAGCGTCCACGGCTTCACCGAGAGGCGTGTCGCAGATGACATGCTGGAATACGCGACCGTAATCGTCCTTGGGAGTAGCCGAGAAGTCAAGCTGGGCGGTGATTCCTCCCTGTCCGCCGGTTCTTTCGTCAATTGTCTGGTGGATGTATTTGATTGCCTCATTGGCGGCGCTGTCTTTGTCCCAGAGGTGGTGGGCCTCGTCGTTCAAGACCATGATGCGCCTGTGGCCTGTCACCTTTTCCCGCAGTGCCTCGCCCGTGTCCAGGGCGCGGGCGCGCGAGACAGCCGGGCCGAGCCAGTCGTGGGTCTCGACCTCTTTCTTGCCCTTTCGTTTGGACAGGTCGTAGAGGCGATGGATGTTGGTGAGATAGATCGTCCCGCCCGTGGCGGCGCCTCCGGCCTCATCCTGCAGGGAGACGGAGATATTCCAGTCGCCCCTCCAGGCCGGCGGGATCAAGGGATCGCTATCAAAGACCTTGCCATCTCCAAAGTCCTCTTTGAGCCGCTCGAAGACTGTGATGTTGGGGGCGATGATGAGAAAGTCGCGGGCGAGAGGCGAGCCCTCCTCGTAGAGGGAATGGAAGTAGCTCCAGACGATGGCGAGGCTCATGACCTTGGTCTTGCCTGAGCCGGTGGCCATCTTGAAGGCGTACTTGGGCCAGCGGTCGTCTTTGGGGTTGACTCCGAGAGCTGCGTCGTATGCATCGTCGTTGAAGAACTCGGCTGTGAGACTTGAGAGGCTCTTGATCCCCCGGACTTCGTAGAGGTAGATGAAGCTCTCAATTGCCTCTCTCTGGCAGAAGTAGTAGCGGAAGGGGTACTGCTCGACCTCTCCTTCGCCCTCGCCGTTCTTCTTCTGCAGAATGTGCTCCTCGTCGAACCAGTAGTGCAAAAGCTCGCGGGTTGTGTCTGAGGCTCCCGGGTAGTCATTGCTGCGCCAGTATTTGACGAAGCGGCGGATATTCTGAGCTATGGGGATGTTTGAGGGCCGACGTCCAAGCTCGATCTTTGCGGGATCGCCCTTTTTGTCTGCCGGGGCGCGGTAGCGGTAGGGCTCCTCGTGCGGCGAGAAGAGAGGCTCCAGGGCTGCGGGATTGATCACTGGGCTCTCAGTCATACCGGACCTCCACAACTGTGCTGCTGTCGCAGCCGAAGATGTCCACGACCTTCACGCAGGCCCGGTAGACGCCCTTTTTTGGGTAGCCGTCGAAGAGAGCGTCGCTTGTCGTCTTGAGGCTCCTGTCCTTTCGGGTGCGGTAGTCCTGCCAGTGGTGCTCGAAGGGCTTGTCCTGGTCCCAGAGAAAGTCCACTGCCCAGAAGTCGATGAAGTCAAATCCGTCTTTTGCAGCCCTTTCTTTCAGAGCCGCCAGCTCCCTGGCCGGGACCTCAGCCAGAGATGGGATGAATCTCTTCAGCCGGATATCCACCTTCTTTTTTCCAGCGATCTTGCTGTAGACTGCTTCAGCCTCCAGAACGGCCACCTCGAAAAACGGCGGCGGATCTGTGCGGTTCTTCTCCATGATCTCTCTTGGAATAGTCAGAAGCCTGATTCTCACGCCCTCAGAGGCCTCGATCGCCTGCGCCTCAAGCCGCAGATCCATCTCGAACTCCCAGGCGAGACAGTGCAGCTCCCGCCCTCCGGCTGCGTGCGCCTCCTGGGCCGCTGCCCGCACCTCATCCCGCGTGAGAAGGCTGTCTATGCTGTCCACGTAGACGAATGCCCCGCCCTTTCGGCCATGCAGCCAGGTCGTTGGCCGCGGCAAGGGTTCGGCCCTATAGAAGCCCAAAACAACGCGCCGGTGGTCGTTATCGTAGCCCTGCAGACGCTCTCTCTGCCACCACTGTCGCTCGTAGCGGCCAAGGTTGTAGACATCAAAGGCCCGGTAGGGCTTGCCGTCGGCCTGCAGCCGCCTCTGCAATTCGATGAGCCTCTTTCGGCTTGTGTGGATCGCAAAGCGGCCCAGGTCGCACATGATCCAGCGACGGCCCAGCCGCTCGGCAACAGCACCGGTGGTGCCCGAGCCGCAGAAAAAGTCGGCGACGAGGTCGCCCTCGTTGGAGGATGCCTTGATGATACGCTCAAGGAGGGCCTCGGGCTTTTGGGTGGCATATCCTACAGACTCGGTCCCTCCTGAGCTTATTAGCTTGACATTACTCCATAAATCAGATACAACAACGCCTTCGTTTTGATCCAGGTAATATTTTAGTCGTGGGACTCCATCTACCTTGTCCGGCCAGGAGATTAAGTTCTCTTTCTCATATAAATCAAGTTTAGTCGGTGTTGTAACCCAATGCATGCCATTTCGTCCACGTTTATTAGGATCAACGCTCCTCCATGATTTGCCTGTCTCTCCAGTTCTCTTGCCACTTACTAAAAGTGGGACAAGCTGATATTTGCCTCTTTTATCTTCATTATTATAAAGTGAAAGTGACGTTGCAGAAAGAGGTTTTCTTTGGAAATTGAACGTGTATGAATTTGATTTGGCGTAAAAAAGCAGAGTGTCATGCGAACGTTTCCAAATTTTTCCTATGCTTGATGTGTTAGTGCTTCTTTCCCAGGCAATCTCGTTTATGAATCCTGATGGATCGAATACTTCATCCAAAATAAGCCGGAGAAAGGCATTAACTCGATAATCACAATGTATGTAAATGCTACCGTGTTCATTTAGTAGCTCTTTCATGAGAGTTATGCGCTCATAGATCATGTGAAGGTACGAATCAGTGCCCTTGCCCCACATATCCCGATAAGCTACCATTTCAATTAGGGATTGATCCTTGTCTAGGTTCTCGTTGCTTTCCCCAACGGGCACCTGCATCGTGAAATCCGCCCCGACATCAAACGGCGGGTCGATGTAGATCAGATCGATCTTGCCCCTGAATTCCTTGAGCAGCGACGCCATTACCAGCTTGTTGTCGCCCCAGATGAGCCGGTTCCTGAAGTCCTCCCGCACGGTAGTCGACAGCTCCCCCAGGGTCGTCTGGCCGGAGGCGAGGGCTTCGCTTCTCGGCATGTCAACTGTCTCGATCTTCTGCATGGGCATGGCAGCGCCGGCCACGTCCACGGAACGGCGGCGACCATACTCGTCGTACTTGCCATCCCAGACAAGCTCAGTCTTCATCAGCGAGAGGGGATGGGGGTTGTCCGGGCCCCAGCGAACGGGCTCAGGCACGGGAGAGGGCCTCCTGGCGAGGCCGGGCGATCGGGGAAGATGATGTGAACTGTTTGACGAGATTTTGCAGCTTGGAAAAGGGCATCAATTACTATTATCCTCCTGATAGCGGCTTTCTGGCGGCTAACGGGAAAAAGCTTTTGGATGAAGTGACTGGAAGAATACTTAAGCATGCGGCTCCATCAGAACAAAGGGCTGGATTATGAGTGCTTTTAGGACCATTGAATGCGTTTTTGAGGACGGGGCATTAAAGCCGCTTCATGAGGATGACTATAAAGAAGGAGAAAGACCGAATATTGCAGCAAAGAAATTCGATCTCTCAAAATTCGTTGGAGCATTTGGCGAAGGCCCTCTGGAAGAGTTGGAAGCGTTTAGAGAAGAAGCGCCTATGGGCAGATGTGACCTTTCGGAATATTACGGCATACTTGGCAAGGCATCCTCCGAGAGAATTGCAGAGCTTGAAGGGTCTGGTTGCTCAGACGACATTGACCTCATCTCAGCGGAAATAGGCATTGAAAATGACAGTCCGGTGAGACGGACCAAAGGCATAATAAAGGCCAAAGTAGGCCCGTAACTTTTTTGTTTGTCTGATCAGAGTTCGTTCCATCACTCAGGAATTGCCGATATTTCTATTGCCCTCTTCCTACCACACCTTCAGGTCGATCCCCTCGATCCGCACCGCTTTGCCCTCAGAGTGCACCACAACTCCGGAGTGCACCTTCTGCATCATGCAGTGCTCGGGCAGGAATCGCACCGTCTCGCCGACCTCCGGCCTTCGTCCGCGGCTCACTGTGCCCTCGAAGGCTACGACCATGCACAGGCCGATGTCCTCCGGCGCCGGCAACCCCTTGAGCAGATGCACCGGCCCAACCAGGTGCACTGTGACAATCCCCTGGCTTGACCTGAGAACCTTTGCGAAGTGAGTGATGGGGCATCCCATAGGCCTGTATCGGAAGATATCGCCCTCCATGAGCCGCGCCTCTGGGTTGAAGGGATGCAGGTCCTCTCGACAGGATGGCTCGCCTGACAGTGGAGCCAGGGCGAAGTCGGCCCGCAGTCCATCGAGAACGCCGATGATCTCCTCGGCGCCCTCAGCCGAGCTTGCTAAAAGGCCGGCGATCTCCTCAGCCCGGCCCTTGAACCTCTCCTGCTTGAGAATGGGACACCTTTCGAGCCCCGCCACGTCCACCAGCGCTGCTGCAAATTCCCGGCAGCTTCCCAGACCGCACTCCCCGCAGTTGTACCCTGGCAGGAGCTTTTCTATCTGCAACATGATCCGGCTCTCCTTCTCCTTCTAGTTCTCCCCTTCTAGCTGTCTCCTGGCATTCTTCGGATTTTCTTTGCCCGATTCTCTTCACTCGCCCGTGTATTCCATGAAGCCATCCAGGTGACGCAGCACTCCCCGGTGATGCTCTTTGGAGACCCTCAGCTCCCCGGTGCATAACGTGCAGATGGCCAAAGGCGGGTTGTGCCGCAAGACCATCTCACCTGAGACATCCGGCCAGCCTGCAATCAGCTCTGCGAGTTCAGCCGATCCCTTGCCGGACAGGCCGTTGGCCTCAATGATCCTGCAGCCGGGGTTAGCCTCCAAAATGCGCTCCCGGAAGACCTCTCTCTCGGCCTGGGAGACGAGGTCTCCCTTGGTCATGACTGCAGCGTCGGCTGTGGTGAGAAGAGGCCCAACCTTCAGAGGGCTGTTGGGCCCGGTGGTCACATCTATCACGCAGATGGCCAAAGCCCTGTCAGGATAAGGCGCACAGCGGAGACACAGGCCTGCAGTCTCGTTAAGCATAATGTCAGCCCCCTGGTCCTTTGCCCAATCCATCATCTCTTCGAAGTTGTAGATCGCATAATGGTCGGGGCACATGTCTCTGGAGAGGCCCACAGCCACTGGGACGCCCAGCCTCTTGAACCGGACGTCGTCCTCCGTCCACATGCAATCGATCTTGACCAGCGCAGGGTGATGCCCGGACCGCAGCAGATCCTTGACAGCATGCATGAGAACCGATGTTTTACCTGATCCTGGAGTGCCCGCGGCCACAATCATCTTCAAGCTGCTACCTCGCCCGCGACTGTGCGTGCTGTGTCGCCCACAACATCTCCCTGGCGAATGGTCTCACGCAGCGCTGCGAGCCAGCTATCAACCCTTTCGATGTCCTTGAAGATCCTCTGCTCGCTTTCGTTGGTGCTGATGACCTTGGTCATGCCTCCGTTCTTCATGACTATCCGCCTGGAGGCCATGAGGGCAAGCATTGGATCATGGGTCACAACCACCACAATCTTTCCCTCTCCGGAAAGAAGGCGCAAGGCCTCTTGCTTCTTGATGCCGGCGTTCTCGATCTCGTCAATGAGCACAATCGGCGAGTCGCTGATGACTGCAATGTCTGCGGCCATGAGGGCTCGAGACTGGCCGCCGCTCAGGATTGTGAGCTGGAATGCTGGATTGACCGGCTCTCCCGTGAGGGTGTTAGCGAGGGTGATGACCCGTTCGGCGAGAGCCGGGTTCTTTCCCCGTGATTTGGCATGCATCCTCAAAAAGTCGCCCACAGACATGTCTGCCAGGAAGTGCATGTTCTGGGAGAGCTGGGCGACCAGCTTCTTTCTGGGATCTGATCTGAGTTCAGGCGCAGGAGGCAGGCCGTTTATGAGAATCCTTCTGCCGGATGGGGTGTCGCCCCAGGCAAATTGCTCGATATCAGCGATTAGAGTGCTCTTGCCGGAGCCCGTAGGCCCTACTATTCCTATTATCTCTCCGCGGGCTATCTCGATAGAGGAGACTGCATCAGCATGGCCGTCCTTGTCCACGCCGCCCTGAATCGTCAGAGTCAGTGGCTTGATATTCTGGCTCATTGTCTGCTCCTCGATCTGCACTATGGTCTGCACCATAGTCTGATCCATGATCTGGCTCACTGCCTGACTCATATTTTGGCCTCCAGAAATTGCATTGCCTCTTGCCAATGGCTGACGACGATTTGCGGCTTGAGCTGGTGCAGGGAATGCATCTCCTTCATCCTGGCCACGCCGCCGCCTGTGATATTTAGAAGAACCGTATCTTTGGGCAGGACTTTTCCTGATTTGACAGCCTGCTCCAATGCAGCGACCGCTACCGCCGGAGCGTTGAGGATATCGATCTCTTCGCTCTCTTCAAAGAGCCTCTTAGCCTCTTCCGCCTGTCGATCCGTCACACCGTAAACCTCTCCGTTTGTCTCCTGCAGAGCGTCTTTCACACCGCCGGGAATTGCATACGGCGGCTTTCGGTTGAACAGAACGTCATCGAACATGTCGCTCTTGGGAGGCTCGGGCTCTCGTCCCTTCCAGGCATAGAAGATAGGCGCATTTGGAATGTTCTGGGCCAGGTGGAGCCTTGGCAGGATGCTGCCGAAGCGGCCATCTCTGATAAGGCGAAGGGCCGCCTCCCAGGCCGATATGCCGCCCGTGCCGCTCCCTATAGCCTGGAAGTAATGTTTGGGCAGCACCTTCAGGGACAGGGCGCAGTCAAGCATCACTGTGCCCATGCCGTCTCTTCGGGCGATGTTTCTCGCTCCGCCCTCGGCAACATTGCCTGGTAGGGACTGGACCTTCTCGGCTACTACGATGGCATCATAGTAGTCCCCACGAACTGCAATCAACTTCAACTGATCTGCTCCGCCTCTTTTATCCTCCGGGAGGACTGTCCACATTCGTGAGAGAGCCTTCTCCGGCACGAAAAGCAGCAGAGGCTGCCCTGTGAGAAGGGATACATGGGCAAAGGCACGGGCTGTGTTTCCGGCAGAGGCCACCACGAGGGTCGGTCGGTCTTTTCGTTCCCTCAGCATCTGCATGGTTGGGGCTGCCTCCAAATCCTTGAAGCTGCTTGTAGGCGAGGCCGCGCCTTTCTCAGGCCAGAAGCCGTTGAAGCTGATGAAAAGCCTCTCCAGGCCAAGCTCGCGGGCAAGTCCATGGCTCTTGTAGGTCACGGGACCGCCTTCTGTTCCGGCTAAGGGCCCCTTCACGGGAAGCCAGTCGAGGAATCGCCAGATGCCCGGCAGGCTCTTCAGTACGATCTGCCGGGCCCTGTAGTCGGCGCGCAGAAGCGAATTGTCATTAGGGCAGCTCAGGGAATGATTGGGCTGCACCGATCCATCGCTCACACATCGGAGCAGATATTCGCCCATAGAGGAAACTTCTCCAAATGGAGAATATAATGTTTTCTATCTAGGGATAATTTTTGTCCTATTTGTGAAAATTGACATCTGAAATAGTACTGCTAGCCTCAATCCATGCCACACGGTATAGTTAAAGCTTTGCCAGAAATGCAGTTCATCTTCCCAAAAGTAGAAATAACTGAATCTCATTATCCAATAGTATGCCAAATGTGGAGCGATTGATGAGGGCTGCCTTCCAATCAGACGAGAGCCTGCGAGAGACCTTAAAAGAGGTCCTGGGAGAGCTGGGGTTATCGGCGCGGGAGTTTTCCAAGGTATCGTCCATTCCTCAGAGCACTCTCTACAAGATTCTCTCCGGGCACAGAGAGCCGAATATCACCACGCTGCGCCAGATCGTAAAGACCATTCGCCAGCTTGAAGGGTCTGAAGGAAACTTCATCGCAATCATCGCGGCCAGGCCGGTTCTTGACAAGATCAGCGAGAAGAAGATGAAGATCGGAGACAAGATGCTGACGCTGCGAGAGTATTCGGCCACAACCATCGAGGAGGCCATAATCGCCGCCATCAGGGCAGAGAGGGACGGGGCATCTGCTCTGGTCTGCGCTCCAATCGTCAGCCCCACTGTTGAGCGATTGCTCTCCATTCCCGTGGCTACTATTATCCCAAAGGACAGCGTCATCCGGGCGATAGAGGTTGCAGCCAGAAAGATTGAATAGCTGACTGTCAATATGTCGATTGCAGGCCGGATGAAACAAGATGAAATTGATCCCCTTTGCCGCATTGTGCGGCCTCCTATTGCTATTTGCGTTCTGCATTCAGACAGCCCTCGCCAGCAGCGAGGACGCTCCGGACTACCAGAGTGTGAGCGGCGAGTTTGCCCAGAGTTGGATAAAGGATTTTAAGGAGGAGAATGGGCTAGCCTCGCCGGCTATTGTGCGGGAAGAGATTGCCAACAACGAGGGCGAGAGCGATGAGAACGACAGCGACTTGTGGAGTTGGGGCAATGCTCCCCGCGGCAGCAAGATAGTGGACGGCCAACTGGTGAGAGATCCTAATTATCTGCGTGCTCTGCTAAACCTGACCGACAACTGGCTCGATGAGAGCTACACGGACTCGGTGACCGGGCTTCCGGTGAACGTTTACTCCGATCCATTGACCGGAAGGAAATACTACGACGTCCTCAATCCAAAGACAGGCAAACTCCTGTTCGCATATTACACTTATGAGGATGAGAGGACAGGCCAACTGGTCTACGTTTACACCGATCCCGACACAGGAGAAGAGGTCCATGCAAGCTCGGTGCCAATCGATGTCATCGAATCCCTGGCGAGCGGAAACTCCGTCTACACGTTCTGAGCTAATTGGAGAACGAAAGCCCGGCAATCACGGTTCGAGCGGCGTTCTCCAGGAATTTTTCGGTTCCTCGCTGTTTGCGTACTCTGTGAGTCCTCTGTGGACTCTGTGACTGCAGTGGTGGCAGTCCGTAACCGGCTCGACGACGTTTCCACCACAGAGGCACAAAGCTCACAGAGTACGCACAGAGCGACTGAACGAGGAACTGAAAAGCTATGGTAACCTCAGGTCGGCCATAGGAAAGAGCGAAGAGCCAATTTTTCCGCAGGCTGCGCGCATGTGGTGCCCCGGGCCCCAGGATGGCGGCGCAGGTTTGGCCGGAATGATGGGAAACGCTTATATGTCACCTCTACATCCTTGGATGCGCTGTGCGGGGCCATAGGGTAGCCTGGTATCCTACAGGACTGGGGGTCCTGTGACCGGCGTTCAAATCGCCGTGGCCCCATTTAATTTAAAATATTTACGTAAATCGATAGCTAGAAAAATACTCGATTTAGGGAGTTAAAGTGCGAACTGTGGGATACATAACATTCTTTCTGAAATATGCTATGACGAATATAATAAAGTTAAAAGCTCATTCTTGATCTTCACCAAAGGAGACTATGTCTTCTGGATGGCCAAACAAGGTTACTACATCTCTTGCTATCTTCAATAGCATGCCTTTGGCAAAGCCGGTTTCTACGTAGATATCTGTTCCGTCTATTGGTTCTGGTGACTTCAGTTCTTCTTGACTTCTTGAAAAATAAATATATTTATCTCCTTTTATAGTAAAAATTTCTTCAAGCCGTTCCTTATGCTGTGTTGCCATGATTGAGCAAACCTTGGGTAACATATCTTTCCAGAATCTGATCTCAAATCGTTCACTATTAAATACAAACGATTTGACTTTATCTTTATCATCAGCATCGACTTTGATTTTTAGGACATCCTTATTTTCTTGTATCGAAGTCATACCCTTTGCAGTGTTCTTTGCAGCTTTAATAAAATCGTCAATTTTGTCTTGGATAAATTGATCACAAGTTTCTTTTGTGTAACCACAAAATTGCTTAACAACACTTTTTACAAGGTGTCCTTCATGAATCTGGGATGCAAAAAATAGAACAAATTCTTTGGATGGTTTATTAAATTCCCGTTCTAGAATGGCTCTAATTTCGCTCTTACATTTTAGCTCAGTTGCTATTCCAGACGCTCTTTCATCATTCATTGGATTAGTGAAATTCTTTATTACGGCAACAGTTGAATCTTTGAAGTTCATCATGTCAAGTTCAAGAAATGGAACGTCATCCATCTTGCCTGTATTCTCAAGATCAGAAAAGAATCTATATATAATTCCATTAGTTAAAATGCCAAATTTCGCATTAGTAAAGGCGAAATATTTTTTAAGCTGTTTAAATGTTGCTTTATTTATATCCATATCGCAGGATTTACATTCTATAAGAATTTTAGCTTCATTATTTTTAAAAATGGCATAATCTATTCTGTCTGCCTTTACACCACCCATATCTAAGGTAAGTTCCCCTTTTACTTCAGTAGGATCAAATATATCATATCCTAAGGCCTGAATAAATGGTAAAATTAATGCTGTTTTTGTTGTTTCTTCACTTGTTATATTTGGTACTTTTTCCGGTATATGTAAAGCGATTTCTTGTATTTTATCAGCGAAATCCATTCGTATATCACCGCGAGCAGAGCTTTAAGTCCTAAAGAAAGAATGGAGAGATATACTTTTGCATTGTTTTGCGCTCAATTATCGGTTATGAACGCCATCAAATGATACGTGGATACTTCCCAGTGGCTTCTATTCCTGAATACTTTTAGCGCCCTTCATAGACAGCTTGCCTGTCCAAGATCTGCTTAACCTGCATCGGATGAAAGGTTTTCCCTTCCTTAGCGGTGTAACTATCAGGAAGCATCTGGCTTTGCATCTCTTAGCTCAAAGACCCGTTTTACTGTAGCCGCCTTATCTTCATCCAGGGTAAGGGCCTTATCTCCTCTTTCCGCCCTGTAGCCGATGGGTGCTTTTCCTCCTGCATAACCGCCCTGGCGGGCCTTCGTCTTTCTGCCCGATGAAAGTCGCGACGCTATCAAAGACTTCTCGAACTCTGCAAAAGCCGCTACCATCGTCAAAAGAAGCTTCTGGGTGGGATCTTCCCAGCGGCCTGGTTCCGCGATGCTGACCATCTCCGCGCCCAGCTTCTTGATTTCCTTGAGGAGCTACAAGGATAGCATGGTGTCCCTGGCTAGCCGGTTAAGCCTAGTCACAGCGACTTGCTGTATGTCCCCGGCCTTCAAAGCCTCAAGCAAAGCATGTAGGCCGGACCTCTCCAAAGGCGGCAATGATCCTGAAAACGCAGGGTCCTCATAGATCTGGACTAGCTCCCGGTCACTTGCAGTGCAGTACTTTATAATCGTGTCTCGTTGGGTTTCAAGCCCAAAGCTATCAGCACCATTCTGGTTTTCCGTGCTGACCCGGCAGTAACCCAAAACCGTTGTCATAACGATAATGCGTTATGTATTGACAGATTCTGTGTTGTTGCCCACGCTTATTAATATTAGCAAGGTTGGACATGTGCGGATTAAATGAAGGTCTACATCGACGAGTCAGGTAACTTAGGGGGCCTCGGTTCCAAGGTTTCAGATGAAGACCCCTACTTCGTACTTGCAGCATTGATCGCCAGAGATGATGTGCCCATCAGGAGATGCATAAAGGATGTCAGGCGGACTCTTAAGAAGAAATACAGAGTGAAGTCCGAACTCAAATTCAAGGAATCCGATGATTCAAGCAAACGGCGTATCCTAGAATGTATTGCAGAGACGAACAACGATATCGCCTATGTATTGTTGCGTAAGGATCGGGTGGATTTGCCGACCCAGTATCTCGATGCCGAGCCTCAAGTACTATATAACGACATCTGCAGGCATCTGTTGCATAGGATTATCCAACAATACGGATTCAAAGAAACGATTGAGATAGTGATTGACAGGTTCCTCTATGGCGACGCCAGGGAGAAGTTCGATAATAACTTAGCAGACGGCTTGATGAGACGCCTAAATGTATCCCACCTGGATTCTAAGCAGTGTCCATGTCTTCAGGCTGCAGATTTCATTGCAGGAGCAATAGCACGGAAATACAGGAATAATGATGACCTATACTATAGCAAGATCCAGAACAAGATAACAATGGCTTTTGAGTTTGTTGAATCTGACTAAAAGCAATATTAGTGACCCCCTCTCTAATCGTCCCACCTGCTAATGAGCAGCATCATCCTTTCGAGAGGGACTTACTCACTTGGATACTTACTAATACCTATCAATATTTAAGCACATCGCTTTTCCCTCCGATAGCACAGCAACAGAGATAACCCAGCAAGAAGAAGAGCAGCCCCGCTCGGAGCGCCTGCCCCGGTAAAGGCTGCGTGCGATCCCTGCCAGGAATTTCATGTCCACCTCTGTCATCCGCGGCTTACATGAAGATCGGGGGATTGCCTACCATAGACACTTGCAATAGTCTCCCAAATCCTGCTGGATGGACCTCCGGAGAACGCAGGGCTCCGGGTGGCGAGAATGGGCACAGTTCGGCGGAGACAGAAATCACCTCATCCAAGAAAACCCCTATCCCTAAATTTATGCTTAAAGATATAAGCCAAAAGCCCCTCCTCTCTCGTGAGGGATCAAATGAAAAAGCCAGCCATAGTAGCAATCATCGCTATGTTCCTCCTGGCGGCCACCTGTTTTGCCGCAGAGGATAGCGCAAAAGCCCCGGTTGCACCTGCGCAGTCCGGCCAGATCGGAAATTTTGCCACCAATTCAACGTGGCCCCAGTACAATAATACTGCGAGCTATCTAAAGAATGACGCGCACTGCCATTACGTCAGCTTCACCCAGGAATCTGAGGGCATGCAGGCCTTGCTCGATTCCATGAATTCATCCAACGTCGATCAGATAGTCCTCTTCGGCCTGCCTGTGATCAAGAAGTGGGATGACGCCGATCCTCAAAGGCCGAAGTATTACGATGATGACGATTCAGAGACCTACTATTACAGCATGACTGATGTCATCCTGGCGAGAGCAGTGCTCAACCTTTCACCAGACCAGAGAAAAAGAATCCATCCGTTCATCTGCGGCTTCAATCCGACAGACAGGAATTCCGTAAACCACATAAAGCTGATGATGTCGATGTACCCCGGCCTCTGGGAGGGAATCGGCGAGATCTTCGCCAGACACAACGAACTGACGCGCCTGACTCCAGGAGAGACCACCAGAGCGGATGATGCAAGCCTTGACGAGATCTATGATTACGCGGCATTTGCCGGCTTGCCGATATGGATTCACAATGATATCGGGACGACATCTTTGAGGGAGCCGGTCTACCTGCACGAGATCAGCAATGCGGTATCGAGTCACCCGAACACCCGCTTTGTCTGGTGTCACGCAGGCCAGGGCAGGAATCTGAACATCACCACTCTCAAGAGCGATGTTGAAGGAATGCTTGGGAGAAACAAGAATCTGTGGGTTGATATATCCTGGATCGTCTATGATACTGTGATAGCTCCTGGGGGCGAGCCGAAGGACGAATGGGTAGAGCTGATAGAGAAATATCCTGATCGGTTCATGATCGGCTCAGACAAAGTCGGGTCCTTTGGCGCGGCTTACGAAAAGGAGATCGGCAAGTACGAACCTCTCCTCAAAGCACTCAAGCCGGAGACGGCAAGAAACCTGGCTCACGATAACCTGGAGAGAGTGCTGAAGAGGAGTTGAAGAGGAATTGAAGAGGAACTGAAGGAGAGATGAGGCTGGGCAAAGACTGAGATCCGGCACCGACGTTCTCCGATAGCTGCTCTGCAGTTCGATGACTCTGGCCCATTCTGCTACAATAGCGATAAGAAATAGCGAAGAGCCATTATCCTTCAGTCGGAGGGAACTCGGCTATTATCTCCCGGCCCCTCAGAACAGGCAGATCCATCTCTGCTAAAATTGCCTCCATCCTCTTTCTCTCTGCAGAACGAAGGGACTTCCTGTCAAGGTAAGCATAAGCGGCATTCGATCTGCTGCAGGCCTCCTCCACTACCTCGCGATTGATCCCAGCCATCTGGTAGTTGGAGAAGAGGTGGCCGAAGGCAACAGACGACTTGAATATCAGGTCCGTCTGCCTGGCCACGTAATGCCCGCCTCCAAATCCCAGGAACGTTGGACGCGCTTTATCCGCCTCATCCCCCAGGTCCAGAATCGCCCTGGCTACCACCTCTCCAGCCCCCCGGTCCTGCCATTCCTTCAGAGTGCTGCCGATCTCCGCAAAGAAGCATGGAGTCCTGATATCTGTAGGCCCGTGATGGGTGGCCTCAGCAGATATCGCATAGCCGGACGGAGCTGCCCTGGCAATGTTATGCAGAAATGAGCACAACCCTCCGGCTGCCGCAGTGGAAAGTGCCGCCTGGCCGTCTTGAAGGATGCCTGTGAAGTGCCCGCCGAGCCACGGCAAGGCCGCCTTTGCCTCATGCCGACTGGCAAAGACGATCATCTCAGGATTCAAGCCGATAGATGCCAGCCGATCATCCAGTCCCAGCAGAGCAGTCTGTCTGCCATCGTGAACCACCAGCCGCCACCGGCCAAAAGATAGATAGCCCTCCTGGCGCTGCCATTGCCTCAGCTCCAGGAGATGCTCAAAAATATTGAGGCTTGCCGGGTCCGCCCGGGAGCAGACCACGACAGTCTCTGCCGACAATGCCGCTCCTCAGATCTCCTTCTCGATGTTTAGCATCTTGGCTACCATTGGAGCATAATCGATCTTATTGGCCTTGATCTCAGTCAAGGGCATGATCACGAGCTTGGGCCGCTCCTCGATCAGTCCCTTTTCAGATAGAGCGCGCAGCTCCTTGTCCATACGGCTCTTCAGCTCAGGATAGCCTGTAGACAGGAAAGAGCCAAAGATCTCGCCGGGCTGCAGATAGCTGAACAGCGGCGCTCCGATTCTGCGGAATGCCTGATAGACAAGAGAGAGATCCTCGCGATCGTGGCCATGCCGAATGCGCACATGATAAAATGACATCAGCTCGCAGCAGATCTTCTGCCAGTCCACGTAGGCCTCGCGGTTTAACAGGCCGCTCTGGAAGAACTTGGTCCGCTTTCCGGAGATTGTGGGCCTTGAAATTCCAGTTCTCCTGGATAGCTCCAGGTCGGAGAGCATGGGATACTTAACAAAGGCGTAGAGCGTGAGCTTGTCTTTCTCTGTGAGACGGGAGTCTTCGGACAACGCCGATTTGGCAGATGTGACCTCCTCAGGCAAATCAGATCTGGTGAGATCAAACAGGCCGTTCACTGCGAGTGCGGCATCTGCAGAGTAGTTGGAGACCTGGAACGGATAATGGAAATACTGAATGTCCTCGACGTAATCGTTTCTGAAGTACTCGTCGATGATCGGATCGAAGTTCACTCGGAAATCGGTGAGGCTCTTGGAGTAGAACGTCGAAACTGAATCTGTATCCGTTGCTGTATGAGAAACGCAATTGGGATACTTCACCCAGTTTTGGAAGGATGGTGATCCCAATCTTACCTCAAACGGCGCAGTCGGACTGTACTTTACAAAGACTGAGGTCAGGATTTCGGCACCGACAGCTTCTCCGGATGGAACATTTAAAAGTTTAATGAGCTTCCAATCTCTAAACTTTCTTTTGCTCTTGAATATGGTCGAGCGATCAACGCCAATATTAGAAGCGAGATCTATGTCACTGAGTCCCGGATATCTGGCAAGACCGTAAAGAACTAACCTTTCCTTTGATGTCAATTTTAGCTGCATTCGCATAGTGTATACATATTATAAGTATTTATAGATTGCCTAATCTTAGATTTCTGGATATATCTCTCCTTCATATTCAATGGATAAGAAGTCCAATTTTGCCAGAATTCAATTATGCCGTCGGCAGCCTGCACTCTGATAATCATATCCAATTGGACCGGGCAGAGAGACATCAACGGCTTTATAAACATAAAACGGAAAATCGTGACCGGGAACAACAAGATCTGCAATCTCCAGAATCTTTTTCAAGCTGGCCTCCGCCATAGCACGATCGGTATGTAACGCAGGAGGAACCATTTTTAAGAAATTGCCCACGGTTGGAAGGGCGTCGCCTGCTATTACTATCGTCAGGCCAGCCTCCACCACAACAGAGATGCTGTCCATGCTGTGCCCAGGAGTTGCCATGACCCGGACACCGGGAGAGATTGTTTCCCCGTCCTTTGGGGCCAGCACATTTGCCATAGAAAATAGACAATTGTTCCCGCAGTGGTCTGGGTGAGAGTGGGTATTGACTAGAAGGTCTACCTCCTCCGGCTCGACCTTGAGGCCCGCCAGCGCTCTTCGAATACCTCCCTCTTCACCCACGAGTCCGCTGTCAACGATTATCTTATGCCCTCCGCTGATTATCAGGCTCACTGTGGACCGGGCATCCAGGATCCTGCCGCATTCATCCCTCTTGATCGAGCCAGGCTTGAGGACAAACACTGACGGCATTTTCAATTCAGATTCTAACTCGGATTCCGGGTCGGATTTCAAGCCAGGTAGGCCTTGTACAGCTTCTCGTAGAGCCTCTCCACCTGAGAGACGGCTGTGCCGATGTACTGGTGGGGATCAAGGAGGGCGGTTATCTCCTGAGCACTTAGGTTCTTCATGACCGTCTCATTCTCCATGAGCACATCAGCGAGCTCTCTCTTATTCTCAAAGGCGATCATGGAGCTCTGCCGCATGATCTCGTGCGCCTGCTGGCGGCCCACTCCTTTCTTGGCTAGCTCTACCATCACATTCTCAGCCATATTCAGACCGTGCAGCAAGACCAGATTGCGTTCGATGTTCTCAGGCCGGAGCATCAGCCGGTCGAGGGTGCGCGTTGCGAGCGTGATGAGGTGGTCAGTGAAGATGAATGCCTCAGGGAAGACCACCCGCTCGCAACTGCTGTTTGTGAGGTCTCGCTCGTCCCAGAGTGGGATATTCTCGAAGGCCGGGATGAGCTGAGCTCTCACGACTCTGGACAGGCCGCAGATCTGCTCGGACTTGATGGGATTTCTCTTGTGGGGCATGGTTGAGGATCCCACCTGCTTTTTGCCGAATCCTTCTTCGACCTCGGCGATCTCAGTCCTCTGCAAGGAACGCATCTCAACGAATATCTTGTCCAGAGTGGATGCCACAAGCGCCATCCAGCACACCATCTCAGCATGTCTGTCGCGCTGAATCACCTGATTGGATACATCCACCTCGGTGAGGCCCAGGTGCTGCATGACCCTTCTTTGAATCTCAATGCCATTCTTTCCGTATGCTGCCTGAGTTCCGACTGCTCCGCTCATCTTGCCAACAGCCGCCCGAGGCCGGAGCTGTTGCAGCCGCTCGATGTGCCGCGCGATTTCTGAGGCCCAGATGGCGAACCGAAGCCCGTAGGTGGTGGGCACAGCTATCTGGCCATGCGTCCTGCCCGCGCAGACCAGGCCCTTGTTCTTTATGGCTTTATCCAGCAGGAGGGCCAAAAGCGCCTTGAGCTTGGGCTCCAGAATGTCTAAGGAGGCCTTGATCTGTAGACCAGTGGCAGTGTCCAGGATGTCGTTGGATGTGGCACCGAGGTGAATCCACTCGCCATACTTGGGGCTCTCCTCAGCCATGGCTAGGACGGTTGCCATCATGTCGTGCCCGATCTCGTCTTCAATCTCCTTGGCCCTCTCAGGTCGAGTCGATTCTGCGGCAGCCGCAATCTCTGCAGCCGCGCCATTCGGGATCATGCCGAGATCCTCCTCTGCGCGTGAGAGTGCAGCCTCAACGCGGAATAGACAACGCAGTCTGAAATCCTCTTCCCAGATGGCCTTCATCTCTTTGGTGCCGTATCGAAATTCAATTGGGTGAATAGACATGAGCTAAAGGATAGCGCGCGGGGTTGATGGAGCTTTTGGTCTGCAGTTTACGCATCCCTTCTTCTCAGTACAACAAACGCCGCCCCGGCAAATGCCGCCAAAAATCCGAGCATCGCCAGATAAGACGCAACTGGAACTGCCTGGCCTAGGAGACTCGCCCGAAGACAGATGCTGACGTGAGTGAGCGGCAGCAAATAGAGGGCCGACTTCAGGGCAGCGGGCAGATAGTTCAGAGAGAAGAAGGTCCCGCCGAGAAAGGCCATTGGCATGATGACCACGCTCGTAAACACAATCATATCATCATAACAGCGGGCGAGCAGAGCCGAGAGCACTCCTAAAAATGAGAATATCAGACAGGCGAAGAGAAGGCTGGCCAAAAAGAGCACGCTCACATGAAGGCCTGGGGCTATGATCACTGCTACGACGAGAAAGGCGATGGAGCTGACCATGCCACGCAAGACGCCGATAGAGGCCTTGCCGAGAAGGAGCGATAAGAGCCCCACCGGAGCCATGAGCGACTCATCAAAGCTTCTCCAGTGGATTTGATCTATGACGAGCCTCGTTCCGGCTCCGTTGAAGCTGCTGTTCATAGCCGTCATGGCGATGATGCCTGGAACAACGAATTGCATATAGCTGATGCCGTCCATCTTGATGCTCCCGCCCAGCCCAAAGACGAAGGCTGCAATGTAAAGCAGCGGAGAGACAACGGTTGCTATCAGGTAATTGGGCAGGTTGCGCCGCAAGGCCGAGAGATCGGACCAGAGGATGGCACAGGCACCATCTGCTCCCATCCGGAAATCAAGTCCGATTTTGTCCATGAGTCCTTTCATAGCTCTTTCGGGTCTCCTTTTCACCATTTCAGGGATAGACGAAGCTTCCAAGCTCGTTCGGCTGGTAGTCCTTCTCTGTGAAGCGGTCGAGATATTCCCTATGAATCGCTTCTGGGTACATGTCAGCGAAGATATCGGGGTGAAGCCACTTGGACCAGTACATGAGCAGCGCCGGATAATCCGTTCCGTAGCTGAGATAGGAGCTCATCACATAAACCTGGCCGCTCTTCACAGCACTGACCTCGGCCAGCTCCGGACGGCCAAGGATCTCATCTCTCAAGGCTTGCATCTTAGTGGTATCGATCACCTCATAGCCTGAATCGTTCTTCTCTGCGTATTTGATGATGACATCGGGATTTCGTTTTATGATCTCCTCGGCATCAAGGGTGGCAAAGGCCCCGCTTCCGTCCAGATCGCTGAATATGTGCCTTCCGCCAGCCAGATCAACCAGCTTCTGGACGACAGAATTTTTATTGTATGTTTTATATGGCTGCGAGCTGGCCTCGACATAGACGCTTGGCCTGTCATCCTTGGAAAGCCCACTGATTCTATCAGCAATGATACTCAAATATTTGTCGTGGAACTCATTGAAGTACACGTCTGCGTTTTCTCTTCGGTTGAGGACATAGCTCAATTTGAGCAGCTCGTCCCTTGTAGTTTCAGGAGTCGATGAGCCAAAGCTGAGGACAGCAACTCGATTGCCAATGCTATCATTGATGGCCTTGGCACTGCTGCTGTAGGCAATGAGCAGATCAGGCTGTATCTCAAGCAGCTTTTCCAGATCCGGCTCAGTCCATGAGCCAACAGCTTCAAGTTCCGTAAGCCCGGGAAGAGTGATCCTGTACTCCTTGCTCTCTTTTATGTTGCTGGAGACTGCAACAGCGAGATCCTGCGCCTTGAGGACGCCAAGAATCTTTGCGTCCCTGTCAACCAAAGGCACGACGCTATCGACCGGCATATTTATCTTGACAGTTCGATTGGAATCATCGATGAGAATGATCTGCTCTTCTGATCCGTTTATGATCTTTAAAACCTGCTCGACATCACTCTCGGTCACGCTACCGTCTCCGTCGGTGTCTGAGAGATAGGTTGGCTGCAATTCTCCCTTGACTGCGCCTTCGATATAGGCGACATCCGCCTCGTCTATCCTGTCATCCAAATTGGCATTGCCGAAGATATCGAGCGTGTATTCAGAAGAGCTGACCAGAGCAGATGATAGGGCCAGCCAGGTGCAGATCGCAAAAAGCAAAGAAAACTGTCTCATCTCATCTCACCTCCTGTGTAGGATAAACAAACACACCATGCTTGCTCAAGTCGAAGTCTAATCCCTGAAACCGTGTCAAGTACTCCTGATGGATCGCCTGTGGGTCCAGGTCGTCGAATAAATCAGGGTGGAACCACTTGGCCAGGTATGCAATGCCAGGAAGATGGTTGAATCCACCAAAGATATCGATATGAACAATGTAAACGCGCTCGTTTTCTATCGCTTTGACATGAGCAAGCTCAGGACGGCCCATGATCTCGTCTCTGATCTCGGAAAACTCAGTCTCATTATCCAAAGCGTATCCGCTTTCATCCGTAATGGCTCGTTTGAAAATAATATCCGGGTTTCGCTTCATTACTTCCTCAGGATCGACATCTACCCCAGAACCCTCAGAGATGTCACCAAAGATATTTTTTCCACCCGCAATCTCTATCTTTTGGTGCCATCCGCTCTTAGAGCCACCCGTCCTCCACATCTCACCCGGATTATAAGTGGCTTCTAGGAATACATTGGGTCTATCATCTTCGGGAATTTCTTTGGTAGTATTCTGGATCTTGCCAAGCCACCCTTCGTACCAGTCTATGAACTCATCTGCTTTTTCGGTTCTCCCAAAGATGTAGCCAAAAGTCCTCACTTCATTTGCCAAGGTCTCCGGCTTGTAAAAGTCCAATGCAATAACGGAAATTCCTGGGAGCTTTTCTGCTTTCTCTTGGGCCTTGGAGGTCCATTGAATTACCAGATCGGGATTAAGGCCGATTATTGCCTCGTAGTCGGGAACCGAGATCGTTCCAACCGATGGAAGACCGGCTAACTCCGGAAAGTATGTATTGGATTCCAGTATGCTGCTTCCCACACCTACGATCCTGTCCTGAACGCCCAGGATTCTCATTACCTCAGCAGGATAGTTGTTGAGAGTGACTGCTCGTTGTACCGGAAGCTTGACAGTAACAACTCTGTCAGCGCTATCCATAAGCGTCAACTCAAACTCTTCGCCTTTGATTATCTCGTTTATCCGATCCACATCCAAGGAATCAATCTTGCCATCATAATTAGCATCGGCAAGTTTTGTAGCCTCGCTCTTGCCATCAATTACTCCCTTCACGTAGTCAACATCTCTCTCATCGATGATGTCGTTCATGTCGGCATTGCCGA
>CAZFFD010000027.1:0-30123 GCA_964518035.1 uncultured Methanotrichaceae archaeon | reverse complement strand
GCGGTCTTCATGAGCTAGATGTCAATCGGCACTGAAGGTATTTATATCTGAACTGCGCAGGGCGAAAGTAATCGGGGAGGGGCTCTACATCCCCGGCCTGAAGTCCGTGGTCTTTCGCTCCTCTCCACTCCCATCGAGATAAAAATTGAGGGCTCACTTATGCTGGAAAGGCTTAAAAAATCATTGTTAGAGGCTCCTGTCTTCAAAAGGGGCGAGTACAACTACTTCATTCATCCCATAACCGATGGCGTGCCTGAGGTCAGGCCTGAGCTGATCAGGGAGGTTACCGGCCATATCGTGCGCATTGCAGATCTGGATGCAGACAAGATTGTGACAGTAGAAGCAATGGGAATACCGATCGGCACAGCGCTTTCCAACATCTGCGATATTCCCATGGTGATTGTCAGAAAGAGAAAGTACGGTCTGCCAGGAGAGATCGAGGTCAGCCAGGTGACAGGCTACTCAAAGTCGCAGCTATTTTTAAACGGCATCAATAAGGGCGACAGAGTCGTGGTGGTGGACGACGTCATCAGCACTGGTGGAACTCTTCTGGCAGTCCTGAAGTCCCTGAAGATAGCCGGAGCCGTAGTTAAGGACATCGTGGTAGTGATTCGCCGCGGTGACGGAGTTGTAAGGCTCAGAGAAGAGGGATATGATGTCAAGACAATGGTCGATGTAAAGGTCGATGAGAAGCATGTGACCAGCGTCACAGAATCTGCAAACGGCCTGAATAACCACAACACGACCTGTGCAGCCTGCAAGTAAAACTCCTGGCGGATCACGATCGGGGAATGAGGACGAGAAGATGCAAAGAGGACGGGAGGATATCGTCGCAGGATGCTGCTCCGGCAGAGGCTGGAATGCCGGTCTGGGGAAAGGGTGCCAGGAGAAGAATGATATTGTCGAGGAAAAGCCTCCATTTTATTGCGGCTCCAGAATGCGCGCCGGGGCAAAGCTGGAAGAGGATCTGCGATCAGAGACGGTCAAATGGCAGGGAAAGGCTCAGAACCTCTATTTGAAAGTATCAGGCGAGGGTGAGTTCCTGGAGAACGTCTCCGCCTATATTCGCGACTGCCAGTATTTCTTGGACAAGAATGACCTCATCAGGGCTTTTGAGGCCATAATCTGGGCCTGGGCCTGGATGGAGATAGGACTGCAAAAAGGGGTCTTGACGCTGAAGGACTGAGACGTGAGCCAATGACCGGAAGGGAGAGTAAATTGCAGAACATTAGAGACAAGGCTCAAGCGGTTGCCGACCTGGTCAAGCCTGAATTGCCCCTGGCTGCTGGCATCTGTGTTGTGGCCGGAGAAGTTATCGGGTCAGAAAGCCTTCCAACTCTCTTTGTTGGACTTATGGGATTTCTCACGGGCTTTTTTGTCTCTGGCGCGGCCATGATTTCCAATGATTATTTCGATCTTGAGGTGGATAGAGTCAATCATCCAAACAGACCTCTTCCATCCGGTCGAATATCAGTACCTGAACTGACGATCCTGACATTCCTGTTTTCTGCAGCCGGCTTCATAACATCAGGGCTTTTGGGTTCTCTTGCGTTGGCTCTTTCCGTGTTTATATGGATTATTGGAATATTATACAATTGGAAATTTAAAGAGTCTGGATTGTTTGGGAATATGATGGTGGCACTTTCCATCGCCTGGACATTCATCTTTGGCGGAGCAATAGTCGGTGGATTGGAAAACGGCATGATTTGGGTTTTTGGTGCATTGGCATTTGTTTTTGATCTTGGTGAGGAGATAGCTGGCGGCGCGATGGATGTGGAAGGTGATGACAAACGATCTGCCAGGACGATTGCTCTGGTTCACGGAAAGAAATATGCCCTACGGGTTTCAAGTTTCTTATTTGTCCTATTTGCAGCAATCAGTCTGTTTCCTTTTGCTATGGGATGGCTCAGCAGTAGCTATCTTGCCATATTTTTGCCTGTAGATCTGGTTGTTCTGTATTTGGCGAAGAGACTTTTGACCAGTCAAACCGTTGAAGAGGGACGATTGAGAATTCGCCAACTTTACCTTACTGTGACCGCCCTTATTATTGCATTTATTTTATTCAAATGCCTTGCTGCTATGAATTGAAGCATTCTGCAATCCTTTTGCATCCATTCTATTTTTGGAGTCCACTCCCTTATCCTCATCGTAGCCTCCATCCATTTGTCAACCATTTGTGCTTACATGTTAATTTAAAGTAAGCTATAATGGAAACATATTTAAACCCCTTGAAGATACAGACGGGCTTGTCAGGAGCCACTATTATGGATGCACTATTTGGGAGAGAACGATGACCCTCAGAAATGTAATCTGTCCGGGCTGCGGTGCTTGCTGTGATGACATCCAGATAGACCTTGAAAACAACGATGCAAATGAGCCAGGGATAATTATAAAAAATGCCTGCAAGATGGGACACGCCAAATTCTCGCAGGTGGCAAGCGACCGACGGATTCGAGAGCCGTTCATAAAAGACCATATGGACAGAGGGACGTTCAGAAAAGCCTCCTGGGAAGAGGCCATCGATAGGGCAAGCCGCATTCTAGCCAACGCCAAGCGCCCTTTGATCTTTTTAGGCGGTGATATCACTTGCGAAGCCATGCAGGTTGGACTCTTATTGGGAGAGCATCTGGGGGGCGTTGTAGACTGCATCACATCAGTTAGCGACGGACCCGCAGCCATGGGCATCCAGGAAGCCGGACAGGTGGGCGCTACTGCAGGGCAAGGCAAGATCAGGTCTGATCTGGCAGTCTACTGGGGCGCAAATCCTCTGGAATCCATGCCCAGGCATATGTCTCTTTATGCCATCTATCCGAGAGGTTACTGGACAAAAAGGGGCTGGTCTGACCGGACAATCATAACCGTAGATCCCAGGCGATCCATCACAGCAAAGATGTCAGACATTCATATTCAGCTCAAAGCGGGCACAGATTATGAGCTTCTCTCTGCTCTGCTCACGCTCCTGCATGGCATAATGCCTCATCCTTCTGTGGAGGAGGTCACCGGCATCTCAATCGATGAGATGAACGAGCTGCTGGATATCATGAAAGGATGCAATTGCGGTGTCATCTATCTTGGGTCTGGGATCACGTCATCGAACGGAAAGCATCGCAATGTCGAACTGGCTCTTCATCTGGCAGCGGAGCTGAACAGATTCGCCAAGTTCGTCACAGGCTCATTGAGGAGCAACTGCAACACAGGCGGCTTCAACCAGACAGCGTCCGCACTCTACGGTTTTCCATTCGGCATCGACTTCTCCAGAAGATACCCGCGATACAATCCAGGCGAATACACTACAGTAAATCTGCTGCGAGAGCGGGATATAGATGCCGCCCTTCTGGTCTCATCGAATCTGGATGCTCATCTGCCGGCAGCTTGCGTTGAATACATGGCAGAGATCCCTACGGTTTGCATTGATGCCATCCAGGGCCCCATGACTCGGCTGGCGGATGTCGTTCTACCAGGTGTCATCGATGCCATAGAGAGCGAAGGCACATTGCATCGCTTTGATGGCGTCAGCGTCTACTCCAGGTCTATTATGAACTCTCCATTCGGCTTCGCAGAGAGCAATGAGCATATTCTCAAGCAGCTTTTTGATAAAGTAACGAAGATCATTTAACTGCCTCATCGATCAGTAAAATCTGGCCCTCGCGGGTGATGAAGATCACAACGTCCTTTGGCAGGTTCTGTCTCATAAATAAAAAAGGTGCTTTGGCTTTAAGCCTCACTATCAGGTCTATTGAATTGGCTAGAAGATGTATGCCCATCAGGTCGGCTTCCTTGAAGATCATGTCCGGCACCCTGAGGACATCTGTGCCTGCAGGAATTTGCGTGATTATGGGTGCCTGGATCTTCATCCAATCGTGAATGGTCCTCCTGGCTGCCTTTATATTCAGATGGGCTCTTCGTTCCAGTTTGCTGATGTTGGCGCGAGTGGTTCCAATCATTTTGGCCACCTCCGGCTGGGAGAATCCCTGGGCTCGAAGCCGCAATACCTGCATCTGACGGTCGGTCAGAAATGATTTTGTCTCCTCCGTATGGTCTTTAGCTTCTTCCTTTGCAGGCATACTACCGGCCATGTTTTCAACAGGTAGGTAATAAATATGCTTGAATGAAAAGCAGAAAAGCAGAAAACCATGAATGAAGGGCAGCAAGCCCCTCAAGCAATGGTCTCTATCCGGCAGGCCGCCATCTTGTACTCCGGAATCTTGGAGACCGGGTCTATGGCATCAGAGGTTATGATATTGGTTCCCTGCCAATGGAAGGGCATGAATGCCATTCCCGGTTTCACCTTTTCGCTGATTCGAGCGCGGGCTTCGGCCTCTCCACGAACGGTCTTCACCTTTACCATATCTCCGTGGCTGATCTTCAGAGGTGCGGCATCCGCGGGATTGATCTCGACATAAAGCTCGCTGTCCCTCTCCCGAAGCGAGGTGCACCTCTGCGTCATGGAGCCACTGTTGTAGTGCACCACGATCCTGCCTGTGGAAAGCAGTATCGGATAATCCTCGCTCGTCCGCTCGCCTGCAGGCTTGTTCAGGACGCTGGCCATCTTTGCTCTGCCGTCGGGTGTGGAGAACCTCTCTTTATGCAGAATGTCGGTTCCGGGATGCTTCTCATCCGGACAGGGCCAGCGAAGGCCGCCAACCTTGGAGATCCTCTCGAAGGTCATTCCTGCATACTGAGGCACATTTCGGTTGACTTCCGTCAGGACATCTCTGGCGCTGGTGCCGCCGAGATCCAGACCCAGCCTCTTGCCGATCTCATTGATGATCCACAGTCCCTCTTTGGCCTCGCCGACTGGAGGAACGGCCTGGTCTATCCACTGCACTCTCCTCTCCATTGAGGTGTAGCTGCCGTCTTTCTCGGCCCAGGCGGCGGCCGGAAGAACCAGATCGGCCATCTTGGCAGTGGCGGTCATGAATATCTCCTGCACAATCAGGAAGTCCAGATTGTCCAGGGCCGCTTTGGTCTTGTTGATGTTGGCTTCGCAGACGACCGGATCCTCTCCGATCAGGTACATGGCTGTGATCTTTCCCTCTAAAGCCGCATCAGTCATCTCAGTAGAGGTGAGGCCGGGGCCCATCGGCAGATCGTCAACCTTCCAGGCAGCCTTGAAAAACTCAATCGACTTGGGGTCTGAGGCCTTCTTGTATCCCGGATAAAACTCTGCCATTCCGCCCATGTCGCAGTTGCCCTGAACGTTGTTCTGTCCTCGCATGGGCCAGACTCCAGCTCCTGGTCTGCCGATCTGTCCGGCGAGAAGAGATAAGGTAGCACATGCCTTGACGTTGTCTGTCCCGCAGACATGTTGAGTTATGCCCATCGAGTAGAGCAATGCGGAAGACGATGATTTTGCATAGATCCTGGCAGCTCTGGCAATCTCAGCAGCCGGGACATCTGTCAGCTCAGAAGCCTTCTCAAGTGTGAAGTCCTTGAGATTGAGAGCAAGCTCAGGATAGCCCTCAGTCCTCTCATCGATGAACTTTTTGTCTGCCAGGCCCTCATCAATTATGACCTTCATCATGCCCCTCAGGAGGTCTATGTCGCTTCCGGGCTTGATTCTCAGGTGAAGATCCGCCATCCAGGAGGTAGAAGTGATCCTTGGGTCGGCTACGATGATAGTAGCGCCGTTGTCTTTCGCCTTCTGGGCCCAGCGGGAGACGATAGGGTGAGCCTCGGTGAAGTTAGTGCCTATGGCAAAGATGCATTTGGAATTTTGCAGGTCTATGAGATTGTTGGTCATGGCTCCTGTTCCCAGGACCGCTCCCAGGCCCACGACCGTTGGGGAATGGCAGAGGCGGGCGCAGTTGTCCACATTGGGCGAGCCCAGGAACCTGGCCAGCTTTTGCATCAGGTAATTCTCCTCGTTGTTACAGCGGGACGATGCCAAGAAGCCGATCGACTGCGGCCCGTTTTTCTTGATATTGCGGGCGAGACCATGAGCAGCCATATCCAGCGCCTCATCCCAGGAAATTCTCACAAATTCGTCGCCAACCCTTTTCATGGGATACTTGAGCCGATCCTCATGATTGAGAAACTCAAGCACGGAATTGCCCTTGGGACAGAGGGCTCCCTCGCAGGCGGGGTGATCGGTCATATACTCGACGCCGATGGCTTTGCCTTTCTCTACTACCAGGTACATACCGCAACCAACCGCACAGTAGGGACAAAGAGACGGCACTAATTTAGTAGACAATTTATATCCTCCGGAAGTAAGCAGCCAGGCTTTGGGCAAAGTGAAGGGTCATTAGGACTAGATGGCACATATTTTTTTCGAATGGAATGCATTGTTCCCGGCATATCTTCACTGCCGACATAATCATGCCGGCATGGACTTAAAAAGGTTTTGCACCACAAGAGATCCATCTTTTGAACATACAATACGCGGATACAGGAACATCAGTCAGGCACGATTACCAATCACGAGCACCTGGAAAGCCAGCCGCGCCTGCGTCCTCCCGGCTGCGGGTGGTTTGCGGCGTTGTCGTCAGGGCTTGGATCTGAAAACAAAGGCTTCTAATGAGAGATTACCGGAGGTCTGAAGCTTTCCTGATCTTTGCAGGCTATCTGCGGAGGCGCGGGTTATACTCTAGCCCGTTTCTTCCTGGCTTCTGCATGTGCTTATTGCCATTCGCACCTGGAATTAGTGTGAGGCAGCAGCAGTGGCGACATCCGCCGTCCGGTCCCGTGTCTTCTCGTAACCGTTCCCGCGCGGGTGCTTGGAGCTTGGCCATTTCGGCTGCGAGAGATGTGCAAAGATGGTGGGATGCTTTCTCCTTTACCGAGCTGTTTTCTGGGCGATCCGGCCAAAACCCTAATTGGGCCACGATTAAAAAGTGGAATGGAGAGCAGATCCCCTCTTTAGATATGTGTGTTTCCTGTCACCTGAATTGCAGGATTGAATCCTCCCGTCTTGTTCAGGGAGCCGGAATACACGTATATACCCCATCCCCGACACCAGTTCAATTCGGAAAGCGAAGGCAAATGCGCCTTGTTATATTTTACAGCAGCATTTGTGCCGTCAAACGTTATCGCGTTGTAGGCGGAGTATATCCCACCGCCATAGCCTGTGGTTGCCTGGTTATTTATTATCCGAGTGGTTCCGCCTACAAACAATTTCCATTCATTGTCAATTCCTCCACCATCCTGTTTTGCTTTGTTTCCAGATATGATGCTGCTCATCACCGTAGCTGTGCCAGAATTACTAATGCCTCCGCCGACGCCATCCGTTGCGGTATTCCCTGATATGGTGCTGCCTGTCACCGTTAATATGCCAGAATTACTAATGCCTCCGCCTGATACAGCGCTATTACCTGATATAGTGCTACCAGTCACGGTCGCTGTACCTCCTGTTCCTCCATAGATACTGATCCCACCGCCAATCCTGGCATAATTTTTAGATATGGTGCTAGCTTGGACCACCAACTGGCCCGAGTTGTAAATGCCTCCACCACTGGGGAACAAGATATAACTGGAGCCAACGGCGGTGTTTCCGGATATAGTGCTGCCTGTCACTGTTGCTTTCCCAAAATTGCAGATGCCTCCGCCGTAATTTTTAGCGGTACTTCCTGATACAATGCAGCTTGTCACAGTCGTCCTGCCATGGTTATTAACTCCACCTCCGCAATAGCTGTATCCGTTCTGGATGGTTAAGCCAGAAAGGATTACATCCACATTGGAATTGTCCTGGCCGATGGTGAACACTGAAGCTGCCTTGTTGCCATCGACTATGGTCTTAGTCGAACCAGCACCTTTTACGGTCAGCGACTTGTCTATCTTTACGTTCTCCCTATAAGCTCCAGCTGCTACATTTATGGTGTCTTTGGATTGAGCAGAATTCACTGCTCCCTGAATCTTCAGAGTCGGGCTGACATAGTACCCTAGTGTCCCCGTTGGCGCACTTCCTTTGGCAGCTCTCATGCTGATGTCATATTCAGAGCCGTAGTTCGATGTCCTGGTCTTGGACTGCGCAGTGCCTATCGTGGGAGCATAGCTCGCTGTGCTAGTAAACGTCCCATGCACATGCTCCTTTTGCATAACCTGGTTGGTGATGGCATTTCCTGTTGAAGCGGTTCCGCTTAATCCCTGGAATATGGCCCTGCCATCGGATATGCCCTTTAGTGATGTACTTAAACTTGAAGTCCCGCTGCTATCCTTGGCACTGCCATAGATTTTGATCAAATTAGCCGCTCCGCTGGTTGCAGTCTGGCCCGAATAAACAGATGCACCAGTGGTCACTGCTCTGCCATAGTATCCTGTGAGCGTGACATAATCTCCGGTTATCAGGGGATTCTTATACTCTTCCAGCCCTACGTTCGTCAATCTTGTTGTGCCATAGGATGAAATCGCCGTACATTTGATGGAATCTGCTTTAGGAACAATCAGCCACTGTTCCGCCGAAACCTGAGTTAGAGAAGCTACACTACCTTCTTTTGGCTGAACTCTCGTGCTATATGTCAATCCATTAATCGCATTGAGGACCTTGACGTATACTCTGGCGTATTTGCCTGAAGCATCCCTGACATCATGGACCTGTTCAAATTTTGTTGTGGGTCCAATTATCGCAGTACAGGGTGTTATATCTGCTCCATTGACTGCAATTTGACTGTCAACAGCCGTTGATTCCAATGCATCAAAATTCATAGATATTGAACCGCTCTCACCATTTCCGCCGCCGGAAGCAGTGATTCTAATGCTATAGGCGCTCTGGATGAGGCTCAACATCATCAAAAAAACAATAAACTCTCTCTTAAAGAATATCCCTCCATATCTGTGCATTGGACAAATTAATGAAAAGGTTTGTGGACATCTTGCTCATGATAAAGAGCAGAGTCTAGAAATCGATTCATAGGTAGTTAATTTGTAGATATTCCTCCCGCAGATTTGCTTCCACTTGGCTTCCTTCCCGTAGAGTCGCTGAGCGATGAACCTGAAGCCTTTCAGCAGGAAGTACAAAAATATTATTACCCAATAGATCCTACACCCATCCGTGAAAAACCGCGAGGTCGCCGACATCCTCTACCAGATGGCTGAGCTGCTGGAGCTCAAGGCCGAGAACCGCTTCAAGATCATAGCCTTCAGCAAGGCCGCCCGGGCCATCGAGATGCTGCCTGAGGATATCACCACCGTCTGCAGGGAGAAGAGGCTGCAATCCATTCCCGGCGTGGGACGGGCTATCGCCGTGAAGGTTGAGGAGTACCTGAGAACAGGCAGGATCACCGCCCACCAGGAGCTTCTGGCCGAGACCCCGCCTGGCTTAGCCGAGCTTCTCCAGATCTCAGGGCTCGGCCCAAAGACCATCTTCCTCCTGCATGACAAGCTGAATGTAACAAACCTCGAAGAGCTTGAGACCGCTGCGAGAGAGCACCGCATCCGAAGGCTTCCCAGAATGGGGCCGACCAGAGAGGCAAACATCCTGAAATCCATACAACGCTACAAAAAGCGCAGCACCAGAATCCTCTACAGCGCTGCTGAGCCCGTAGTGAGCGCGATCCTCTCCTTCCTGCGGGGGCTCGATGGTGTCGAGCACATTACCGCCGCCGGCAGCTTCAGGAGAGCTAAGGAGACCGTGGGCGACATCGATATCCTGGCTACTGCCACAAGGCCTGAAGAGATTGTCTCCGCCTTCTCGCGAATGCCTTCAGTGCAGGAGGTGCTGGTCAGCGGCCCAACCAAAGCCAGCGTCATTGTGAGCGACACAATCCAGGTTGACCTGAGAATAGTAGAGCACCGATCCTTCGGCACAGTGCTTCAGTACTTCACAGGCTCAAAGGAGCATAATGTCAAGATGCGCCAGATCGCCCTCAGCCGCGGCTACTCCCTCAGCGAGTACTCGCTCACAAGGCTCTCAGACGGCTCCGACCTGTTCTTTGATAGAGAGGAGGACGTCTACGGGGCTCTTGGTCTGCCCTTCATCCCTCCTGAATTGAGAGAGGACCTCGGTGAAATTGAGGCTGCTATGCAGGGACGACTCCCATGCCTGCTGGAGGAAAAGGACATACGAGGCGACCTGCACGTCCACAGCAATTGGTCGGACGGAAGGGCTACCATCCTGGAGATGGCCAGGGCGGCCAGGGATCTGGGATACGAGTACATTGCCGTCTGCGACCATTCCCCAACAGTCGGCATAGCTGGCGGTCTGTCTCCTGAGAGGCTGGAGGAGAAGATAGAGGCTGTAGCCTCAGCTAACGAGGAGCTTGAGGGAATCACAGTCCTGGCAGGTGCCGAGGTGGACATCAAGGCAGACGGCAGGCTGGACTACACTGACGATCTGCTGGCCAGGTGCGACATTGTTGTGGCATCGGTGCACATGGGCCTGCAGCAGAACGAGAGGGCGATCACTGGAAGGCTGATCTCTGCCATTGAGAACGAGAATGTTGACATCATAGCTCATCCCACAGGAAGGATCATCGGCCAGCGTGAGGCATACGATCTGGACATGGCCTCAGTCTTCGAGGCAGCCGCAAGGACAGGCACAGCTTTGGAGATCAATTCCTATCCAGGCCGCCTGGATCTGAATGATATCAATGCCAGGGCGGCTAAAGAGGCGGGTGTCCGGATGTGCATCAACACCGACGCTCATGATGTCGAGCAGCTCTTTGCCATGAAGTACGGGGTGAACGTCGCCCGGCGGTCATGGCTGGAGAGAAAGGATGTGCTCAATTCCCTGCCGCATAGAGAGCTTCTATCTCTGCTCAAACGCTGAAGGCTCTTACATAGCGCAGCCTAGAAGACACGGCTGAAGTGTCGCCTGAAAGACTTATTAATATGATGAGGAGATGAACGGCACAT
This sequence comes from uncultured Methanotrichaceae archaeon, assembly GCA_964518035.1. Classification (GTDB taxonomy): domain Archaea; phylum Halobacteriota; class Methanosarcinia; order Methanotrichales; family Methanotrichaceae; genus Methanothrix. The sequence goes on along the minus strand of CAZFFD010000027.1, from coordinate 19,332 downwards.
GAGAATCAACAACCAAGCCAAGGTTGGGCTGGTAACCATTGTTTGTCTGCTCTCTCAAGGATATATCTTCACTCATGTGCTGGCTGTAGAGCCCAATCCAGTGATATCCTTTGTCCCGCTTCTCCCCTATATCGTTTACATCTATGCTAGGGAAAGCAGAACCTGGTATTTCAATAAGCCGATTTATTGGATCGCAATTGTCATAGCTCTGACCGTTCTGGATATCATTCCCTTTGCCCTCGGAAAAGGATGATTTCCACTGGAAACATATATATCCTAGATCGGCTTACGGCATGGCCCGTGCATAATCCAGAGATTAAAACCGAAACGATAATCACAGTAGTAGGTTTTTTAGGGGCGATCTTGCTCCTCCTAAACATAGTGATAATTAAATGAATACGTATTAATAAAGTTTATTTGCAGGCAAAAGTCATATGATAGCTATGGTTATAGCATTTGCAGTGCCAGCCCCCTGATCTCGGCTCTGTTTCATGGCGAATTCGATAACGGGGTCTCTGGGCTGAAGCGCACGCAATAAAGATGCTGCAATCGGGAGGACGGCTGCCAGGACGGCGATCGTTTTGCAGGAGCTGGCTACTATTATCTTACCTCAAACGTGATCGATAGCAGCACCAACATCACCCTCTTCCTCCATACGAGATAAAATACATGGATGAAGAGGATTCCATCAATGCGACTGCGTCTCAACTCCTGCAAGCTAAAGGAAGCAGGGCAATGGTTCAGGCATACGAAATGGAAAAAAAGGTATGATCAAATATGGAGGGTTAATTAATTTTTTCAGGCACAAGCTTGATCTCAAAGAGCCTGGGCCACAGCTTTCCTGTTACAAAGAGCCTATCATCTCTGGCATCATAGGCTATGCCGTTAGGCACATCTACCTTCTTGCCTTCCGTCTCGTTCTTCTTCAGGATTCCTGCCATATTGATTCTGCCCAATACCTCTCCGGTATCTGGAGATATTATCGCTATCCAGTATGTCGGCCAGACATTGGCATAGATCTTTCCATTGATATACTCCAGCTCATTTAGGCTTCCGAGAGGCGAGCCGTTGGATGTAACTACTATCTGCCCTGTTTCAGCAAAGCTCTCGGGATCGAGAATATGCAGAACATTGCTGCCGTCGCTCATGATCAGGCTATGATTGTCGGAGGTTATCCCCCAGCCCTCGTAAGGATAGCTGAAGTTGCCTATTTTTATCAGATTCTCCCTGTTGTAGACCAGCCCCAATCCGGACATCCAGGTGAGCTGAATGATTCGATCCTTCCAGATGGCTACACCCTCTCCGAAGAGGCTGCTCTCCAGATCGGTCTGTTGCAGGACACTGCCCGTCTCGAGATCCACCCGGCGCAGGCTCGATCTTGCATACAGTCCTGTTCCCTCGATGAGCAGGCCATCTCCTTCATAGACCAGCCCCTGGGTGAATGCCTGGCTGTCGTGAGGATAGGACTTGACGATTTCATAGACGTATGTCGGTATATCCCTGGACTGAGCTGAATAGAAGGTGCTCTCTGCTGCTGCGTTGACTGCAGCACTGAGAATGACTGCCTGGAGAAGAACCGCCAGGAGTGCCAGGAAGAGGAGTCGGAGCAGACTGGTTTTCTTTGTCTGTGGTTTTATGGTCTTTCTCATGGAATCAAGAGTGTCCATTGTTCTTGGACTTTAAAGAATTTTCCGCTTTGATGCCTGACTGATGGGCTAAAATCCAGAAAGAAAAGAGATAATTGTTTTAGGGCTGGTTACGACTGAGCATCACAAAGGACGGATCAAGTGGCAACGCGCCTCATCCGCTTACACAGTAAATCCCTATTGCGACTACAGCGAATGAGATGCTCTTCTGTTTTAGTGAGTTCCAATCAGTTTTTTCCTGGGTTGCTTTGGCCAGTTTGGGCATGAAGACTCCCAGGACCAGGATGAGAAACACCGTCACGATAGGCTGAAGAGCTCCTACGCTTGAGACAAGAGTCGCCGATCCCACAGCATAGGCGAAGATGGAGAAGATGATCCCAAGGAACTGGAAGGTCTCTTCGGAGATCAATGCTTTCACGGCACTGCCGCCTTGTCTGAAAAAGCCTGTTACTTCGCTTCTGATTGACGGAACTGCCAGAAGAGGCAAAACTGCTATCAAACCGCCAAGAGACGACCATATGTACAGGTTCCACTCATCAATGGAGATGAGCAGGTACTTGAGTGCAATATAATAAGCGGCTGTCAAGACCCAGTAGGACAGGAATGGTTTGATGACTGGAGAGAGTGAGCTAGAGAATAGCTTGTTGTATGAGCCATAATTGTTCAAGTTATTGATATCCGAACTGTTACTGTATAAACCACTTGTATCAGATATATCTCTTTTATAGGATATGAGTAGAGTGCTAATAAGCAGCATTAGACCTCCTACGCAATGCCTTATTTCCAGCACCTCTCCTAAAAGCAGAACAGAGCCTATGAATACAAATAGTGGATATATATACTCCAGAGCGCTTACCTTAGATGCTTCTTCAATTTGTAGGGCCTTCATGTAGAAAAATGACGGAAATATCTGCAGGCTCCCAAATAGCAGAGCGATGAGTGATTGAGGGTAAACAAATTCAACGCCTGCTATCAATAATACCGGAACGATAAATATCTGTGAAGCCAATACCTGGCATACGATGTATGCATTGGAATCATCCGCGTAACTGCTGAGCAGATACTTATCCAGCACTCCAGCGACAGAGAAGAATACCGTCCCTAAGAATGCAAGTGTAAGCCATTCCATTAAATATCTCCTTCAAGAATTCCGATTAACCTGTATTTCTTATTCAAGCGTGCTTTCAAGCATATCGTATTTGGTTCTTCGTTGTGGCAAACCCAAGGGTTTATAGGAATCCTCCTTTATCGGACGAGCCTCTTGTGATGTTACTTATCTCAAGAGTGCCGCATAATAATTATATTTAGTAATACTGGTCTTAGCTTCCGACTAGTTATACTTATCTAAATTTCTAATCTTAAAGTCTTATATCTAAGCTGATCATATATATAATATAATTGTAATGTTCTGTAAAAGGTAATATGCGCATCTTTCTTTTTTGGATCTTTTAAATATAAAAATTGATAGTAATATATATTTGACTAAGTGATTATAAGGTTATTAATCTCGACAGTTATTTAAGATTAGAATAGGTCTCGCGGCACCAATTTGGGGTGATATTATTTCATATCTGTTTGTTCATATTCGGCTTTTGCTTCACATTCACCCCGCGCATTCCTCGATCTTATACCCTCTCGTAGCGAGAATTGTCTCATGGGCTTCGAACTGCATCCTGCGATCAACCTGGACATGAGAGCATTCCATATCCTCGTCTCTCCCCTGCAGATGCTGATGCGGGCTTTAAACGACCATCTCGATCTGCAGAGGTTTGAGGTTCTATTCATCTGCGGCAACTTCTCCCGTATTCTGAGTGGACTCGACCGCAGGTTCGTATCCCTGCAGGTGAGGAGAGCCTTTACCGTCTTTCAGCTCATTGCAGTTTTAGAGGATAGCCGACATACCCTGCTGATCATAGAACATGATCCTCTTCTTTACGAGGATGCTGAAGAGATGGTGGAGTACGTGTCACAGGCGATGAAGGAGGCGGCTAAGAGCTGCACAGTGCTTCTCTACTCACCAGCCTCCGATCCGTTCTTGGAGATGATGACCAACTATGCAGATAGAGTATTTTACTTCTCAAGAGGGCCAGAAGTTACGACGAGGCCTTCTGCAAAGAGTTGTCGAAAGGCGCAAGAGAGCTCGACTGGCCAGACCACCCTGGAGACATTCTGATGGGACGCAGTTTTGAGAGCGTGCGCATGGGTGCACAGGATATCTCCGTTCGCTGGGCCAGGGCAAGTCGTGCTATGAAAAAGGAGGATCAGGTTTACTCGCAGGAGCTGGCACGGATGGCCAAAAAGCACTCCAGCGAGGCGTTTTATGCCATGGATGATCCCCTGGAAGCGGCAGTATTCTCTGTTCTCGTTGAGTTGTTGAAGGAGCGAGACAATCTGCGTGAATGTTTGATGGGCCGCCGGCAAAAAAAGGTCTGATTGCTCATATCGATTGTTCGATTTGGCTATCCGATCTTTGCTTCGACCATCTCTTCCCTGAGTCGGCAGAGGTTATCGGCTCCTTTCACATAGAACCAGTAGTGCACGATGATGAGCAGTCCCCATCCGACTGGTGAGTAGTAGATCGCCCAATTCGGCGTGATTGTGATCGTGCCCATCATGTTCAATGCGAGCCAGATGATGTTTACGATTAGATATATGGCTATATGGATCTGGAAGAGCTTCATCTGGTCTGAGACTGTGGCCTCTCGGAAAAGCCTCTTATATTCTTCAATTTTGCCTGTCATCTTTGCACCTGCTTCGGATTAAACTGTTATATAATTTTGAGCTTTAACAATTTAAAGCTAATCATTATCAAGTTCAATTTCAGTCTCATATTTTCCCTGTGCCGCGGCACCCCCTCCACCTTTTATTCCAGTTCGGGATCATTTGCGGGACCTCTTTTCGGTAAGCAATATACTCCTCGCCAAATTGGCGGATAAGCCTGCTCTCCCAGTGAAGCGAGCCCAAGACCAGATAGATCGAAGCCAGTAGATAGACTATCAACAAATTCTCGGTCATGAAGGGAGTGAGCCAGAGGAGCAGGAAGCCGGATAAAAGAAATGGGTCGCGAATCCAGCAGTAGATCCCCTTAATTCCCAGAGAAAATGCGTCCGGACTCTTGGGCTGCGCAAGCTGGGCAAAAATGAGGAAGCGATGAGGAGCGTCGAGGAAGGCCCTCAGGGAGCCGAGGCCGATGATGATCTGAGAGAGAAGGAAAAGCCAGATCCAGGGCCGGGGGACCACATAAAGCAAAGGACCGGGATGCAGGATCAGCATAGCTGCCAGGGGAAGTATAGTAATAACTGCACTGGCAGAAAAGAGCACCGGGTACCAGGGGCCAACTCGCGATCCAAAGCGCCTTCTGGCCGCATTCTTTGCCGGCAGGCTAGCTAAAAGACTGTGCAACGCGGCAAAGCAGATCAGATAGAGGGCCGCATAAAGGGAATAGTTATCCAAAGCTGTGACCTCCTTTTTGCATCATTCATTGCATCTGCTACCCAAAGACAACAGGCTTCGACTCTGCGAACTCTCTCGTAAAACCTGTAGTTATCCGGGCGGCTATCTATTTATTTCTGATGATCTCAAAACAATTAGTTTGCTGATGTGAAGTCCATAACAGATCGGATTTGAGGCGTGCCATGATAGATGAGAATTCAAAATCCATAAGCAATCTAAAAAATAATTCTAAACGGAAGCTGACCCCTATCCAGTTCCAGGTAACCCAGCAATGTGCAACCGAGCCGCCTTTTCATAACGAGTTCTGGAATAACAAGAAGGCAGGCATTTATGTGGATGTGGTATCTGCAGAGCCCTTGTTCAGCTCTATCGACAAATTCGATTCCGGGACCGGCTGGCCGAGCTTCAAAAGAGCACTGCAAGGCGAGAACATCGTCACCAAGACGGACGAGAGCTACGGCATGAATCGTGTTGAGGTGAGAAGCAGGGACGCAAACTCACATCTTGGCCACCTGTTCGATGACGGGCCGGCTCCCACAGGGCTGCGCTACTGCATAAATTCCGCGTCTTTGCGCTTTATACCTGTTGAGGATCTGGAAAAGGAGGGCTACGGAGAATATGCAAAGATGTTCTCACGCGAGAATGCCGGCCAGGATCTCCAGATGGCTACATTTGCCGCAGGCTGTTTTTGGGGGGTGGAATCTCTCTTCAAGCAGGTATTGGGCGTGGTGGAGACAACTGTGGGCTACACCGGCGGAACCACTCCTGATCCGACTTATCGCCAGGTCTGCACAGGACTCACAGGACACGCCGAGGCAGTGCAGATAAAATTCGATCCGGCAGTCGTATCCTATGAGGAGCTGCTCTTCTTTTTCTGGAGGATGCATGACCCGACCACGCCCAACCGCCAGGGACCGGATGTAGGCAACCAGTATCGTTCCGCCGTCTTCTATCATAGCGATGAGCAAAGGACCGCGGCAGAAAAGTCGAGAGACGATTTCGACCGATCTGGGATTTATCGCAGCAAAGCTGCCACCCAGATAGTACCGGCCATGACCTTCTATCCGGCGGAGGAGTATCATCAGGACTACTTCGAAAAACAGGGCGGCGGATCATGCCATATCCTGAGGAATACTGCGAAAAAAGAGTCAGGGTAGGACGATATCAAACCCTGCATCGAATACATCAAGCATACCGACAAACTGTTCAAAGACAGATGGATCTCCGGTAGTAGTCACATCTCATCCATATTGCCGGGATCTGCAAATACGAGATAATATGCGATGGAGGCCACCAGCTCATGCTCTCTTTATCTTCTCCACCCCGTCTTCCCGCGCTAGATACAGCTCGTCCAGGTTATCGAATATGCCATGCTCTACCGCGCCCGGAATCCTGCACAACAGAGCCATCAGTTCCTCAGGGTCATCGATCACTCCGAAGTCTGCATCCACAACGAAATTGCCGTTGTCTGTGATCACCGGCCCATCCTTCATCTTGCCCAGCCGCAGCACCGGCTCTGCTCCCAGATCTCGCAGCTTTCTCTCGACCAGCCGGAGAGCGAAGGGCAGAACCTCCACCGGCACCGGCCAGGTGAGCTGTTCGACATACTTGCTCAGATCGGCTACTATCACAAACCTCCGCGCCGAGCAGGCGACAACCTTCTCCCGCGTGTGTGCCGCTCCACCGCCTTTGATGACAAACAGGTTGGCATCCACCTGATCAGCTCCGTCAATGGCCAGATCCAATATTGGGTGCACGTTGAGCGTTGTCAGGCTGACTCCGGAGGCGATGGCCAGGTTCTCGGCCTGAAATGAGGTGGGAACACCGAGAAATTCCAGCCCATCTTCGTTGATCCTCTCCCCAAGCCGCTTGATGGTCCAGGCCACAGTGGAGCCTGTGCCCAGGCCCACAACCATGCCATCTTTCACGAGATCGGCAGCTGCTTCACCCGCGAGCCGTTTAGCATTTGCATTAGCAGATGCGTCTTTCATGATTTCCTCAAAATTTTTAACACTCCGGCTAGGGCAAGATCTCGCTCTTCACCGTCGTGAACACAGGCCCTCTCAGGTCCATCTTGTGCTTGTAGCTGGTGATGTACCTCTCCAGGGCCGGATGAATCTTGATGTTGATGTCTCCCGGGCTTCTCACTATGCGAGCCCGGGTCTCAGACTCCTTGCCTGTCATGGTTGCATCCTCGATCTCATACGCGGCCAGAGCCGCAAAGGCATCGATGTACTTGATTGCCGTGGTCACACCCTCGTTGAAAGCCTCCTCCCATCGGGATGTGCGTGGGATTCCCATGATGTTCTGCTTGTGCACCACAATCTCGTTATTGGCTGCCGGGCCGCAGAGCTTTGTGTTCTCTTCTGGCTCAACCACTGATACCCGGACATTCCTTCCAAACAGCTCCCCCTCCCAGGCGACAAACTGACAGGGCGAGGGCGTATCACCATGCTCGGCACAGACTGCGACCACGGCATCAGCTATCGCCTGGCCTGCGGGGGTGGCAGGGGCCTTTTCGACTGTGATCATAGAAGCCATCTCCCGGGCCGTCAGAGCCCAGTTGGTCTGGAACTGCGGGTAGGAAAGGGCCCGCATATCCTGGGAGTTATGTAAAATCATGGCGATCCTCTCAACTCCAAGCCCCAGATTCATGACAGGATATGGAATATCATACTGAGATAGTGCTGTAGGCGAATAGATGCCAAATGTTGCCACCTCCACCCAGCCGCTCTTGTACTTGGTGTCAGATCCTGCGAGACCTGGGTGATAGGCATAGACCTCGATCTGCGTTCCGGGCGTGTAGTATTTGCTCCTCTTGTCATCTGGCCGGAACTGAAACTTCTCAAAGCCGAACTGGCTGAGAAGCGCGTCTGCGACAGCCTTTCCGTCCTCGATGCTCACATCCTCATCCATGATCACGCAGCTGGCCGAGTAGTAGCTCATGAGCCTTGCCGCGTCCTCAGCCTGCTCCCGTCGGAAGCATCTGTCAACTGAGAAGAGCTTGACAGGAAGCTTGCTCCGGTAATGGAGATTGGATAAAGACAAGAACCATCCGGATGTCATGTGGCTTCTAAGCGTCCTGCTCGTGGCCTCGGCCTTCAGTTCCCGAAACTCAGGAAAGACCTTCTCGAGGACCACCGAGATGAGTGCATCGTGGGCGCCCAATGCCTTGGAGATCTCCTGAACTAAATCGTCGCCTTCCACCTTGCCCTTCTTGTAGCCATGCAAGATCTGGCGGAGGGCTTCTGCCTCCTCTTCGGAAAGCTCGCGACCCAGAAGGGCGTTTACCTGAGAGATCCTCTCTTCAGACATGCCGATGTCAGGCCTCGGGAGCCCCGCCAGGTAAAAGCAGCGGTCCAGGACTGCCAGCGCCTCTGAGCCGAACTGGCGGTAGACGTCGGAGGCATCGACCATCACCGGATTCATGGCCTCGGAGAAGCCCAGACGGATGTAGGCCTCACGAAGCTTCTGAATGGTATCGAATATGGGATGCACTGTGCCGAAAGAAAAGCTATTTCTGGGATATCTCTTATTCAGGGATGGCTTGCCGAGATATTCCCTTCCCTGCTGCCAGGTTTTATCGAAATCCTCCTTGGCAGCTTCTTTAATCTGGCTGGGATCAAACTTCATGCTCTAATGCTCCTGGAATTAATTATGATATATTATTATGATTTATTCACTATCTATATTTTCTGCTCTCGGTTTGGCATCTTTAATTGGCCGAGCGACTGCTGAACCTCTGCCAGATTCAGGGCACTGGTGAGATCTCCTCTGGTCCTTTCAAGCATGCTTCTGGCCAGGTCGCTCTTCCTCCGCAGCCCACGGGTGATGGCATCGGGATAGTCGAAGAGCATGAGCAAGTAGTAGATCTCCTCAATGACTCCTAGGAAGTATTCTCCCTCCTCAGCCCGACCGGCGCGAATGAGGTCTAAAATGTAGCGGCGCAGCTCACCTGTGACGTCTCCTAGACCTGCCAGGTAGTTCACGGGCTCCACACCAACCTCTTCTGGTGTGAGGATCTGATGTCTTGTGGTGATGGAATAGACGTTTTTCGCCTCTGCGTATTCCTGTTCGGCTCCGTCTACAAATCCCGCATAACGTACATCCTGATGATCCTTGAGAGCCTCACGGATCTTATTAAGGCCGAGACCTGCCTCATCCATGAGCCTCTCGGCTGAGGACAGGTCGTTTCTGTGCACCGAACGAATGGCGGACGAACAGTGACGAATCACCTCACGAGAGCGACGGAAGGCCACCTCTCGGGCGTGGTCCTTGGCATCGAAGCCTTCCAGCAAGCTCTTAGATAGACTATCAAACATGGACATGATAAATGGATGCTATTTGAATAATTATTGCATATTCATCAATTTCTTCAGGCGATTTACAGACCTCTGCCCTTCCTCTAATGAGCGAGACTCTGTGACAATTCGACCGCTATAATCCTTAAATGCCTTGGCAACCTTCTTCCAGGGTACGGTGCCGTTTCCGACAGGCAGATGCTCGTCTCTCTCCCCGTGGTTATCGTGCACATGAGTGTGAATGATCCTGTCCTTGAACTCCAGGAAATCCTCGACATTTCCATTGGTGTTTGCGTGGCCCACATCGAAGATGAATCCCACGTTCTCGCGGTCAACAGTCTCGATTATTCCCAGGATCTCCTCAGGCCTCCGACCCAGGATGGCAGGCATGTTGACCATGTTCTCCACAGCGATTCGCATGTCGAGTTGAGAAGCATGATCGCATATCTGCTGGATGCCGAGAATGCTCTGAGACCAGGCGGCGTCAGGCATCTGCACGCCCAGTGGAGAGAAGTGGCCCGGATGAAGAACAGCCAGACGGGCAAAATCGCTGGACAGGTCCAGGCAGCTCTTCATCTGCTTCACGGTCTCCTCCCAGATCGGCTGGTTGACGGACGCCAGATTCAGGTCTGAGTAGGGAAGATGAATGGTGATGACAAGCCCCGTGGTCTCGACGATCTCTTTGGCCTCGGAGAGGTTTTCCTTTGTAAGTTTCTGCTTTCCCTCGTTTACTATCTCCCAGCCGCTGTAGCCCAGGTCCTTCAGTTGATAGGCCCAGTCAAAGGGCCTGTCCACCAGCTTGCTCGATGAGAAGCTAAACATTCAGATCGATCTCCTGGACAGGCACACCGTTCTCTGTATGCGGTGCCAGCCAGTCAATGACCTTTTCGCCTCCCGTAATCCGCACATGCAGCGATCCAAGGGGCTCCTCTTCAGGCGGAAAGCTCACAAGTCCCATCAACGCCGCTTGCTTGTTCAGCCGGAATTCAATGGCGTCTCCTGCGAGACCGGCAAGCATTACAGATCTGGCAGTGTCTAGGATCTGCTGCTTTCTTAAAAGCTCATGCATTGTCTTGAGTGAATCGGGACCGTCATAGGCCTCAATTTTATCTGCGCGAATGTCCATGATCAGGCCTGGAAATATATTCTCAATGGCGGAGACAACCTTATCCACGCGCTCAGTTGGCCGAACTGGTGAGCAAATTACAACCTCGATCGTTCTCATCGCTCCTAGATATGGCTGGTCTTGAATCTGAGGATTGCTGCAATCCCGCCAAAGGCCTTGTAGAGTTGGGTGCCCTCTTCAAATTCAGTGGAGATTATCTTGACCTCAGCACCACTCTGGTCCGCCAGCTTGGATAGAACTGAGACAATATCCTCTTCCTCGACGATTGAGAGAGAGCTGCCGCATTTCGGGCAATTGCCCGGCGATGCGGAGCCACCGGTGCGGACCTGATTATCGGAGAAGTCGCACCCCCTGTTGGTGCATGCGATCCTAGCCCATGTCTTTCTCAGGTCCTCGGACAGGAGAAGAACCTCTACAGCACCAAGCTCCAGGTTGTTGCGAACCTCCTTCTCACCGTAAGCTGCAAGGCCTTTGTCTGAGACCAGTTCCTTCATGAATCGGCGCATTACCACCTTGTCCTGAGTCAGCTCGAGATCGAGGAGCCGGTCTTGAGCTGCGTCTACCAGCTCATAGAGCCCGGACTCGTCTGTGTATGAGACATCAATGGCATCCAGCACCTTTCTCTGAAGCTCGTGATGCAAAAAGCCTCCTTCCATGAACTCCTCTTTGGTTGGGGAGGGTCCACCGATCAATATGCCCTGAAGATCCTTCGGATCGATGGGCAGGAATTCTTCAGTGGCAGATTCGCCTACCCTCTTGTAAAAGTCATGGATGGCGATCAATCGAAGCTGCTGGAAACGGTGGCTGGATTGTCCGCCTTTCCTCTGTTTGCCGGGCACCGTGGATGTGAGATGCTTCAGGGGCTCGATATATTTTCCTTTCAGGATGCCTATGGCTGCTTCACGTCGGTCTATTACTATGAGGCCGAAGGTCTTTTTATCGGCCAGCATCTCCTCCAGAGGGGCGAGGAGAAATGAAGAATCGCAATGATATCGATATGTGACTATCGGATCGGGCGGCTCCATTGCCACGCTGTACATCTCGGTTTTATTAGCTCCAGCATCTACGGCACCTATGAACAGGACCACGCCGTTAGCAGGTGGCTTGGGGATGAGCTTTAGCCGGGACATGGCCGACTCAAGGGAGCCCTGCACTGAAAGTCTGGTGACACGAGACTTTATGTTCGCTGCCTGTCCGTACTCCTCACGCAGTTGGCTCATCACATCCGAGATCTGCTTATCTGGAGGAATGTAGAGGGATATTAGCTCCGTCCCCCGGCCGGTCTTTCCTCTCAGGCCATCGAGAAGGCGCTTAAATTCGTATTTTTCCTGTGCAGTAAACTCCATCAGCAATCTCCAAAAAGCACTTACGGCCAAGATATAAAAGGCTTCTTCAAGACGGATATTCAAAAGAAGATGTGTTCAAAAACTATATAAAGATATAAGTTATCTTATACTCTATGGATCAACTGGTAGTTCTTCAGGAAATTCATGAATCTATTTCAAAGGGTGGTGATGGTCTAAAAAAAATCGATAACAATACCATCGAGGGGAGCTGTCCCAATCTTGTAAGCAAACTGCTGGAAAGCACTCGAAAGGGCAGGATCGATGAGTCTGTCTGCCGCGAACTTTCAGAGAAGCTCCAGGATGTTTATGAGGTGAAAAGGCTCGGCGATATATGCAGAAGGGCTGGGCAGCCTGCAATAGCTGTAGATACCTATAAAAGGGCTCTATCCCTCTGCGATGATCCTGTCTTGCGACCCGTACTGCAAAATAACCTGGGTCAGGCTCATGTCAACCAGGGCGATCTTGCCCGTGCAGAGTTTTACTACCAGCAGGCGGCTGAGATCTTCAAAAAGGAGGAGGATCGGACTGGTCTCGCTCATGTATTGGGGAACCTGGGCTCGGCCTACCGGCAGAGCGGGGAGTGGAATAAAGCCCTAGAAAAGTGTTACCAGAGCCTAAAGACCTTTGAAGAGGCCGGCGACGATTTAGGCATTGCTCAGATGACAGGCAGCATCGGCAGGATCTATGCAGATATGGGTGAAATGGAGCTGGCTGCCCGGTACTTTGAGAAGAGCCTCTCCGACTTTCAAAGGCTTGGAGACAAGAGAAGTGCCGCCTGGGTGCTTGACCGTCTGGGAAGAATTGCCAGGGAGAGAATGGACTGGGATCTCGCGCTCAGCTACTTTCAGTCCAGCATCTCCATATTTGAAGAGATGGGTGAGAGCTCTAGCCTGGCAATAGCCCTGTCGAACCTGGGACGCACTTTCTTGCAGATGGATGAGCCATTTGCAGCTCGCGAGCCTCTAGAGAGAGCAGTTCTTCAAGTCTCCCGTCAGGCGAGGCCCGGCTATCAGAATGCGCTTTACTACCTGGCTAAAACGTATAGCTCTCTGGCCGAAGACAATTTGCTGCAGGCGGAGACTCGTGAAGAAAACAGGGACGCCTCAGGAGAGCAGCAGAGGCGGGAGGCCTCTCGGCTCTTTTCTCTTGCTGCGGATCGTTATCAAGATCTTGCAAGCACCCTTGACAACGGCAAAAATGAGATCCAGGTGGAAGCTGCACTGGCCAAAAGCAGATCCTATCTCTCTCAGATCTCAGATCAAACCTCGGATGAAGGAGCGCTTGTACTCGTGGATAAAGCTCTGTCCTCCCTAGACAATGCCGCAGATAATGCGACGGATGACAAGAAGGCTATGATCCTAAACTTGCAGAGGATCATCTCAGGGATGAAGGAGGTTTACAGTCTTGGATCTCTCTCACTGGATGAAAAGCAGTGCAGTCGTGCCCTCACCAACTCCAGTGAGTATCTTATGGGCGCAGCCAATGGTCTGGAATCTGAGGAGGCCGCAGAATCCCTTTGCCGGGCGCTCAAGGGCATCAACGCTGGCATTGAGGCTGAGAGGTCGGCAAAGGATCCGGCCGAAAGATTCCAGACGGCAGCATCAGAGCTGCTTATTGCAAAAGAGCATTTGGCTCGCGCGGAAACTGGAAAGGCAAGGCGCTGCACAGAGCTGATTGAAAATGCAGCGGCAATTTTAGAGAAGTCCGCTTCAAAATCCGGAGAAGAGGGCCAGGAGGACGGAAGCGAGAGCAACAGCAAGCAAGCTTTTTGCGGAGACGAGAGAGCAGCTTTGCTGGCGATTGCCGGAGCAATGGCGGCATACTCATTGGAGCGTATCGAAGAGGAGAGCGAGATGCTGGCATGGGATGAAGCTTTGCATCTTTTGCCTGCCTCGGAGACCGCAGAACGGGCTGACCTGCCCACCCAGGGGACAACAGAAGAGGATGCATCTGAAAAGATGGAGTCTTTTGAGGATATCTCAGACGAGGTGACTTCTGTTGAAGATATCTCAGACCAGGCGAATTCTGTTGAGGATATCTCAGACCAGGCGAATTCTGTTGAGGATATCTCAGACGAGGCGACTTCTGTTGAGGAGATCCCAGACGAAGTGACTTCTGTTGAGATGGATTCTCGGCAGAAGATCAAGGCAAAGGAGCAGATCCCTGCTGACGGCTGCCGTGGAGGCATCAGGATCTCAGCAGATGAGACGGAAAAAGCTGATGAGGGCTTTCTCTTGACAGTCAAGTCGGACTTGGCCTGCCAGAGCACAGGCCAGCTTCTTTTGCCGGAGGATAGGCAGCCGGCTGAGAAGAGGCTTTTTAGTGCAGATGCTGATCAGAGTGGACCGGCATACCAGGCTCCAGACATTGAGCCCCCCGAGGGTCCCGGAAGCCAGAATTATGCTCAGGACGACAGCGAAGAAGCTGTTGATACTGGTGTCGAGGATCTCAGTCCTCTGTTCGGCGATGCTCCAGATGGTCCCGAATTAGAAGAAGAGGTTCAACCATCGCCGCTCGTTCATCCCAAGGCTCTGGTCATCCTCAAGGCTCTGACCCTCCTCGTGGCTATGCTTCTTGTAATTGAGGCAATACTATATTTGATATAGGCCTGCGAGCAGACTGTCTGCTTGACCCTGATGAAGAAAAAGCAGCTCGAGATGATGTTGGAGAGGTTGGAGGGCTTTGGCCGTCCATCTTTTCAAAAAGAGCAGTATGCTACACCTGCATCGGTTGCTGCAGAGATGCTCTTTTTGGCTGCCATGCGCGGGGATCTTGGCACAGTCTGCGATCTAGGATGCGGGACCGGTGTGCTGGCCATCGGAGCGGCACTCTTGGGCGCGAGGGCCATCGGCGTGGAGATTGATGCTGGAGCCCTGGCCATTGCCAGGAAAAACGCCGAGAAGCTCAAGGTTGATGTGGATTTTGTCCGCGCGGACGTCAGCCGCCTGGCTCTAAGGGGCATAGATACCGTAGTCATGAATCCTCCATTTGGAGCCCAGAAGGCCAGCGCCGGCGACCGGGCATTTCTCAGAAAAGCCATCCAGACCGCGAAGACTGTCTACTCCCTGCATAATCTTGGAAGCGAGGGTTTCGTCAGAAGTTTTGTCAAGCCCTGCACCGTAGAAGAGATCTATCGAATTGCTTTTCCCTTGAAGAGGTGCTTTGAGTTCCATAGCCAGGACGTCAAGGTCATTGAGGTTGAGCTATATAGAATAACATGCGAGTCGATGTGTTAATCCATGCAGCGTGTCGGTGATGTCCTGCAGGATGCCAGACTTTAGATACTAGTAATGATTCATAGAGGAATTATGATGGACGGCAGTTTTGTGCTTCCTGGAGATGTAGTGGGATCAACTGAGGAGTTTGTTCCCGGAGACTGCACCTATGCCAGGGAAGGAAAGATTTTTGCATCTACCACTGGTCTCATCAAGATCGATTCGAAGTCCAGATCGGCTATGGTCATGCCGAAGACTAATGCTCCGGTAAGGCTCTCTCAGGGCGATATCGTTGTGGCTGAGGTAATTGATCTCAAGGATAGCCTGGTCATAGTCTCCCTGGTCTTTAAGAAGGGGCATGAGGACAGGCCCATATCTGACGAGGAGGCGACAATTCATATATCCAATGTGAGAAACTCCTATGTCAAGGATCTGCGTCACCTCTTCTCTATGCGCGACATTCTCAAGGCCAAGATCATCGATGACAGGCAGATGAGACTATCTACGGCAGACGAGGACCTGGGGGTTATCAAGGCCTATTGCAATCGCTGTCTAACAGGTCTAACTAAAAAAGACAATAAGCTGGTCTGCCCCAATTGCGGCAGCAGCGAGACGCGCAAGATGAGTTCAGCCTACGGACTGGGGGTAGTCTGATGAATTTGAAGATCATAAACAAGACCGAGAATCAGGCGATCATCGAGTTCTTTGGAGAAGGGCATACGATCTTGAACCTTCTGCGAACTGAGCTCTTGGCTGATAAACGAGTGCTGATGGCCACCTACGACACCAAGTTTCCAATCATGGACAATCCCGTCTTCCGGCTGACCACAGACGGCACAGATCCAATTGCCGTTCTGAGAGAGGCAACGGGGCGCATCATCAGCCAGTGTGATGAGTTCTCAGGTCTGTATGCAAAGGCTACAAATTAACCAGCAGCCTAAATATTTTTAGACCATTTTTTTGTTTTCTGATTTTTCCGATTTTTCAGAAAAGCTTATATTTTCAGAGCGCTCTGCAAATGCTGCAACAGCATGAGGAACAAATGACGAGCGCAAATGAAGAGACAGGATCCTGCTGCCAGAGCGGAGTGGTCAGCAGTTGCAGCGTGGAGTCGATTATCTCAATAGACGAGAGGGGCCAGATGGTTCTGCCCAAGGAGATCCGAGAGAGGGCAAAGATCAGGCCGGGAGACAAGCTGGCTGTTCTCAGTCTGGAGAAGGATGGGATGGTATGCTGTCTATCTCTGATCAAGGTGGAAGAGCTTGAGAAGATGGTCAAATCCCGGCTGGGCCCGGTAATGAATGAGGCCTTTTCTGAGTAGGTGGATGAAGATGGGAAAAGAGATGAATGATCAAGACATAAAGAATGCAGTCAAAGAAGGCTACTCGCGAGTGGCCAGAAATGCCTCATCCTGTTGTGGATCAGGGTGTTGCAGTTCGGCTAAGCCTGTGAGCATCAGCAAGAAGATCGGCTATACAGATGAACAGATGCGGTCTGTGCCTGAGGGAGCCAACCTGGGGCTTGGATGCGGTAACCCCATTGCTCTCGCATCCCTGAAGGAAGGAGAGGCCGTCCTAGACCTCGGGTCCGGAGCCGGATTCGACTGCTTTTTGGCCAGCAACGCCGTCGGGCCGCGTGGCCGCGTGATAGGCGTTGACATGACCGAGGAGATGCTTATCCGGGCAAGAGGGAATGCAAAAAAAGGTGGCTACGGCAATGTTGAGTTCCGGCTGGGGGAGATCGAGGCCTTGCCGGTTGAGGACAACTTTGTGGATGCAATCATCTCCAACTGCGTCATCAACCTGGTTCCCGATAAGAAGAAGGCCTTTAGAGAGGCTCTCAGGGTCCTGCGGCCCGGCGGCAGGCTGATGGTCTCGGACATCGTCCTTAAAAAGAAGCTGCCTGATTCTGTCCTTCAATCCATTGAAGCCTACGTGGGATGCGTGGCTGGGGCTGTCACCAAAGAGAAATATCTGGATGCCATAAGTTCTGCTGGATTTGAGGACGTGCAGTTGATCGAGGAAGTTGACTTTCCTCTGGATTGCATGGTAGCTGATCCCCACGGCAAGGCGATCTTGAAGAGCCTGGATGACTCGGTCGAAGAGATCAAGAGAGTTGAGGGGTTCATATCAAGCATAAAGGTCAGCGGCAGTAAGCCTGTGAAGAGATGAGGGCGACCATTGGCGATGCATTCGATGATTGAGATAGACGGGTCCTTTGGTGAGGGCGGCGGCCAGATCGTTCGGACGGCCGTCTCCCTCTCGGCGGTAACGGCAAAGCCTGTGCACATCACGAGGATCCGGCAGGGCCGGCCTAAACCAGGCCTGGCGGCTCAACATGCTCATGCCATTGCGGCTCTGGCCGGCATCTGCAGTGCGAAGACATCGGGAGTTGAACCCGGCTCTTCGGAGATCGTCTTCGTTCCTGGGGAGATTCGAGGCGGCAGTCACCGTGTAGAAATTGGAACCGCTGGAAGCGTGACGCTTCTCATGCAATGTCTTCTGCCGGCCCTTCTTCAGGCGGACGGGCCGGTGTCATTGCGAGTGCATGGGGGAACTGATGTTCAATGGTCTCCTACGATAGACTATTTCAGGAGCGTCTTTCTTCCTGCCCTCTCATCTTTTGGAGCGGATGTGCGGCTTGATCTGCTGCAGAGGGGGTACTATCCGAGAGGGCAGGGCATAGTGCTCCTGAAGGTCGTGCCTCGTGAGCTGAAGGCCCATCATTTTCAGGCGAGTGGGCGGGAAGCGGCACAGTTGGCAGTGCAGGGCATCTCTCACTCCTCCAATCTGCCTCTGCACGTGACAGCCAGGCAGGCGGAGGCGGCAGCAAAAAAGCTCCTTGAGGCGGGATATGTTGCAGAGATTGCTCAGGAGCAATTAGAGTTGCCTTCCACGGGAAGCGGCATCACCCTCTGGCATAGGGGCAAGGGCGCGAGCTGTCTGGGCGAGAGGGGGCTGGCGGCTGAGAAGGTTGGGCGAAGGGCGGCAGGGGAGATGATTGATGAGCTGAAGTCCACTGCTTCTCTGGACGTGCACCTGGGAGATCAGCTCATTCCCTACCTGGCACTGGCTGGAGGAAGCTACACAGTCCAGAAGGTGTCGCTTCATGCCAAGACCAACATATGGACCGCCGGACATTTTCTGGATACGGAAATTGCAGTCGTTGAGGAGAACGGGGTTTTCAGGATAGAGAGCAGTAGTAAATACTTAACGGGAGCGCCCAATTCCTCTCGCGACTGAAGTCGCAAGCATACTTGGGCAAACGGTCGTTGAGGAAAACGCCCGTCCGGGTGTAGAGCTGAAGCATGCAAATATAATCGATATCCAGTTATGCGGGGGACGGGACTTTCGCATGACTTTACGAGTAAATTAACGAATAGATACTTGTGTTCACGGAGATATGCCTTAGCATTTCTCCGACTATAATCTAAGCATCGCGTCGTTTTCCTCGTTAGAAACCGGAACACGCAAAGATGAGCCAATTCCTCTTTTCACTCGGAGCTTTGCAATTATCATTAGTCCCTGCATTTCATGCAAGATCAACCTTTTATCCCAGAACATCCCTCTGTTCTCAAAGACGAGGGATAGGTGCTCAAGTACACGTCAGGCGGCACTTATTCCGCCATTAATGGAGGGATAACCGATATCATACAGGCCGATGGCAGAGCGTGGCTTAGATAAGTTCTTGGAGGAGGCTACATATGCTTCTCCGTCATATTCTTTTCAAGAGTGGCTCGCAGTGCCTGCTTCGAGGGCAACTTGTGCCGTTTGCCATGATACCACTCCTGTGGCCCCCTATTCCCTGAGCGGCTTGGCTCCGAGGCTCACAAATGCCATCCTGCTGGCGGAGAGATTTCGTCTGGCCTTGGGGAAGTCTCCTAATGGGTCAAGTGTCTTCACTAGCTGCGATGAGTCTGGAAAACTGCTGAAAGGCCATACGCACCATACTCAGCGAGTCCAACTGAGAATTGGGCAGGGGTCCGGTGGCGGTATGGTCTGGGATGCATTTTGGGATGGAGGGTTTGTGGATGAAGACCGATTATGGGATAGGACCAGATCATGGAAGTTAGAATTCAGACTCTGACGCCCTTGTGGACTGGTGGCGTGCAAGCGGGCAAGGTGGATCGCATCCATGAAACAGGCATAGTCGGAAGCATGCGCTGGTGGTACGAGGCCATCGTGAGAGGACTAGTGTCGCGTCAACTCTCTAATGTCGGATAAAGTCGGGAGAGCTTAACCCTGG